>NZ_AHOO02000009.1 GCF_000244755.1 Leptospira licerasiae serovar Varillal str. VAR 010 | reverse complement strand
CAAATAAGAACATACATTCTTATGTGTTCACGACAACATTATACGGCAATTGCAGCTAACGACCAACGCTTGGCGACGTTCCGCGAGTCCGAAGGACTTGGCACGAGGCTTGCCACTGCAAGACGAGTGACAAAGCGGAATGTGGCGAAGCCCAAGCGAGGGTTGCGAAAGCAATCCCGAAGCGCTGCGCCAGAGCTGTTAGTTATACGCTGGACGCCCCACTACTATCCAAACTTAAATATTGTTCAGGAGAAATAATCTTGAGAGATTTCAAATTCTTTAAAACCAGTAAATCTTGATCGCCAGTAATTAAATAATCGACCTTTGCTGAAATCGCACTCTCAAGTATGTGATAATCATCTCTGTCTCGAAGACCCGCATAGTCTTTTAGAGATATATTTACTATTTTCTCTGTGAGTGATTCAATTTCAGATAAAACTATTGAGATAAATTCTTCACTTAACTTAAATTTTGGCTTTTTTAATGTCTCTTCAATTTCTTTTAAGATGGAATCAGAAATGTAGCCAATTATCTTACCCGATATTAGCTCTTCTAAAATAACTTTAGGTTTGCCACCAAATAGAATTGCTGATATGTAAACATTGGTATCTATAAGAACTTTAAGCATCAGGGAGTTTTCTTCTGCTTCCTAATTAGTTTTATCTCATCTATAATGGATTCCTCAGTAATATTTGCTGTCTTAGAAATTGCTGAGCCAATTTCGAAAATTTTTTCCCATTTAAATTTCTTTTCTATATAGGCTCTCGCCGCTTCACGAATCAATTCTGACCTTGATCTATGTTCTCTTTTGGCAATTTTATCTATTTCTTTTAAAAGCCCCTTTTCAAAGGAAATATTAACAGTCTGGTTCATTTCTTTAGTATATACAATCTTTGTATATAAGTCAAATGAATTCTTCTATAAAATGCAATATTTGGGCGTCTTGCGTATAACGACCAAGGTGTTCCGACGTTTCGCGAGTGCGTAAGCACTTGGCACGAGACTTGCTCTGCAAGGCGAGTGACAAAGCGAAATGTGCCGAAGGCCAAGCGAGAGTTGCGAAGCAAGCTCGAAGCGCTGCGGAAGCACCGAAGGTTAGGCGTAGTCGAGAACTTATGGAAATAGTTCCTCGTAAATCTTTTCTAATGATTCAATAAATGATGGCAAATACGATTGATCTAATTCAAACCCAATATTTACGACCTGAGAATATTCATCATGAATAAATACATTACACAGAATATCAATATGACCATTGTCTTTGAATTTGATTTTTAGAACATCATCCTCATATGATGTTTCAATCTTAGCAATTCCAGATAAACTTTGGTATGATTTTTTTAAGTCCGGCAGAAAGCGCTTAAAGATATTAGTATCAGCAAAAAAACTGAAACTACTTACTTGAAAATGATCCCCTTTGCAATCTAATTTAAAGAGAACTGCAGAATTATCGGAAAATCGAGTAAAATTAGAGATGGAAAGAAGATTAGATTCGCTTGGAGTTGAAATTGCAGCAATCTTATCTGAGAAATAATCTTTTATCGACATAGAATATATTAAAGCAAATTAGCAAAATCTATTTTACAATTGTTTTTTACTCGATTACGCCTAACGACCAAGGTGCTCCGACGTTCGCAACGGCACGAGTTTGCGCATGCAAACGAAGTGACGGACGCGAATGTGGCAAAGCCCAAGCGAGCGGGTTGCGAAGCAAGCCCCGAGCGACGCGGAGGCACCGTAAGTTAGGCCGACGTCCGATCCAAATACGGTGCATTCCAAATAGTTGCATTTTTATACTTCAGTAAATTGCCGTTTCGGTAAAATACTACTTTCAGATGCCAGATCTCCGCTCCGATTACGGGACCAGTTAAAGTCCACAAACTGCAATCTAATCAACAAGATGAAACTCCATAGCTCTGCACCAGAACATCTCAGGAGCGGGCCAACATACGAAAGATTTTGCACGGCTCTTTCTAAAGAATATTTTACCCTAAAATAAAAAAGAAAGAATTTATCGGATGTTCGCCTAACGACCAAGGTGTTCCGACGTTTGCGATGGCGCGAGGCTTGCTTTGCAAGACGAGTGCCAGAAGCAAATGTGGCGAAGCCCGAGCGAGGGTCGCGTTAGCGATCCCGAAGCGTAGCGGAAGCACCGACAGTTAGGCGTCGTAAATTCACCTATCTCAGATAAGTTAAAAGTATTTTTCTATTATCTTCTTTGATCTGCTGTGAGAGAAATTCATTTTGTTCAGACGGGTCAGGCGAGTTTCTTTCAGGATCGACATGAAAATGAAAAGTATCATAATTTTCTGGATCACTAAAAATAACTAGGCCGATTTTAAATCGCTCGCATTCACCTTTTATTCTTTCAAAATCATCATCACTTAGATTTTGAAATTCATCTTCAGGAAAATAGATCGATAAATAGCTTTTATTACTAAACCGAGTGTGTGCAGCGCATTCAAAAACACCGACTATTGAAAAATCTTTATAATGCTTTAGTTCAAAGGTAATTATATCTAATATTTTATTCGGAATGTATGGAAATGTTTGCACTGTGATTAATGTAATGTCGGGCCTAGTCCACACTCCTCCAGTGTTTCTTGACCCTGAGTGAGCCGTTTTTTGAATTATATATTTATCGTATTCAAAGTATGCCGTATGCTTTTCTTTTATAGTTTTTAAAAAAGAATCGTATAATGTTAACTCACTTTTATACTTGTCTTCTTTTTTAGATTTTATCTCTTTAAAGTTAGATATATCAATATCAGCTATTCTATAAACTGAGCCCCCATAACCTCTTCCAATGGAGACTCGCCCTTCATCTAATAACTCTTTCCGAATTCTTAGATATTTATCATCATCGTATTCTAATACAGCCTTTAGGGCTTTATTTGAAATTGGTTTTCCATCAATTGGTAAGTTTGCAAAGAATCGTTCTTTATCTGTTGGTTTTGCCATTTCTATTTCCTATATTAAAATTGATTTGAATTTATGACGCCTAACGACCAAGGTGCTCCGACGTTCGCAACGGCACGAGTTTGCTCATGCAAACGAAGTGACGGACGCGAATGTGGCGTAGCCCGAGCGAAAGGTGCGAAGCAGCCTTGAGCGGAGCGGAGGCACCGATAGTTAGGCGAAGTGTCACAGGAAGCCTATTTTCTTATCCATTGGTCAGCATATATATTTTTCTTATAAAGTATTTCTTTCCAATTTTCATCCGCCAATTTCATCTCTACTAATAAATCACGCCAATCCAATCCATCATACAGTGTCTTTAGAAAAATTTCTATATCTCCTTTCGATTTCCAAACCATTGCAAGATGGATTCTAGCCGGCGGTCCTGAATCCTCAGCCCAAAGTTGCGTATTTCTTAATTTTTCCATAACCATACTTGCTTCATTCTTTTTGAAGAGTTTATTAACCTCGTTAACGACATCTTTTTCTAATTCGTAAGGAATAGGCATAGACTAATTATCTCCATATACAATTGATGTTCGGCTTCCGTGACATTTCGCCTAACGACCAACGCTTGGCGACGTTCCGCGCGTCCGAAGGACTTGGCATGAGTCTTGCCCTGCAAGACGAGTGACAAAGCGGAATGTGGCGAAGCCCAAGCGAGGGTTGCGTAAGCAATCCCGAAGCGCTGCGCCAGAGCTGTTAGTTAGACGACGGTTTGGCTCTATTGCGCAGAAATTGGAAACTTGATTATATTCTTAGGCCTTTCTTGCATCGCAGTCCATAAATCTAATTTTGTTTGCATGCTCAGCCAACTCTCTGCTGAGGTATTCGTTGCAATTGCTATTCTTACTGCCATTTCCGGAGTAACTGGACTTTTGCAATTCACTATTTCTGATAACGTCTTGCGAGATATTCCTAAGTCTTTCGCAGCCTCAGTGATAGTTAATCCTAAGGGCTTTATTATATCTTCTAGTAAAATTTCACCAGGATGAGTAGGTTTTCTTTTATTCATAAAATCTTGCCTCTAGTGATAATCTTCGTAATCGACTATTATTGCATTTTCACCTTCAAATTCAAAGGTAACACGCCAATTTCCATTTACCCAGACTGACCACCTACCCTTTTCACGACCTTTAAGAGGATGTAAGCGATATGCTGGTAAGTCCATATCTTTAGGAGATAGGGATGAATCTAACCTATCTAGAATTCTAGCTAATTTGTTAGAATGATCTGCCTGAATTCCTTTCTTACTGCCAGTTTCAAAAAAATGTTCAAGGCCCTTGTGTCTAAAGGAGATAATCAATACATATACCGTAACCCATAGGGTTACGTTGTCAACCATTTTCTTTTTAAAGAAAATTTAGCCAAACTGTTCGTCTAACGACCAAGGCTTGACGACGTTTCGCGAGTGCGAAGCACTTGGCGCGAGGCTTGCTATGCAAGACGAGTGACAAAGCGAAATGTGCCGGAGGCCGAGCGAGTGAGTCGCGTTAGCGATCTCGAAGCGCAGCGTCAGAACCGATAGTTAAACGCTGGCCAGCTTATTCGCCAACAAAGCAGCTTTTATATCCCGTAGCAGTTTGTTTATATCTTACTTTTCCGGGATCATTTGGAGAGTATAAGACAGGTTTTGAGAGTAGTAATTTTATTAAATTTCCAGATACAGAAGAATTTACTGTTTGGCGGACTTTCAGTGCTAAGCGAGCAATGTAATAACTTCTATTTAACCAGTCTGCTACATCTTCAATAGTGCAAGCAAAAACAGGTGGATCAAAGTGATTTAAATGATTTCTTACAGCTTTTAGCTCATTCAGAGCTTTTAATTCTTCAGTAAGATCAGGAAGATGTTTGCCGGTAATAGTGTAAACCCAACTTATTTTATCTGTTAGCCTACGTGAATATGTTTGTCCGAGTTTTTGTTCATCAAACTGCCACCCAAAAGTGCTATGATCATGCTTGGCTTTATAGTAAAGCATAATGAGCATATTCTCTATTAAAGATACTGATGTATTCAAATAAGTAATTAGCTTTTCCAGCCAATAATTATTACTTCCCACAAGCATCAGGTTTGAATTTTTAACTAAATCAATTTTTACATTATATAATATTTTCTCCAGAGTATCCAAGGTGGACGAAAATGCCATGCCTTCTCTATCTATTCGAGGCAAAATTGGATAGTTATGTGATCCTTTTGTATTTAATTCAATAGTTAATGATTTTTCAGAGCCATTTTCTGGTGCATAAAAATTCAACTGAATGGCAATGGATGAATCCATCCAAGTAATAGGCAATTCAGGAATTACGGTACCATTAGAAAGATATTCTCGGTTACCTTTTAAAATTTGTTCAATTTTTGCAAAACTGGTTTCACCCGAAATTGATTCTCCATTTAGCTTTTTGCCCTCAAAACGGAAGGTCCCCAATTTTTTCCATTTCGAAATTGAATGATTTAGGTTCGTAGCTTTATTTAATATTAGCTGCGCAATTTCTGCGGTAAGATAAGGTTCGTAAAAGCTCTCTTTAAATCCTAAGGGAAAATACTCTCCTCTCACCTTTTGATCAGTAGCGCTCATATCGAAAGTTTTTTCTTGTTCATCCATAATTTTGCTGGCTTGCGTTTAACGACCAAGGTTTGACGACGTTCCGCGAGTCCGAAGGACTTGGCGCGAGACTTGCTAAGCAAGACGAGTGACAAAGCGGAATGTGCCGAAGGCCAAGCGAGAGTCGCGTAGCGATCTCGAAGCGAAGCGTCAGAACCGTTAGTTAGGCGACGTCCGATCCAAATACGGTGCATTCCAAATATTGGCCTTCTCTAATTCGGCAAATTGCCGTCTCGGTAAAATGCAGCTTTTAGATGCCAAATCTCCGCTCCGAATACGGCATCAGTTAAAACATGTCTATGCAATCTAATTAGCAGGATGAAACTCAAATCTTCGGCACCAGAGCATCTCAGGAGCGGGCTAACATACGAAAGATTTTGCACGGCTCTTTCTAAAGAATATTTTACCCTAAAATAAAAAAGAGAAAATTTATCGGATGTCCGCCTAACGACCAAGGTTTGACGACGTTTCGCGAGTCCGTAAGGACTTGGCGCGAGGCTTGCCCTGCAAGACGAGTGACAAAGCGGAATGTGGCGTAAGCCCAAGCGAGAGTCGCGTAGCGATCTCGAAGCGCAGCGTCAGAACCGACAGTTAGCCGCCGTTACTTCCTTGCCCAAAGCATTTAACTTAACCAACAAACTACCTAAAAGCGAAAAAAGAGCCAACAAGTATAAGATAAGAAACTAAATGAATACAAACCAGATATCCAAAAAATATGAGTTTGCTTAACTCCAACTCACCTAATTTATAAACAGAAAAATGATAAAATGGAAATTCAATAATTATGGAAGCTATTAGTGACAACAATAACAAAAAGAAGAAACTATATTCCCCAACATTTCCTGTTCCAGCAACCATTCCAACCGGAACAAATAGCAATGATGACAATATATTCCCAAGAAATATAAAGAAGAAAGCATAAACAGGAACCGTTTGATTTGTTTGAAACTTAATTAAAAGAAAGAGAGAAGTAAATTCAATAAATGCCAAAGGGATATTAATTATTCCCAGCAACCAACTTTCAAATAATAGTGGAATACCTCCATTTGCTAACAGAATAAATTTCATGTTTGAACCGTTTTAGTAATGGCGGCTAACGACCAAGGTGTTCCGACGTTTCGCGAGTGCGCAAGCACTTGGCGCGAGACTTGCTCTGCAAGGCGAGTGACAAAGCGAAATGTGGCGTAGCCCAAGCAAGGGTTGCGAAGCAATCCCGCAGCGCTGCGGAAGCACCGATAGTTAGACGAAGTGCTCAATTATTTCTTTTTAATTGTATAAGTAAATGAAATGCCAGACAGAGTATCAATTTTATTTACGCAGAGAACATACCCATTATCTAAATTCAAATTATATTGCCAAGGCTCATAATTTTTGGCTTTAGTTTCAATTAACGTTGGCAGTAGAGGCAAATAGTTTTCTTCTATTTGGTAATTCGATTCAATTATTTCAGGAGCGTACGCAAATCCTGCATCGCCAAGTGCCCATTTACTATTGTCTTCAAAGGTAAAAATTGGCGTATACATTTTTCGATTTTGGTCGGGATAAAGTCTTCCAATTTCAATTAATAATTCTTTCTTTTTCAAAAGCCTCTTTTGCTCGAACAAAATCATTGGGCCAGCAAGCAATGCCTCATAATGTTCTTGAATTATCTCTTTTGTTACGCCTTTGGTTTCAGCAAATTGATCTGTCAGATTCGTAATTTCTTCATCGAGTTCATTAAAAAAATTCCGTAAGTCTTTCAATTCATCCAATATCAGCTGCTTCCCTTCCATTTTCGCAGAAGAAATCGAATGTTCCCACCAATAATGGTGAGCGAGATGATTTCTCTCCATTAAGGCTTTTTCAAGCTTAGACATTAACCCCGATTCAATTCCGATTCCTTTATTTTTAATGATGAGAATTAATCCGCCAAATGTGTTCTTAAACATCTCCTCTAATTCATAGTCGAATTGAAACTTCGTAATTTCTCGATCTTTAGTGAGTGTAAAAGTAATCCAAATACCTAACGATTTCTCCAGTGATTGAGCGAAGTACATAGCAAGACCATAATGTGCAAAAGTCTCCCTGCTCCAATAAGCTTCTTCGTTTATTTCTTCTTTCATCAGATTTCTTGAGCATTTCGTCTAACGACCAAGGCTTGACGACGTTTCGCGAGTCCGTTAGGACTTGGCGCGAGACTTGCTTTGCAAGGCGAGTGACAAAGCGAAATGTGCCGAAGGCCGAGCGAGAGTGCGAAGCATCTCGAAGCGATGCGTCAGAGCCGACAGTTAGACGCAGTTGCTTGAAATATGTAAAACAATTTCAAGCTAACGGATTATGATGACTTTTTATCAGACTTAAGTGCCTTAGAATCAATATTCTCATACCATTGTGACAATACTGTAGATAAGAATAACTTTAATCGAGAGGATCTATTTTGATAAATTTGATAAATCCCAATTACAACGGAAATAAATAATGCAAATATCGAAACCCAGAAACTATTATTCGATAGATTTAAATATTTATTTACCAAAGCGTTTTTTGTTTCAATTTCGGAGGCGAGTTTGTCAACATCAGTCTTGATATAGGAATAATTATTTGCACTTTTCATTCGCAAATTTTCGAAAATGTCTTTTTGATTTGCTTCTAATGCATCAAAGGGATTTCGTTCGCTGTGTTCTCTGATCAATCTGTCAATTTTACTAACGGAAACATTATCAACTTTAGTAATAAAAAGAGATGTTCTAATATCTTCTAGTATTTTGGATAAAGAAACATCTCCGGAATAATATTCATCATTTTGATTAAAAACTTTATAGATACTTTTAGTCTGCAATTTTCTATTTTCATAAATATTCCGAATAGCGCGTAAATCCCCTTCATTAGCAATCGATTTTGTAATACTATCGTGCAGCTCAGACTTTTTAATAAAATTTTTGCGACCCTCATCCGAAAAAAAGAAAAATAAAGTCAATAACATCAATGTAAAAGTTAATATTAAAAATAGTCTTCGAATTCGATCCAGCAAACTGCTCTTTTGTCTTTCTTCTAGAAATAGATTCAAATTTTGAAGCCTTGCAAATCTTTCTTCTTCTGAAAAATCACTATTCATTGTAATTACCTTTCAATATAATTGTTTCTGCTTAATTAAATGCAGCAATTGCGTCTAACGACCAAGGTGTTCCGACGTTTGCGATGGCGCGAGTTTGCACATGCAAACGAAGTGACAGAAGCAAATGTGGCGTAGCCCGAGCGAGAGTCGCGTTAGCGATCTCGAAGCGAAGCGGAAGCACCGACAGTTAAGCGCCGTTAAGTAATATCAAAAAGCTATCTTACCTTGATAATAGCTTTGTTCATTCTAAGAAATATATAATCCAATCCCGTAGTAGATAACAGATTATATGCAATCTCGATGGCATTCACGGTCAGTGAAGGATCTTCCGTATGCGTAAAGAAATGATCGAAAATCAGAATCTTTTTATAGTCTTTTAATCGATATGTTTCCTGGTACTTGCTCAGTTGATCTATTGCAATAGCCATTTTGTCTTTTAAATGTTCAGCAAGTTTTTCGGGAGTAGGATATTCATGTCCTGCATAAATGACCATTAAATTAGGAATACCTTCTTTACGGTAAATCCGGTAGCCATAATCTCCGGAAAATCCATAATCATTTTTGTCGCAAATATCTTTAGATATATTTTGTATTAGAGACTTATACTCCTTCCCTCTAGACTTTAGGGCCGTTGAATTATTTATCGATACTAAAATATTATCTGTTAAATTACCTAAATTGCTCTTAACTTCTCTTTCAATTTTAGATAGTATATTATTTCGAAGGGAACCTATTTTCTGCATCGTTGAAGGATCTTCAGTGACTTTCTTAATTTCAACAATGCTTAGTAAGTCTTTAACCAAAAAATCAGGAGTTCGAGCATCTGTCTCGAGAATTCTTTCTATATTAATTATATCAAGTTTTCCTAAGTCAGTAGCAATAAATTCGACGAACTCATAGATTACTTGATTTTCGCGATTATCATCTGATTTAGAAAGAAAATCTATCTTCATACAAATATTTTTTACTTAATGGCGCTTAACGACCAAGGTGTTCCGACGTTTCGCGAGTGCGAAGCACTTGGCGCGAGGCTTGCTTTGCAAGGCGAGTGACAAAGCGAAATGTGGCGAAGCCCGAGTGAGTGGTCGCGCAGCGAGCCACGAACGTAGCGGAAGCACCGTAAGTTATACGCCGTCGGATGGTGTTTCGCCAATTAACCCAAGCAAGTTTCAACGAACCGATATCCGAAAAGTGTGAGGGAAAACTCATCAAAGCCACCGGCGTATATTTGTGAGAATTCATCAACGGGGAATTTCGCATAATCAGTAGCTAGTGCAAGACATTGAACCCGGAAAAGATTTTGGATACTTAGTAGTGCCTCCTCTTGTCCGATTTGAAGCTGTGCCTGAATCCCTTTACGGGTGACACCAATAAATTCCAAGGGTTGCTGCGGGAGGAACGAATTGACATTTCTAAAAACTGCTAATAGGACGCGTGCGTCCAAGGGACTGAGCGATTTAATAATATCAATATAGGCAGTCCGGATTTCATTCTTGAAATTGGGATCCATTGCATTGGCGAGTAACTTGTTCCAAATATCTTGGATTTCATCGTTTTCCTCCATACTCGCATTTTCTAATATAGTCAGCGCAAGATTAACTGGCAAAGGCCGAAGGTCGAAAATCCCACGCTGTTTTAGTAAAGCGTTCACCTCATCTACTATGCGAACTTGGCGTCTCCAACGAAGAAATTTCAACCTATCGCCAAGAATACCAGACACTTGTTCCAAAGGTTCAGCGAACACTCTACTTAGGAAACCAAGAAGCTTTTCTGTGGTTTCAAGAGCTTTGGTCCCAAATTTTGAAGCTTCCGCCGCTGCTTTTGCTACTTCTTCTAATTCACTCATTAATTTTCCTTTTTTCGCCACCCGATGGCGTATAACGACCAAGGTTTGACGACGTTCCGCGCATCCGAAGGATTTGGCACGAGGCTTGCCACTGCAAGACGAGTGACAAAGCGGAATGTGGCGTAAGCCCAAGCGAGAGTCGCGGAGCGATCTCGAAGCGCAGCGTCAGAACCGACAGTTATGCGATGGACGGCATGAAGTTAACTTCAATAGCCTATTATTAGAATTCCCTTTAAAGGAAGCGAAATCCTATCACTTGCAAATAGTGTTTCAAAGAATGTAGTTACCTTTTCGAAATCTTTAGAATCTCGATATTTAATTCTAACAGCTATTGATAAAAATAAAACACTTTGCATCATACAAGCTTGAAATAGATCTTTAAGAAACTGATTATTTACTACCGCCCTACCAGCTTCGACTTCTAACACTATTTCATAGGTAGAATGATACGCGTCCGCATCAAAAGACTTTTCGACTTTACCATTTTTCCCGTACAATACAGGGATATTTATTTTCTCAGCCGCCTTCTTTCCCACTTCAACTTGATAATTATGCTTTAACAATTCTTGGCTAAGAATTGCTAAGACTTCATTACTCTGCAATTCATGATTCTCTGAATTAATTGAATAATGATGATCTTCAAATATTCGAATTAACTCAGTAATGAAATTGGGAGGAGCCAAATTCTTTGGAAATAGTTGCCATTGAATCATATTGTTCTATATCAATTTTATTTTTGCCGTCTTTCGCATAACGACCAAGGTGCTCCGACGTTTACGACGGCACGAGTTTGCGTAAGCAAGCGCAGTGACGGAAGTAAATGTGGCGAAGCCCGAGCGAGAGTTGCGTAAGCAATCTCGAAGCGGCGCGGAGGCACCGTAAGTTATACGCCGTGACTATTTGTAAGTGCCGCCCCAAGCCTTAATTACTTCATCAACTTTACTTTTTATATTCTTTATACTAACATACTTATTTTCTACGATTAGCTTTCGCCTGATTTCAGGATGCTTTTCAAAGAAATCTATATTTTGAGAAACCACACATTGCCTATCAGTTTCCGAAAGTTGGGATAAAAATATCTCTGTGTATTTTAATTTATTCGAAGTCGTGTCAATATATTCCAAAATATATATGATCAAATTGCAATAAACACTGACAGAGTTTTCTAAGGAAAAATATGGCACAGGACTAAAAGAGATATTTATCCCATCCACCGTGGGAATTGCAAAGTTATAAAAAGCCTGATTATATCTTTCAACAACTTGCGAACTATGCAGATCTTCTTGCAAAACATAGCAATGCATAAAAGACTTATGACGACCCAATAAATCAATGAGTGCAAAGATATGCTTTTCTTCATTCTCAGATGTTCGAACGTCTTCAGCACGAACCAATCCGTAAAGGACTGATACGAAGCTTGCAAATGAAAAGACCGCAGCGGTTACTCCGCCAAAATAGGATCCAAAATTTGCCCAGGCCTGATCAGTTGTAGCCAAGCCCATATTAAACTGATAAAAATAAAGTATTAATGGGACTACAAGGAAACCCACTGCAAATAGAGTTATTAATTTAAGAATTTTTTTAGGCTTCATAGATATCTTCTATAGTCATGGCGTATAACGACCAAGGTTTGACGACGTTTCGCGAGTCCGTAAGGACTTGGCGCGAGGCTTGCCCTGCAAGACGAGTGACAAAGCGGAATGTGGCGTAAGCCCAAGCGAGAGTCGCGTAGCGATCTCGAAGCGCAGCGTCAGAACCGACAGTTAGCCGCCGTTACTTCCTTGCCCAAAGCATTTAACTTAACCAACAAACTACCTAAAAGCGAAAAAAGAGCCAACAAGTATAAGATAAGAAACTAAATGAATACAAACCAGATATCCAAAAAATATGAGTTTGCTTAACTCCAACTCACCTAATTTATAAACAGAAAAATGATAAAATGGAAATTCAATAATTATGGAAGCTATTAGTGACAACAATAACAAAAAGAAGAAACTATATTCCCCAACATTTCCTGTTCCAGCAACCATTCCAACCGGAACAAATAGCAATGATGACAATATATTCCCAAGAAATATAAAGAAGAAAGCATAAACAGGAACCGTTTGATTTGTTTGAAACTTAATTAAAAGAAAGAGAGAAGTAAATTCAATAAATGCCAAAGGGATATTAATTATTCCCAGCAACCAACTTTCAAATAATAGTGGAATACCTCCATTTGCTAACAGAATAAATTTCATGTTTGAACCGTTTTAGTAATGGCGGCTAACGACCAAGGTGTTCCGACGTTTCGCGAGTGCGGAAGCACTTGGCGCGAGACTTGCTCTGCAAGGCGAGTGACAAAGCGAAATGTGGCGTAGCCCAAGCAAGGGTTGCGAAGCAATCCCGCAGCGCTGCGGAAGCACCGAAAGTTAGGCGAAGGCTCTGCGAGCTAATACAATAGAATTAAGCCATGGATGGCGCTTTAAATCATTTATGAGCGTAATGCTCAGTATATAAATCCAGGACTTTCTTAATCATAGTCTGATAAGGAACTCCAGATCTTTTAGATTGCTCTTTAAAGAATGAAATACTCTTCTTACTTAAGACTATAGTTATTTTGGAATTATCCTCTTTCAAAACAAGCTTGTTTGGAGGAGGAAGGAAATCATCAATTACAACAGAAGATTTAATTGAAGATGATATAGATGCCGGTGCATCAGTGTATCTCGTTTTCTTTTTCATAAACTTTCTTACCTTGCCTCCAATAACCGGCCCCAATGATTCGAATCTTGCCATTTCTAACGGTAAATCTTACGGTTGATACATGTGAATCAATAAGGCCAAAACAATAATATCTCTTTTCCGAATCTGAAGAATGAACAACATCCAGAGTGATAACACGGTTGGGATCCAAGAAAGCCCGTTGAGCCTCGTAGAAGTCAATTCCATGTTTCCGCAAATTTTCTTCATTCTTTGCAGGATCCCATTCAAACTCCATTTATACATAGGATAGCCGAAAACGATATTTATGTCAATACAGATATTTATATGTATAATGATACATATTGTCAATACTCGAAGTTCAAACACTTAAAAAGCGGGCACGGACGCCCGCAACAGTTTACTATAATTTTCTGCAGAGCTTTCGCCTAACGACCAAGGTGCTCCGACGTTCGCAACGGCGCGAGTTTGCTCTGCAAACGAAGTGACGGAAGCGAATGTGGCGAAGCCCGAGTGAGTGGTCGCGTTAGCGATCCACGAACGTAGCGGAGGCACCGATAGTTAGGCGACGTTTTTTTATACTACTTTGTAAGCCATTCCATAACATATACATTGAATTGCTTCTCATAGTTATCCAAATAACAGTTGTCAGCCAGGAGAATGAAACTCCTTTTTCAAAAGCAGATTTAAGACTAACTGAGTAATCTAAAAATTCTAATAAGGCCCATATAATACCAATAATAAAGGCAGATCGCTCATATTTATTTAGAACTATAGCAACTGCTCCGAAACTTAACATTAGAAATGGAGCGATATAATCGAAAGAATAAAGTATCGAGGTAAGGAATGAACGTGAATCTTCATAATAATACCAGCGGATAGTCGTAACACTTTTAATCAAAAATATACAAGTTACAAATGATAATGCGTATAGGCCTTTCAAAATCGATTTATCTGGATCGGCGATTGTTCCTTTTAAAGGATAATCGTCTAACTCTATCCCAATGCCATATAGATCCGCAAAATAAAAAAAGGAAATATTAGGAAATCTAAACCAAACAGTTAGCTTAAAGTCGGATGTTTTCCCATGAATCGCAAAAGTTTCCTTCAAGTTTGCTTTTTTAATTTCTGCAATCTTTTTTCCACTATTTAGTATTTCGAGAACAGGAGTATCTGCGATTATTAAGTTTAACTGAATGTTTGCACCATCACGGGAAACTGTAAACGTTTGCGGTTCTATTTTTACTTTCATATCATTTTCTTATAAGCAGTACAATTCAAAAAATGTCGCCTAACGACCGAGGTGCTCCGACGTTCGCAACTGCACGAGTTTGCTTATGCAAACGAAGTGACGGACGCGAATGTGGCGAAGCCCAAGCGAGCGGGTTGCAAAGCAATCCCCGAGCGGCGCGGAGGCACCGAAAGTTAGGCGAAGGACCGAAATTCTTTCGGTTAATTATACTTGCATAAATTATCAAAATTTAGCATGAATCTTGGATCAAAACTTTCAATTTCCCACCTAGGGATGAGGCTCCTATCCTTAGCCAATTCATCAAACACTTGACTAAATTCTCCTTTAATTTGGATGCCAAAAAGAATTTTCACTTTTTCAAAGTAAGAAAGCGATTCGCAGCGCGCAAATATTTCGAATTTCTTAGGCCAATGAGACATGTAAAGCAATGTATCAGGCCACCAAAAATTATGCTCTTCATTTCGTATCGAATCAAGTATTCCTTTAAAGTATAAAACAAAGTCTGCTTGCATTATCGAAGTAAAATCAATCATAGATTCTTGAGCTCTTTCTTTTAGTAAATCAGCATGCAATGAGAGACGACCTAGCTTTAACCTACTATTTCGAAATTTCAAAGAAGCTAAAGGTTGGCGGAATATTGAAAAATGCTGCATTGAAATTCCCGATCTATCTGTAGAATAGTAGTATCTCTGCGATAGGAAATATGCGGCCGTCTGAAATCGCTCATGCTTAAGCAAAGTAGCAATTAATAATAAAAATAATTCCTGGATTATAAACTTAAAATTATCAAAATCCCAATCTCTATATGAGCCGGGTATTTTCTGATTATATTGAAATGGTATTAGCGATTCGAAAAATTTATGAAATTGATTTAATGAAGCTGCGTCTGTTTCGTATTTTGAAAGAAGATTAACAATTTCAAGAAATTCATTTCTATAAGGAATAAAATCTGATATACTGGAAACAACCTGATCATCAAAAGAATTTGAATCAGGTTCAGTAATTCTTAATTTTTCAAAATTATCAGTTATTAATTCAAGATATTCTCTTAGCAATCCTTTCTGAGAATCGCTGTTTTCTCTTATTGCTTTGCATAAATGGTTATGTAAGAGGCTACTATTAATTAAAGAGGTTTCATTTGACACAAATTTAGGAGGCTTTCCTATTTCTGGTTTTTGATAAAGTGGTTTATTATAAAGCCAGCGAAGAAGCTGAGTAAACCCATTTGTGTAATCTGATGAGTAAGACAAATCGATGTAGATTCTATTCTTATAGTATGCAGGCAAAAATGCGTTCCCGTCTTGATCTTTTTCGACAACTACTGCTACAAACTTCCCTTGATCTGCCTTTCGATAAATCTCACCGGAAATTATTTGCGCTTCCGTTCCAACCCCTCCCTTTCTTTCATTTGCCTTCTCGGAATACACCCGGTCACATACTAGAATAACCTTTTGAATTGAAGGGTCTGTCACCATCGACTCCATAAATGCTATCGAATCATTTCCTTCTTTTAAATCCCATTTATCTAAAATGACTTGCACTCCAGAATTTACAAGCTCGGTTGCCAAATTCAATACTCTATTTTCATGGTCTGGCGAACTCCAACTATATGATATAAATGTCTTCGGTTGTTCCATTTCTTCCTATCAAAACAATATTCTTTGAGGTCTTTCGCCTAACGACCAAGGCTTGACGACGTTGGCGAGCTGAACGAAGTGAAGACAGGCGCGAGAATTGCCTTTGCAATTCGAGTGACTGAGCCAATGTGCCGGAGGCCGAGCAAGAGTTGCGTAAGCAATCTCGAAGCGAAGCGTCAGAGCCGATAGTTAGCCGCCGTAACGATGATTCTTAGTTTTTTATCTTTTAAGAAAAAGCTTCATCTCCAGCACTTCAATTTTCGTCAGTAAATTATTTATTTGCAATGACTTGCTAATTTCGGTTTGTTCAAGTTTCCTAATTTTTTCATTAGCCGTAATAAGTTCTCTTTCTTTGGTAATATGCTCTGAGCTAGATACGAGTAGATTTATCAAAATAGTTATCACTGCAATTAGCAGACCAATTACTACTTTATTCATTTCAATATAAGCATCTCGTGCCACTTCTAACTCCTTATGCGCAGAGGCAAGTTGCTCTTTGTAATCTTTCCCACCTGAAATTAATTTAGCCAACTCTTTATCATTTAAGATTTCCTGATAATCAAGTAGTTTGGTTCTATAATCTTTGAATTTAGAAAAACCAATTATAAAATTATCAACTATAAAGTAATAAGTTACTAAAAAGGGACTAAAGAACCATTTCAACCGAAGTCGAAGTAGATATATATGTAAACGAATTAAATAGAATGAAATCCCTTGAGCTGCTAACCTACTAAATTTTAGATCAAAGTCAATTCTTGAAGAATTTGTATCGAATAGTCTCCCTTTCGTTTCCCATTTTTTTATCTTGCTAAAATTGCGGTTATGAATTCGGAAATTCCTATTTATTTTTCGCTCAATACACTTCTTGTACAAGTGAACGTATGAAAGCCCTGGCATATCTAAAAATTCGAAATTATCATTTATATAAATAAAGTCCTCATTTCCATAAGCTTTCCAAAATGTATCAGTATCTTCATAACGATTGCATGCCTCAAGATTTTTAGCAAAAATTGCCTGAAAGCTTTGAAACGGATTACTCAAAGTCGGAGACACGTATCCGAAAAAGAATCTTTGGGAAATATGCCCTAAAAGAGAAGTTATAATTACTTCATCTCCTTTGTTCATTTTTTCTAATATAATCATAAATTTTTCATCGCTATGGCGGCTAACGTCCAACGCTTGGCGACGTTCCGCGAGTCCGCAGGACTTGGCGCGAGACTTGCCCTGCAAGGCGAGTGACAAAGCGGAATGTGCCGAAGGCCAAGCGAGGGTTGCGAAGCAATCCCGAAGCGCTGCGCCAGAGCTGTTAGTTAGCCGCCGTTATTATTGCTCTTTGTATCGACCTTGATCCTTAATTGGCCCTTTTCATCGACAACCCAAATATCATCTTTAAGTAAATCGAAGCCTACTATTCCTAATAACAAATCAATAAATTCAATCCAATTAACTTCAACAGTCGCCCCTAAAATAAAACCCACACTAACTTTCAATCTCCCATATAAATGCAATGGAAATTCCCTGTTCGGTCTATACACTTTACCTCTTTGAGAGTAAAAATTATCAGTTAATGCTTCTCCGTGAAGTAAGATATCGGTTACAATTCCTGGGCCTAATGTTAGTTCTACGTAGGTACAAGGTGGCAAACTTCCAGTTTCTCCAAGTGCTATTATTGCAGCAAAAGAATCAGATTGAATGCAAGACTTACCATTCTTAAATAAGATGATACTCTGTGACGCAATCGCCCCTACTGTTAACGGTCCTATAGCGACAGAAGCTCCTGCAGATTTATCAATGCTTATTCCCAATACATCAGAAAAATCAATCGCTCTATTTTTAGTATAAGCGTTGATTGTATTACAATTATACATTAACGAAATAGCTACCAATAAGATTAGATTACAAAATTTGCAACTTCTCATATATAATTACTTTTGATCTTACTTTTTCAGAAATAAAAAAAATTAATAATAATGGCGGCTAACGACCAAGGTTTGACGACGTTCCGCGAGTCCGAAGGACTTGGCGCGAGGCTTGCTTAGCAAGACGAGTGACAAAGCGGAATGTGCCGAAGGCCAAGCGAGAGTCGCGTAGCGATCTCGAAGCGAAGCGTCAGAACCGACAGTTAGACGACGTGACAATTATTAAATTAATAATTCATCAGGAATATAGAAATCGTTCACCTGATTTAAATTCACTATCCTTAGATCGGGAAAGAATTCCTTGAGCTTAAATTCAGTCAATTTATAAGAATCGAGAGAAGGTTCTTGAATAATAATTCGTTCGAGCTTATTCATGTTATCTATCAACAACCTGTCTATTCTCCGATTTGTATCTGGATATGAATAACCAATGAAAATCAGTTTCCGAGTATCTTTTACTGCTTCGAGTATATGGTTGAACATTTTTCTATTAAATTCTTCTTCCTCCCATCCAAATCTTATGATAGGAGATAGCAAAATTTTTTCCTTATAACGTGCATAAAAATACATTAAATTACTAAATACGCTTTTTAAATCCCCTGGAATTAAATAATCCTTTATTGAAATATACTCAAGCTTTCCGCTGAAATTGGATTGATGTAGTCCAGAGAACCCATTGAGATAAAAGACATTTAAATCTTTAATAGAGTAATTATCAATTTCTTGACCAAATTGATTTATCAACGGGAAAATGTTTAGTTTTTCGTGAATATCACGCATCCAAGAATAACTATGTATCTTTTTGTAAGAAAGCTCAATTTGGCTGTCATAATTCCAAGTCAATAAATTTAATCGAATGTCTTTATTGTACTCTTCTTTTGTTAGCAATTTTTGCAAAAACCTTCGATAGCGAAACTCATACGTACTAGGCTCGACGATCTGCTTAATCATTAGATAAATTGATATTATAGCGCGAATATAATTAATATCTGATCCAGATTGAGCTTTATCATACGCGTAATCGTCAATTGTTTGGTATTCACTTCTTCGAATTTCATCAAGCATAGACCGAGTATTAGCCACATATTCCTTGAATACATCGGCAATACGATAACCTTGATTTTCTTCATCAGAACTTGCATAACCTTGAGTTAGCAACTTCTCTATAAGGTTGGCAATATCCGATGGCATTTGATTTGCTAATGGCAAGGCATTATAAGAGGCACCGGCTCCAAAAAGATAAGTTATCATTTACAGCTTTCCTTTGTCATGTCGTCTAACGACCGAGGTGCTCCGACGTTTCGCGCGTGCGTAAGCACTTGGCGCGAGACTTGCTCTGCAAGGCGAGTGACAAAGCGAAATGTGGCGAAGCCCGAGCGAGTGAGTCGCGAAGCGATCTCCGAGCGTAGCGGAGGCACCGAAAGTTATGCGACGTTAGAACTTCCAAAGCCATGAAAAGGCTTATTTTGTCTTCCTAACTGCTTTACCCAAAAATGTGCCTGCATTATTCATCAAGCCAGCGACCAAATCTGATGAAATCATTCCAGGGATAGCGCTTTCATATTGAGCTTTATTAGAATAGCCTTTTCTTTCATATTCGAACGCATTTTGCATTAAATAGGCAATTGGCAATTCTTGCTTTGTTGAATAAACTAGCGCAATACGAGTCCTAATTAAACCAATTCGAAAATAATGGTATTTATTCATTTCTGTCACATGCATTCTATATAAAGCCAATATGATGCCTATAGAGGTAACAAGCAATAGAGATATAGGTATAATAATATATTCAGTATTTGGAGCCCTAAATAGACTTAAATAATTCTTAACAGATTCAGGATTTGAAGAGCGTATCAATTCAGCCACTTTATCAAACGAAGGCTGTATATGAGTAAGGCTGCTAAGTATAGTCATAAACAAAAGCAAGCCGACGCCAATTGCGACTCCAGCCGCTGCCTTAAGAAACACTTCAGCCTTTTCTTGATGCTGATTTGCTACCTTTTCGCAAAGATCTATACCAAGGTTAATTGCCTCTAACCAACTAACCGAATCAATCTCTCCTTGCGCTTGTGAATTTTTCATTTTACTTCCTATTATTTCTAATGTCGCATAACGACCGAGGTGCTCCGACGTTTTGCGCGTCCGAAGGACTTGGCACGAGACTTGCCCTGCAAGGCGAGTGACAAAGCAAAATGTGGCGAAGCCCAAGCAAGGGTCGCGAAAGCGATCCCGCAGCGCTGCGGAAGCACCGAAAGTTAGTCGCCGTAATCTATCTAATATCGATAGATTCAAAATAGTCCCTAGATAGAATATAAATTCGATCAATGTTACTAAAAATTTCAGGATTTTCATCCTTCAATGATTCAACTGATCTTTTAATATCATTTGGATCATTTGTAAAAGTATAGTAATGACCTAACAACAAAATTCTTTGATATCTTTCTGATTCAGAAAATTGCTTATACTTGAGTTGATCATTTGCTTTAGTTATAGATTTTTGCAGCGGAACTTTCAAGTCAAACGGATTGATAAGGTGAATTGATCCACCATGCCGGAACCACAAGCTCGATAAATATTCCTCTGATTCAACATATTCAATTCTAAAATAATTAGGATGCGCCTTTCCAAAGGACTCTCGCTTTAATAATGAATCTATTAATGCTTTGCGTAAAAGATTATATTCTTTTCCTCGTGATTTAAGAACTAAGTTATCAATTATTTGAATATGGGCAGTAATCTTGCTGCCTGCTAATGGATTATTTTGATTTAAATCTTCACTAAGTATATCTAATGCCTTTCTCGAAGCAGAAACTTTTGCCATATCTTCTTCATTCTCAGTGACTTTCTTTATCTCGATAAGTCCATTATATCCAATAGAATAAAAATCAGGCGTTAATCCACCAGATTCATCAATCTTATAGATTTCGGTATGCTCCGGTATTTCATTCTTTTCGGCTAACTTAGTGAAAAAGTATGTAATAAGATGATTTTCCCAGGGATCCGATGAGGGCCTCTTGATTTCAAACATTCTCATTAAGCAGATAATTTAGATTATGGCGACTAACGACGCATGATTGTCGAAGTTCCGCGCGTCCGAAGGACTTGGCGCGAGGCTTGCGTATGCAAGACGAGTGACAAAGCGGAATTTGGCGAAGCCCAAGCAAGGGTCGTGAAACGACCCCGCAGCGCAGCGACAATTTTTAGTTATCTGCTGTGCCGTGCCCCCAATCTCTAACCGAGCGAAGCCACGGAAGGCGTAGCCGGTTAGGGAATGCCAATAGAATTGCTATTTAAGATTTGAAAGATCACTTCTTTTTGGCAAACTCAGAAGCTACATCAGCAATGATCTTTCTCTGATCAGGTGAAATTTGTAAGAGTGTCTTTACGATTTCTTTCACACCTTTTGTGCTTTTGATTTTACTGAATAAAACTTTATCCTCATCCATCTGAAAAACCTGTCCTTCATCGGAAGAAGAATACAGAACAGGTTTAATAGGTTTGGAATCATCTAAAAGCCAGTCGAGGTTTACCTTATATCTTTCCTTAAAAGTAGTAAGAAATGCTTGAGAGAGCGATTCTACTCTACCTTGGATAATATTGTTCAATCCTGCTGGAGAAATATTTAGCTCAGGAGCTGCTTCTTTCTGGCTTTCACCATGATCTTCTATAACTGCTTGTACCTTCTTTCCAATTAGTTTTTCAGTTTTCTTTGAGGTCATTAAAAATACACTAATAATTTATTTTTTGTTGACATTAATTCACTTATGGTGTATTAATGTATTTACCGATACACGGGCGCAGAATTAGTTTCTATGGCATCACCTCATACGAAAAGCAGAAAAAGACCGATTCTAAGACCTTCAGATGCCCAGAAGGTAGCAAATTCCGAAGTCACAATGTTTGCCAGTGTTCTTCCACAATGGAAAGTCTCAAAGAAGGATAAGGAATTCTTCTACAAAGCTTTGAAATCCGCGCGAAAGGATGCTGGGCTTACTCAAGCGGATGTAGCTAAGAAGTTAAAACGAAGTCGAAGTCATATTTCTAAAATAGAGCTAGGGCAAAGGCGGCTATTTATGGATGAGTTTTTGATTTTATACAGGCTTTATGGAAAACCAACTATCTATTTCTACTCAGCCTTTATCAAAAGTGATCTTGTTGAACAGATTAAGCCCGAGTAAAATCTGCAAAGCAGTTTTAACGAGGGCAATCGAAGTGAAGTGGGTTAGGTAGATTTGATATCCCGATCGCGTAGCGTTCGGGTTGGTCAGTTAAAAATAATAATTGAGAATTATATAATTAGTCTTTCTGCTTCAGTTAATCGTAATTTTACATACTTCTCAGCGAAATCAGGGACATGATGATTATCCATAATAATAATTTGAAGCGTTTCTTTATACTTTTCTGAAATATTAACAATAGATTTATAAACTGCCTCAAGTCTTTCCGGATCCAAACCTTCCTGTCCAAGATGCTCACTTAAGCCATCAATAATCAGAATATTCGGTAATCTTAAATGCTTTTCAATGGAGACTATTTGATGGGCTAAGGCGTGAGCAACATTGACTAATGTACCCAAACCTGGTGAACTTAAAGTTTCAAATTTTCTTCCTCTAAAAGTAGGTATATATGTATCTTCATTAATGCTGCTTAATGTCGAGTCGCCAAAAGCTGGAGGGTTATAACTCTCTAAAATAGAGCTATAAGTCTCGGAAAGATCTTTTAAATTACGCCTAGAAAAATTTAAAATTGTTTTTTGACTTTCCAGTTGAGCTTCCAAATCTGCCTCAACTTCTTTAAGATTATCAATTTGGCTTCGATTATCATCAATTTTAGAAAAGATCACAATATATGATTCCAATCTTTCAATTCTTTCCTTTAAGGTCGCTCGTTCTTCTCCGACAGAAGAAAGGGTTTCCAGTTTTTCTGAAATGAATGTTGAAGTCCTAAAATTTAACTCTTCATTTAAATCCTTTTCATTTTCTCGAAGCGAAACCAATTCATTATTTAAATCTGATATCCTTCGTTTTCGTTCTTCAATTAAGGCGATAATTTCAGAAAATTCACTCTCAACCCTTCTTTGTTCTTTAATCAATTCTTCTCTCGTAACCTCTTGGCCAGGCTCTTGAAGACAAAGGTAACAATGAGACTCATCAATTCGTGTTTTGTCAAGATGGCTTCCACATCTGGGGCATAAAATAAACTCAATAGAACCGAGGTATTTTTTTGACGAAATCGATTTAGCTATCTTGATTGATTGAGACTGATATTGAGAAGATAAAAGATCTAAAGATTCAATTGATGCTTCTTCTAAAGCAATATTTTTTTCAATACTGCGAATCTTGTCTTGTAAATCAAATATGCTTTTTTTTATCTCACTAACTTTCGAATCTTTATCAATGTCATTTGCAGTAGAGATAGTAACTTTCTCAATTTCGACAAGCCTTTGTTTTGTTTCCAAGAGCTTATGCTCGATTTCATCTCTATTTTCTAATATAGTCTTTGCAAGAATATCATTCAGTAATTCATCCTGGTTACTTGATATTCTAATTTTTGTTTTAATATCTCGCAAATTTTCTTGAAGATTGGCAATCTTTATATCGTAAATCCCATATAAAATTTCGAAAACATATTTCCTCTTTATATTTTTAAAATAATCAAGATGCCCAAAAATGCTTGATCCTATTTCAGTTTGATGAAGGATACAATATAGAAAATAATCGTTAATTGTTACCGGGGAAGCTTCGCTTTCGATTTTTGTCGGCGCTGACGGGACCTCGAGTTTAGGAAGGTCAAGTTTTTCTAAAAGCCATTCTATATAAGTTTTTTTTGTACCGCTATCAGTCTTTTTGGTAAAAGGTAGTCTTATAAATTCATTACCGCCAGCAATATCTACTAAACTTGTTGGAGTGGAAACTGCGTTTCTAGTAATCGAATATTGAGTTTCGCCAATAGTCAAAGTCATTTCGAGGACAGTCACAGCTTTCGCTTCAGGAGGAAGGTTCTCTAATGATCCGCCAAGACAGGCACGTAAAAGCTTTATAAGTGTTGTTTTACCAGTCGCGATCGGTCCAACTACAATATTCAGCCCTTTTTCAAATGAAATTATACGCTTGCTTCCAATTAAGTTTAATTCAGTAATTCTTAATCTCACAAGCTATCCCCCCAATTTGCCTGGGTTACTTCAGGAATATATTTGTAAATTAATTCTTTAAGATTATTTCCACTCAAATTCAAATGTTTTTTTAAAAGCTTCAATATAACAACTGTATCTTCCCAAATTTCTTCAGATTGAATCATACCAGATACTTTATGTCCTTCCGAGGTAGAGCGATAGCCACTTTCTGAGAAGGTAATAAGGCCTTTACCAGTTAATCTTCCTATAATTGCATAATGAGAAGGATCCCAGGGACCGTATTTATACCTCACCATTTGACTTTCAATTGTTCTCTCAAATATGATCTCACTTGCAAGGTCTTCAAATTTAATATTCCGATATTCTAATAAAATTCTAGCTAAATACTCTGGGTACCTTAATAGGAAATCTAATTTCGCCAATTTCATTCTGCCTTCAACGGATTTGTTTGTTCCGGTAAAAATATCGATAATAAGTAATATTCTAGCTTCGCTTTCAATTGATGGTTGAAATAGCTCAATCTTCATATCCGCCACCAAAACTAATCTTGCATTCCTCAGCCCTTTGACAGGCTTCGCCTAATAGTAACATTGGATCTGCATTAAGCAATTGATTCATGTCGATTTTATCTGAGATAGAGGTAAAGTCTTCGAGTAATTTATTCCAAAGGTGGATAGCGGGGTTATCTCCATTAACATATAGTGATAGTCGAGATTTTGCCTGAGTTTCGATCCTGATATCTAGATCATCTAAAATACTCTCGTTAATTGCACCTTGAATAATCCTTTTTTCTATAAGGAACTTTTGCGTATTTGCTCGAAGCATTCTGGCTGTTGAAATAATTTCTTCTGTACCTCCTCCTCTTCGTAATTTCCTTTCCAAAGTGGAAACAACCGAGGGGCTTTTATCAGCGGAAGTAATCTGGGTAAGTAAATAGCTCAAAGATTGAGAAACTTGCAATTCTGGTATTAATTGGCAAAGGGTAATGCGAGACAGAGTTTTTGCTTTGATCTTTTCTTCAATTTCTGAATCTGGATTAATAATATACTTAGGCCATCCTTCTTTAAGTCTATCCAAGCTCATTGCTTTTGACAGTTCGGTTAACAGAATATTTTCAATTCTAAGAATAGAATCTCTTTGTAATCTTGGGTTTTGTGAATGAACTAAATCACGATTTCGAACTTTAATGTCATCTCGACTTGAAGGAGATGGGAGCAGAGTGACTTTCGAGAGAAATTTTTTAACCTCCGATTCATCGATCTCTAATTTATCTTGAACTTTTTTTTCTATTAGCTTATTGTACGATCCATTCTTAAAAGAATTTAAGTCATCATCTTTTTTGATAGCTCCCTCGAGTATCATTTCTAATGAAAAATTGAAATTCTGTATTTCCTTATACGTTCTGTAGAGACTATGTATTGCACCGCTTTCACCCAGTACATCGCTCAACTTCCAAGGACCCAATTCAGGATTTCTTGTTTTTACTTGAATAAATCTCCAACGATCACCAGATTCTTGGATTACGATATCCTCGTAATGTTCCATGGTAACGGATACTATGTTTTCGTCTATTATGCATCTAATGCAATACGGAAAGGCAATATCAGCTTGATATATAAATCTAGAAAAAGAATCGGCTCCTGAATCATCTGGCGGATTACTATTTAATATATTTTGCATATTTAATTTCATTAAGTCAAATTAGTTAAAAGAATTATGGAGAACAAAAAAATCGAAAAGTAATATTGTTGCTATTACAAATCCCGTCTACGTAATTCAATAGAGAGTGTGCTTTGTTTTTTTTATCTTTTTCCAACAGTTTTTTTGAAATTCCTGGCTGAACAATCCAGCATTCCTTTTGTGCCTGAATATTATTAATTTTGTTAATAAGTTGTTGTTCTATATTTTCAAGTGACCTCTGAGGATAAAAGACGTTCTTCTTTAATCTTTCAATTCTGGCCAATAAAAAAGTTGGGTTAAAGAATCGTAAATTCTTCAAAGCTTGTGCGCATACGACATGAAGATCCTCGATTCTCAAACCAGGTATAGCAGCAGTCGAAAATTTTATATGGGTAAGAATGAATTTTTCGTCAGTAAAAGCTACAATATCTCCGACTTCATTTGCACCATTATCTTCTATTAAGAAAAATGGTTTTTCGTTTCCTTTAAGGGATTCAAGATATTTCTTCACTTGCTTTGTAATAGAGATATTGTGAGAGTTCTCAGGCTCACGAATCTCCTTAGTTATATCGACATTACTCCAGGTTATACTGATTTCACTTTTTTTAAAAATGTTACTGAATCTATTGTCTTTCCAATAGATTCCATCGCGATATGCAACTCCATTTGCAAAAAGTAGCGTAAAGTCTTCTTGCTTATTAAGATATTGAACAGCATCTGTTCCTCTTCGTTTTTCTATATCTGCCCCTTCTTCTGATATTAAAAATAGGAGTTTATCAGATGAATTTGCGTAATTGAATTCCCATTTACCATTTTTTAATCTGCTTAATTCTATTTCACAGTTTTCTTTTCTATCATCAGTAGAAATGATCATTTTGGGCTTGCTCCCTTCAGAAAGGTGCGAATGCCAATTAAATATATATTCCCCACTGTTTAGCTTCACCTGAAGAAGTCCTTTCTTAGGTATTGAATAATCAATATAACAATGTAATAGTTTTAGTTGTTCTGTTTTGGATATTTCCAGAGGAGTGGCTAAAATCTGAAGCTTATTTGATTTAGTAGCTTTTTTTAGTTCAATGGAAAGCCTATCGCATATATTACAAAAATCATCTATATTTTTAGTCCATGTTCCCCAGAGTTTTCTCTTTTTTGCTGACAAACCAAAGGGGATGATTTCTTTTTTACCTTTCTCTCTTCTTGCACCTAAGCCATAGCTGAAGCCGAAACCAGCGTCAAATGATGATGTTAAAGAGTATTCAGCATTTCTTCCATACAAGGTCTTTGCTTCAGGAGCTGTTCCTCCTGCATTAAAAATATTGTTTATTCCGAGAGTTCTAAATTCTAAAAAATCATTATTTGCGAAGGAATATATTTTTACAAGATCAAGTAGCCTTGTATCAACAATCCCCTTTTCGATCGTATCTCTTAAATGACTTTCAATAAAGGAACTAGATGTGTGAAAGAAAATATAATCGTTCTTTCTATAGAGTATGAAAATTTCATTTAATTTATTTTCATGCTCCCTTGCGGTTTCTCCACCACTCAATGGCGGAGTTGTTATCATCCAAGTGGGAGGCCATTTATGAGCATAGGTGCGTACAAGCAGATTTTCACTTATTGAATCGATTTCTTTATGTACGATAATATGACCGTTTTTTTTAATCGTTTCCGATATGTGTAAATCGAATTTTGATAGTATGATTGGAAATGGTTTTTTCGCGTTAGTTATAAATACAACAACTTGAAAAAATGGTGCAACATTATTTATGTCTATCTTCATAGATAACTTACCAGCTTTAAATATTCGAATTTTGAAAGGATGATTAGGTTTAAGCCTGCCACGGACGGCAGGCGCTATAAATGAAGGGGCGCGGCATGGCAGATAACGTCCAACGCTTGGCGACGTTCCGCGAGTCCGAAAGGACTTGGCACGAGGCTTGCCAAGCAAGACGAGTGACAAAGCGGAATGTGCCGAAGGCCAAGCGAGGGTTGCGAAGCAATCCCGAAGCGCTGCGCCAGAGCTGTTAGTTATGCGTAGTTGTGAGCGTATATCGGAGAATCATTTTCCTTGCTCCAAGCTTCTTAAACTCGTTAGCAATAAAAACGATAGTCTATCAAATGTATCAGAAAAATAGATTTCATCGCTCTCTGCTAAATCACTAGTCACGATTGATTTTATATTTTCAAACAGCCGAAGTGAAAACTTTAGTAAATCTTTTAGATTATTGAGATTTGTAAAAAAAACTGTTTGATCTGCAAAAACTAATAGATGATCGTCTGAGGAAGATCTTAACATTTCTCCACTATCACCTTTTCCTCTTTTGGGGTATTTTCCCCATTTTACCGTTTCCGAAAGAAACTCAATTATATCGCTTTCAGACTTCGTTAAATCAGTTAAGCCAGCTTCAGTTAGTAATTTCGCAGAAACATGTCCAAAGATCTCACTTTCCTCAAGGTTATTCTTTCTTATTATTCCGGCTTTAAGTAGATTCTCCAGAAAGTATCCAAAATTAAGAACAGTAGGCCTCGTGCATCTATCTCTATTATTTGCTAATGAGCACTTAAGTAGCGTTAAAAAAGCTTCCAAATATTCCTCAGCACATCTTAACCAACTTAATATTTCCTCATTCTGAGTAGTCATTTGACAATTTAGACGATCTTAGCAGATTTTTTGTAATAATTTAATCGCCCACAATTACGCATAACTCCGAGTCTCCGCTCTTTAGCCAAATGTCCTGTAAACGGCGCATGGGCGAATGTTCGTAAAGTCAGAGGTCGTCCAGAGGACTTTTGATCTTGGAAACCATCGGGTCAACGATTCTAGCGTAGATTTCCGTGGTTTTTACTGAAACATGGCCGAGCAATCTTTGGATCATTTTGATCGAAGTGCCTGCCTCCAGCAAATGGATAGCGAAGGCGTGTCTGAGATCGTGGATCGAAACGTCTTTTGTGACTCCGGCTTTATTCTTGGCGTTAGTGAAAATTTGTTCTGCGGTTCGAACGTTTAGGCTTTTGCCAGGGATTTGGCCTGTGAAAATCCAGGAACTTTTACCTTGGCGCTGTAGTAACTCGGAGAGATCTTTTATACAGCTATTTGGGAGCAGACTGAAACGGTCCTTCTTTCCCTTGCCTTGTCGGATCCGAATAGATTTTTTGTCCCAATCCAAGTCGTAGCCTTTTAGTTTTACGAGTTCCCCTACTCTTAATCCGGATCCATAACAAAGTTTTAATAGAAGTCTATGCTTAGGATTGGAATTCGATTCAATGATCCTGGAAACTTCTTTTCTAGATAAGGATTCAGGGATCTTGTTCTCTCTTTTCGGAGGTGAATACGAGATTAAAAATTTTTGCCCTATTACAATATTATAATAGAATCTAAAAGATTGCAGAGCTGATCTGATTGAAGTAGCAGCAAGGTTCTTTTCGTATAAAATTTGGTCCAAATACATCTTTAGATCCGATTCGGTCACAGAATACGGACTTTTTTCGATCGATCTTAAGAAGGCTCTGTTATAAAGAAAGTAGGACTTCAGGGTTTTTTTACTATAATTGCGTCTTAATACTTCCGTTTTGAGCGGAATTAGAAGAATGTCAGGATCCGCTTCTATCTTTTCTCGATGAGTAGAGACAAATTCAGTGAGAAAAGATTCGGAATAAGGAATTTTCCAGAACCTGTCTTTGCGATTCCAAACTGCCCGAGGCATTTTTAAAAATTTCTGAACGAGTTCGGTATCGTAAGAAAACGAAATGGCAGTGAAACAGTGTCCATTCTCCCAATGTTTCCAAATTTTGATCTTTTGGGGCATGAGGAGACTATAAAAAAATACTAAATATTTGTATAGTAAATTATTGAGATTTTAGACTATAGCTCCGCCCCTTCAGTCACACTGAAACAAAAAAAATTGAATAGAAAAGAAATCGTCGATCCTCATTTGACGTTTCCGGTATAGTTTTGCCTTTTTTACTCGCGTTTCGACTTATTACCAGCAAATTCCGAAATTCCAGGAATGTTACTCTAAAATTATCCGTTATGCGCCTATTTAGGCCAAATTTATTGATTAAGGGAGGGAAATATTTTGCAGGAGGCCCAACATTGCGCCGGAAAAGCCTTATATCTCTTTTAGGGGATTTTTTATAAGTATACTTAAGGAACTCCATCACTCAAAGGACAATTCCTTAATGACAAAACTAGAAGGGTGCTTTAAAAACGGTGTGATTCTAATGGAACTTTTTAGGAAATTAGATATTCTTATTTCTCCACATTATTTAATTTTAAAATGAATTCTCTTATTTTCGGATCTTTCATTTCTATATTAGGCAAACCAGATGGATCATTCTTCCTCTTCTATCCCTGATTTTCGTCTTCTTTTCGAATCTGCTCCAGGCTTGTATCTGGTGCTTTCTCCGGAGCTTAAAATCATAGCAGTCAGTGATGGATATCTCAAAGCGACTCGAACCGAAAGAGATAAAATTTTAGGTAGAGGGATTTTCGAAGTCTTTCCGGACAATCCCGATGATCCGGAAGCGACAGGTGTAAGTAATCTTCGCAGTTCCCTTCTTCGTGTTTTGGAAACCAAAGCTCCCGACACGATGGCGGTCCAAAAGTACGATATCCAACTCCCAAAAGAAGAAGGAGGAGGATTCACAGTTAAATATTGGAGCCCCATGAACTCCCCCGTTTTTAATAAAAAAGGAAAGGTAGAGTGTATCATCCATAAAGCGGAAGATATCACCGAGTTTGTTCTTTTAAAACAACGAGGAGAGCAACAAATTGAGATGACTGAAGCTCTTCGTTCTAGAACGGAAGAGATGGAAACGGAGATCATACGACGTTCTCAGGAATTACAATCCGCAAATAAGAGTTTAAGAGAAACAGAAAGGATCAAAAACGAATTTTTTGCAAATGTTTCCCACGAACTTAGAACTCCTCTTAGTTTAATCCTCGCTCCAATAGAATCGATTCTCTCCGACAAAGGGTCCGGACTTTCCAGCAGCAATATCCGGATGCTGGGAACCGTGCATAATAATTCGGTCAGACTTCTTCAAATGGTGAATAGTCTATTAGATTTTTCTAAATTTGAAGCCGGAAAGATGAAAGTGGAACTAGAATCCACAAATATAAATAATCTAATCGGCGCAATTCTTAAAGATTTTGAGCCGAGCGTTTTGGAAAAAAATATCCAAATCAAAAAGGAACTCCCTTCCTCCGACCTGAATGTTCTGATCGATCGTTATTTATTCGAAAGGATATTTTTCAACCTTCTTTCCAATGCTTTAAAATTCACTCCTAAAGACGGGAATATTTCCGTCATTCTAACTTATTCCGGAGACCAACTTCTTCTTTCCGTTCAGGATTCCGGGATTGGGATCTCCGACTCGGACCAAAGAATCATTTTCAAAAAGTTCCAACAAGCCGAAGGTTCTTCCACCAGAAGATACGGAGGAACAGGACTTGGCCTTGCAATGGTCAAAGATTTTTCTGAACTTTTGGGCGGTTCCGTGGAAGTTACAAGCAAACTGGGAACAGGAAGCAAATTCAGCGTCAAAATTCCGGCTCAAAAAGCGGATCCGGGGGAAAAGGAATCTATTCCTAAAATTCATTCTCATTCTCCCCAATTTTCTAGTTTAGAAATATCTAATGAAGAAGATGCGGATCTTTCGGACAAACCAAAAGTCTTGATCTGCGAAGATAATGAGGACCTTGCTAGTTATATATATTCACTTCTCTCCCCATTCTACCGAGTCAAGTCCGCTAAAAACGGAAAAGAGGGACTAAAATTAGTATATTTTTGGGAGCCGGACCTGGTCCTTTCCGATGTAATGATGCCAGAGATGGACGGCGTGCAACTTTGTAAAGAGATCAAAGCGGATCCTAAAATTTCCAAGACGATCGTGGTACTTCTCACTGCGTTAACCCATAGAGAGGCAATGCTAAAAGGCTGGGAAGCGAAGGCGGACGAATATTTATGCAAACCCTTCCATCCGGAAGAATTGATCGTAAGAATGAAGTCCCTTCTTGCAATTGCAGAAGATAGAAAAAAGTATTTAGAAACATTAGAGCAAAAAAATTTCGAATTAGAATTCGCGAATGCGGAGTTGGAAGCATTCTCCTATTCCGTTTCGCATGATTTGAGAGCGCCACTACGGGCGATCCAAGGTTACACTCAAATGATCATAGAAGATCATAGTTCAGTTCTGGATGCAGAAGGGATCCGATTCTTGAATGTGCTCGTCGAATCCACGAAAAGAATGGAAACTCTGATCGATAATTTATTAGAATTTTCTAAAGTAGGGAAAAAAGAGCTGAAAGACTCCACTTTCGACCTGACGGAAGTCGCCGAAACCGTAGTAAGTCAAATCAAAGACCAAACAGAACATAACGCTGAAATTATAGTTCATCCCCTCTCAAAAGTGACGACTGATAGAGACATGATGTCTTACGTTTTCCAAAATTTGATATCCAACGCGGTAAAATATTCCGCCAAAAAAGAAAACCCTAAGGTGGAGATAGGAGTTACGAATACAGAAAAAGGAAAAACGTTCTTCGTAAAAGACAATGGCGCCGGTTTTGATATGAAATATTACAATCGACTTTTCGGCGTTTTCCAAAGACTCCATAGACAAGACGAATTCTCCGGCACAGGAGTCGGCCTTGCAATCGTGCACAGGATCGTGACACGATACAAGGGTTCGGTTTGGGCAGAAGGTAAACCGGGAGAAGGCGCCTCCTTCTACTTTACCTTGGGTGAAAAAGCCGGAACCGCGGTCGGTTCGCATAACTGAATCCACTCTAAACTCTATAATTTCTTTACTTAAGAGATAAATTTACCTTCCAGCGATTGGAGGGAGCCGACTAATACGTCTTATATTTTAAGCTTAGAAACTTTCTCCTTGAGCCGAAGGGGTAGCGTTCGATATTAGTTTGCATGGGAACGGAAGTCCAATCTTTATCCTGGTTCAAATGGACTCCTTACGCGATCCTTCCTTTAATCAGCCTCTTTCTTTCCGTTCTCTCTCTTAGATTAGGGATCAAAAGTAGACAAACCTCCGGAGCTCCTGAATTCATTTTAGTATGCCTTGGGATTATCCTCTATAGCTTCGGGTATTTTTGGGAGATAGTCAGCACAAGACCTGAGAGCATTATCTTTTGGGATAATTTCCAATTTATAGGCCCGGATCTTATGATCACTTCACTCCTTTTCCTTTGTTTAAGGGTCGCTAATTTAAATAGATTCATTCATCCGATCAGTATCCTTCTTTTCTCACTCATTCCTATTTGCACCGAACTCGCGGTTTGGTTCGGAAAGGAAGAATGGATTCGTCCTACTTTCAGATTCGACAACTCAGCTCCTTGGTTAGCTTTGATCTACGAATATGGGCCTTGGATGCAAGTCTATGTGATCAATTCCATTGCGATATTCTCTCTATGTATCCTTATTTTAATATACGGAGCCTGGTCCCAAAGAGCATTCCACAGAATAAGATGTCTGGTTTTTATGGTAGGGATCTCTCTTCCATTCGGTAGTCAGGTAATGACTGCGGGAGGTTTTATTCCTTTCATCCATCCTAAACTGGATATCTTTCCTTTAACTTCAAGTTTTGCTTTGATTGTCTGGATGTACGGCCTTTTTTATTTCCGGATCTTAAATCTGATCCCTTTGGCGAGAAACCAGGTCTTTGAATACATACAAGATGCAGTTTTTGTAATGAACTCTTCCGGATTCCTTTTGGACTGCAATGTTGCGGCTCTAAATCTACTCGGAACGGCTAGATTAAAGCATAATTCCAAACTTTCCGAATTTCTTCCCGATCTGGATGTTCTGGTGGAAGAATGTTATGCCCACAGAAAAACGAATACGGAATGGAAAACAAATAACGGGAAGTATTATGACGTTTCCGTTCGCTCCGAAAGGGAGGAAGGTTCTCAATTCGCAATCGTAGTTTTGAGAGATGTGACCCAAAGAGCGATTTCGGAAAGAAAACTTTCGGAAAGAAGAGATGTTCTTCAGAGCATTTTAGACTCTACTAGCATTCTATTTCTAGTTTTGGATGGCGAAGGCAAATTAATTTTATTGAATAGAGCCTGCTTACAAACCACGGGATTCGATCTCATGGAATTGGAAGGAAAAGTTTTTTGGGAAACGGAATTATTCGCGGACGAAAAGCATACTATCGCAAAAGTTTTCGAACAACGTTTCGCAAAAAAAAGATTTCCGAAACATACAAGCGTACTTCTGAGGACTAAAGAAGGAAAGTCCAGAAGAACTCTCTGGGAGCATAAAGAAGTTCGGGATCGAAACGGTCATTTACAATATGTAATCTCTACCGGGACCGACGCCACTGGTTTAGAAGAAGCGGAATTCAGGATTGAAACATTACAAAGAGCGAATGAAGAAATTTTGGCACAAAAAGCTATCATTGAATCCCAAAAATTCGATCTTGAAGAGGCGCTTCAAAACCTGAAAAGGACCCAGGCAAAACTGATCCAAGCATCTAAGTTAGCGGATCTAGGCCAATTAGCGGCAGGAATAGCGCACGAGATCAATAATCCAATCGGGGCAATCCAAGCGGCAGGTTTTAATATTCTTTCTTACTTGGAGAAAATCAGAGCGGAATTACGTCCTATTCTTCCGCTTCTCTCTTCCTTATCCGATGAAGATTGGAACTCCTACAAAGAACTGATATCTTTAGGAGTTTCTTCCAAAGAAATCCTGATCGGACTGGATAGAAGGAGAATACTTGCAGAGGTCAAAACGGAAATGAAATCCGTAGGCGTTCTTTTTCCGGAAGAGACAGCGGAACTATTCGTGGACTTCGGGCTTGCTTCTTCTTGGAGAAATTTCGAAAGAATATTAAAAGATCAGAATACACGGGAACTTCTCCCTTTCTTTTTGGATCTTTTGGGCCCGGAACAATGTGTGGATACTATCAAGACCGCAGTGGATCGTTCCGCAAAAATTGTATATGCACTAAGAAGTTTCGCACATTTCGAATCTTCTCACAAGAAAAGAAAGTTTTCCTTAAAAGAGAATATAGATACCGTTTTAACTCTGTATCAGAATTTATTCAAGCACGGGGTAGAGGTTTCGACTAACTTAGATGGAATTCCTGATTTTTTGGGCTTCCCGGACGATTTAATGCATTTATGGACGAATTTAATCATGAATTCCGTCCAAGCGATGTCTCATAAAGGTTCGATCGTGATCAGCGCATCGTTACAAGGAAACGAGGTAGTGGTTTCTATACAGGACAAGGGACCAGGAATACCTGCAGAAGCGAAAGACCAAGTATTTGACGCATTCTTCACCACCAAACCTTTGGGAGAAGGTTCCGGCTTAGGATTGGATATAGCAAAGCGAATTGTGGAAAAACATCAGGGAAGGATATGGTTCGAATCTTCTCCCGGAAATACTATATTTTATGTGGGGCTTCCTTTCGAGGTCTGAGTTTTTGTGATCGCATTTCTAGATAATTTTTTCATTTATAATTCTTCTTCTAAACTTCTTTCGGCCACGTACAATCCCTGGTTGGTAATCCTTTCCGTCATGATGGCGATATTCGCATCCTATATAGCTCTACAGATCATTGGACAGAAAGTTCCGGAATCTTCTCCGCCCATTACAAAATATTTAATTGCTTCCGCCGCAAGCATTGCGTTGGGTTGTGGAGTTTGGTCCATGCATTTTATCGGGATGCTTTCTTTCCAACTATGCACTACCGTTCAGTATGATAAGAGCCTGACTATCTTATCCATTTTTCCAAGCCTCCTCGCTTCAACAATCGCTCTCTCGTTCGTGAGAAAACCGAAAATTTCAGGCGCAGAATTAGCGTTAGGCGGTATACTTGTAGGTTCCGGAATCGGGGCTATGCATTATACAGGCATGGCAGCAGTAGAAACAGGTCCATACTTACGTTATGATCCTTGGTTTTTCGCATTGTCCATCATAGTAGCGGTGGTTCTCGCAATACTCTCTCTTTGGGTAAGATTCGGTTTAGAAAATTTTAAATTAGGGACTCTCTGGCCTTCCCTTATTTCTGCCGCTACCATGGGATCCGCTATATCAGGGATGCATTATACAGGTATGGCTGCGGCAAGGTTTATAGGAGAAGAAGATAAAAATCTGATTTCTCAAACTGCGGATTCCACCTTCTTAGCTCTTGCCGTTTCCTTGATCACGATCTTATTCACTCTATTTGCATTTGCAGTCAACTGGTTCTTAAGATATCGCGACTTAGTGAACGATCTGAGGATCAGCGAATCCAGACTTAGGACGATCATCACTACTGCTGTCGACGGTGTGATCACAATGGATGCTCAGGGTAACATTCGAGAATTCAATCGTTCTGCGGAATTGATCTTCGGTTATCAGAACAAAGAAGTAATCGGGAAAAATATAAGAGAACTGATGCCTGATCCTTACTATACCCTTAAAGATAAAAATTCCGGGACAATGTTAAGCGCAGGTTTCGCAAAAATTATAGGTAGCAGTAGAGAGGTCATAGGAGTTCGAAAGGACGGCTCCGATTTTCCGGTACGTTTGGCGATCGGCCACGGAAAACTTTCTGGAGAGGATCTATTCGTCGGTTTCGTAACGGATATCAGCGAAAGAAAAATGATAGAGAACGCATTAAAACAAAGTGAGCAACAAGTGCGTTCTTTGATCGAAAATATCCCGGGAATAACTTACAGATGTCTTCCAAATAACGAATGGAAGATGTTATTTATGAGCGACGCTTCCGAGTTAATAACCGGTTATCCTATCCAAGATTTCGTAAGTGCGAACTCGATCCGATCTTTCAAAGACATCATCCATCCTGAAGATCTGGAAAGAGTGGAATTCGAAGTGGATGCTGCAGTCGCCGGAAAAAGAGCGTTCACTTTAGAGTATAGGATCGTTCATCAAAACGGTGAGATCAAATGGCTTTGGGAAAATGGACGCGGAGCTTACGGTGGAAACGGAGAAGCGATCTTTATTGACGGAGTTATTTTAGATATCACCGAAAGAAGAAGAATGGAAGAAGCATTACGCAAGGAAAAAGAAAAGGCGGAACTTGCAGCGATCACTAAAACTTCTTTTTTGGCGAATATGAGCCACGAGATCCGAACTCCGATGAACGCTATCCTAGGATTTACGGAAGTTCTTCTTTCGGATGAATTGGAAAAAAATCATAGAAGTCATCTGGAAACCGTCAAAAGTTCCGCGAAATCCTTATTAAGACTTTTGAATGATATTTTGAATACCGCCAAGTTGGAAAAAGGTGCGGTTGAATTGGAAGAAATCGACTTCTCCCTTTTTAAATTGGTCGCAGAATTAAAATCCACTCTGGGGATCAGTGCAAGAAAGAAAAATCTGGAATTCGAAGTGATCCAAGATTCGGATCTTCCCGAATTTTATAAGGGAGATTCCTTACGGATCAGACAGATCTTAATGAACCTGATCGGTAACGCGGTTAAATTCACCGATAAAGGAAAAGTGATTTTAAAAGTAATAAGGGAAGAAGGAAAACTTCATTTCGCTGTACAAGATACCGGGATCGGTATAAATGCTGATCGATTGGATAAAATTTTCGAACCATTCACTCAAGCTGATATCTCCACAACAAGACGTTTTGGTGGAACAGGATTAGGAACCACTATATGCAAACAATTAACGGAGTTGATGGGCGGAAAGATCTGGGCGGAGAGTGTTCTTGGAAAAGGAAGCACATTCCATGTAATTCTTCCTTTGGAAGAAGGTAAAGCTAGACAAGAAAACAAAGTACAAACAGGCATCAAGCTTCCGGCTTTAAAGATCCTAGTAGTGGATGATGTGGAAAAAAATACGGAACTAGTAAGCCTTCTTTTGCAAAATCTTGGTCACCAAGTAGAATCGTCATACGATGGAGAAGACGCAGTAAAAAAAGTCACGACCGGATCTTTCGATTTGGTTCTAATGGACATACAAATGCCCGGACTCGATGGTCGCCAAGCAACCAGGGTTATCCGAATGCATGAGATCCAAGAGAATGTTTCTAGGACCCCTATTTTAGCGTTGACTGCCAGCGTTTTTGAAGAGGATAAAAATGCGGCGAGTGCTGCCGGGATGGACGGATTTGTATCCAAACCTGTGGAGTTGGATCAAATGATAGCCGAGATCGCAAGAGTATTAGGTTATTCTGAGATGATCGCAATATCTGAAATTGATCCTTCCGAAAAAGAAGTAGAATGGGATCCCGAAAAAGCTTCCGTTCTAGCGAAAGAACTATCCGACTCTTTCCAAAGAGGCTCGATAGAAGAAGAATACTTAGAAGAATTTTCGGATCTGATCCGAACAAAAGTGGAAAATTCCGATTTTAAATCTTTTCGTTCTAAAATAGAACAATTCGAATTCGAAGAGGCATATACTCTTCTCAAAAAATTCATCATCCAACTCGGATTATAAACGGACTTCGGAAAATAGAATGAGCCATCTCCTAGATTATAGACCCAAAATATTAATCGTAGACGATGAAGCGGCCAACTTAAAGGTGCTCAAAGAAATATTACAAGAAGATTATAGACTCTTTTTCGCCAAGGACGGGATCAAGGCAATAGAACTCTCTATTTCTGAAAAACCGAATCTTATCCTTTTGGATGTAATGATGCCGGGAATAACTGGACATGAAACTTGTAAAAAGCTCAGAAGTGAACCCTCTACTTCCAGAATACCCGTTATATTCGTAACCGCAATGGCGGAAGAAGAAGATGAAGCGGACGGTTTCGAAGCGGGAGCCGTAGATTATATTACAAAACCGGTAAGCCCTGCAATCGTAAAAGCAAGAGTAAAAACTCATCTCTCCTTGGTAAGGAACGACGAATTAAAAGAAACAAGGCTCCAGATCATCCAAAGATTAGGACTCGCAGCAGAATATAAGGATAACGAAACAGGCCTTCACGTTATCCGAATGAGCCATTATTCCCAAACTTTGGCGAAAGCTTTGGGTCACTCGGAGGAAATTGCGGAAAAAATATTACATGCTTCTCCCATGCACGATATAGGTAAAATAGGGATCCCGGATCGTATATTACAAAAACCTGGTAAACTTGACCCCGAAGAATGGGAGATCATGAAAACACATCCTACCATAGGCGCGGAGATCATCGGAGATCACGATTCTTCTCTGTTACAAATGGCGAAAAGTATCGCATTGAACCATCACGAAAAATGGGACGGGAGCGGTTATCCGAACGGGATCAAAGGAGATACGATCCCTATCGAGGCAAGGATCGTAACGATTGCAGACGTATTCGACGCTCTGACTACTGAAAGACCTTATAAAAAAGCCTGGAGTATAGAAGACGCGGTCAACCATATCCGAAAGGGCGCCGGATCTCATTTTGATCCAGGGCTTGTTCCTATCTTCTTAAATCTGATGCCTGAACTTTTAGAGATCCGAGAACGTTGGGCGGAAACCTGAAATTTAAAGCACACCTTTCGGCGGAAGAAAAAGTATCTCGTCCTGATTAAAGCTCGCAGGAAGAGAATATAAACTTTCTAAAAAGACCGCGGCGTCCGACGCCGGGATCATATCTTCTCTATTAAAACCTTCTCTTCCGTCCCAGATAGGAGTGTCGATCGCTCCTGCATACACAGTAGTCACTCGTATCCCGCGGCCCTTCACTTCTTCTCGGATCGCCTTCGCAAAACCGGCCAGTCCATGTTTAGATGCGCAATAAGGAGAAGATTCCGGAAAGCCCTGCCTGCCCGCTGTGGAAGAAATATAACAGAGAAGAGATCCCTTCTTCATAAAAGGCAGAAGTTTAGAAGTCAGTAAAATGGGAGCGCTTAAGTTGAGAGTAAGATGTTTTTGAAGATCTTCCCATTCTAGATCTTCTATTTTCAAGAATAGACCGTCTCCGGAAGCGAAGTAGATTGCATGGATCTCGGTCCAACGTTCCGAAAGAAAAGAGGAAAATTTACGGATCTGTTCCGGGTCCCCCAGATCGCAGTAGTAATTCCTTCCTCTTTCGAAACTTTCCTCCAAGGGCCTGCCTCTTCTGGAAACGCCGATCGGGAAATATTCCGGAATCGTATTCAGTTTTTCTAATAAAGATCTGCCGATCCCGGATCCGGCCCCGACTACCAGGATTTTTTTCAGTTCCATGTTCTTATTTGGACATCGCCCGCACTTTTAGTAAAAAATCCGCGGCTTCCAAATGTCGATTCGCCTGGATCAGGTCCTTTCCCCAAACAGTGATCCCATGTTTTTCTATAATACAAAACGGGACTCTGGGTTTTGTTTCGATCAGATGTTGTTCCAAATGATCTGAGATATCTTGGACCTTTGGATAATTATATAGGACCGGAACGGAAACATTCGGATTCTCATCCCAGATACCGAATGCCTTGATGATCTCTAAAGGAAGAAGCGGAAGATCCTTGATAGGATCCTCTTTGGAAACTCCTATCTCGATCAGATTGGATTCAGGAGTGTGAACATGGAGAGAACATCCCATTTCAGGAAACGCTTTATAAACCGCTCTGTGAATAGAAGTTTCCGCAGAAGGTTTGAGACCTTCTCTACCTTTCCAACCTTCTAATACTTTTCCGGATTGGATCTCGACAGGAAGAAAATCTTTTCGAGTCAGTTTGTTCTTATCCAAACCGCTTCCGCTGACCCAGAACACGTTAGGATCTTTTTCGTCTTTGATGGAAAGATTACCTGCAGTTCCAGGCATCCACCCTTTAGAATGATATAGAACTCCCGACTCCGCCAAGCGGGTCAGGATCTTTTTTGGGGACATTCTTTAGACTAGAGCCGTAGTCTCTTCTACGTAATTAGGGACCCAACCGCTCATGTCTTGAAAATAACGGACCGCTTTGATCCTTTTGTTCTCGTCTAGAGTGAACCAGTGATTCGTATTTTTAGGAACGGAGATGAAGTCGTTCTTCTCCACCTTCACTAAAAACTTTTCGCCGGAGAGAGAGAATCCGAAAATACCCGACCCGTCCACGATATAACGAACTTCGTCATCGGTATGATAATGCACTTTATCGAATTTAGCTAACATCTCGTTCAAGCCGGGAACTTGTGGATGAAGAACGATCAAGTCTCTGGATTGATATCCTTCTTTTTCCTTTAAAGTCTCAAAACGATTGTCCAAATTTTTAAGAAGAGCTTCCTTCTCATCATCCACAAGAGTCAATTTATCGGTAAGAGAATTAGAGGCGCTAGGAACCGGCCAATGATCGTACTCGATCCCTCTTTTATTCAGAAAAGATTTAACTTCAGTGTTGTCTTTGATTTCCGGTAGTCCCGGTTTTTGGATAATAGTCGCCATTTGCGCCCTCCTTTAGGTGGTGTTCCTTTTTAGCTCCGCACCCTCAAGCGGTAGATGCGGCCCTTTTTGTTTGGAAGGCCGCTTTATAAAACCTTATTTATTGACCCTCTCCACGTAGGTAAGATCTCTCAAGTCGATCCGGATAGAATCACCTTGTTTAATAAAAATAGGTACGTTGATCTCTCCCCCGGTCTCGACAGTCACTCTTTTGAGAGCGGTTCCGGAGGTGTCTCCTTTTAGACCCTCTTCCGCATAAGTAACTTCCAGGATCGCAAAGTTCGGAGGAGTCACTCCGATCGGTTTACCTTCGTAGAAGGAAACTTCCATAGCGGTCTCTTCTTTTAAGAATGGAAGGATATCTTCTAAGTATTCTTTAGAAACGGGAATCTGTTCGAAGTCGTTCGTGTCCATGAAGATGATATCGTCACCCTCGGAGTAACAGATGGTCATCTGTCTCTTTTCCAATTCGACTGATTCTAATTTTTCCGCAGCCTTGAAGGTCCTTTCGATGGAACTGTTACGGACCAGGTTCTTTAATTTTGTACGGATAAAGGCAGAACCTTTTCCCGGATTTACGAATTCGCTTTTTACAACGGAATAAAGTTCTCCTTCTACCTTGAGAACCATTCCTTTTCTAACTTCAGTGATACCTAAGTTCATAAACGACCTAAAATAAAGATTACGCTACTTCTATATCCTTGCGGGAAGGCCATGTGTCAAGCGATGTACTCCGGCTACCTTCGTTAATTGTAATATTTCAGGGCCAAAATCCGTTCGACTTTTACCCTTACAAGAGGAGAATCCCCCTTTGGAAAAGATTTCCGGAGAACCAAAGACTCGATGAAACAAAAATTAACGCTCTTACTCCTTCTGTCTACCGTGCTAACGGTTGCCAATTGCAAAAAAGAACCCTTACTGATTACAGGCTCCGAAACCATGCATACATTATTGAATGTGGTAGCGGCCGGATACGCTAAGAAGAATCCGAACGTAGAAGTGACCGTCCAAGGAGGAGGTTCCTTTGAAGGGATTGAAAAACTATTCGAAGGAAAAACGGATATAGCTGCCTCTTCCAGAACGCTGACTCCGGAAGAACAAACCCAGTTTGAAAGGAAAGGAAGATTCGAGAATGTACTGATCGGTTACGATGGAATTGCTGTAGTAGTCAATCCCGCTAACTCAGTTTCTAAACTTACTTTGGAACAGATCTCCAAAATATTCTCCGGAGAAATAAAAGATTGGTCCCAAGTTGGCGGAAAGCCCGGACCGATCCATGTTGTCCTTCGAAACGATAAGAGTGGGACTGCCTCTTATTTCGAGACTCATATCTTAAGACAAAGGGACTTAGGAGAAAAAGAATACCAAGTTTCTAAAAAGAAAGAGTTCACTAACGATTCCAAGGTGGTGGCAGATAACGATGAGATGGCTGATCTGATCGAGAAGGACACAGCGTCCGTTGGGTTTATGGGAATGGGAAGTGCACAGATCCAGAACAAAGGAAAAGTGAAAGCTGTTCCTTATTCCAAAACCGGAAAGGATCCTTTTGTGGAGCCAAGCATCCAAAATGTCTCCGAAAGAAAGTACAAACTCTCTAGAGGATTGTACCTATTTTATCTCTCCGATAGAGGTAAAAAAATTGATGAGTTCATTACTTATATCACTTCGGAAGAAGGACAAGCAATGGTGCTAAAAAGCGGCTATTTAAGAAGTACTTTAAGTACTGTGGAAGTAGAAGCGATCAAACCATAAATTCCGATTTCCCCCCGAAAAAAGGTTGCGAAAGCCGTTTTGTTCCGTCTAAGTTTAGATAGATATGAAGCGGCTTTGGCTTTTACCTCTGATCTTATTCATGGTACTCGCTCTATTCAGCGAGGTCGTGGCCAGAGATTATAGTACCGCTAAAAGTTACTCCTTCCAAAAAAAATCGAGAACACAATCCTTTAGAGATGGTGATGACCAAGGACTCCCATCCTTATTCTCCGCAAGCGCAGACGACGCAGTCGTCGGGTTTCTTGCTAAATTCTCCCAAATAGCTTCCGGATTAAATAGTAGTCTTATTCCAAACGATTCAAGTCGCAATTTTCATTTTCACGCCCTAGCGTATCGTTATCTTTTCCTTCCCCCTCCGGTCTGACCGGTTTTCATTCTGTAAGTCCTCGGGAGGACTTTTTCCCCGTAAAAAGCATGAATGCGGTTTCGGGCAAAATTCCGCTTCGGCAAAAACAGAAAACGGGAAATCTTGCTCATCCTTCTCCTAAGTCTCCAACTTTAACTGATGGGCATTCTCCTCGAGGTTATATAAATAAACGACTCGAATGGAAACCTATGTTGGTTTCCTTCTTTTTTATACGGATACTCGGTTGACTGGAATTGTAGGCATGAGAATCCATCAGTAAGAGGGCTTCTTGGAATTAGTTTCCTCACATTTAAAAAGAAAGGCTGTATCCGAACCCGAATGGTTGGATTGGAAATGGCAAATCCAAAATCGGATCAAAGATACATCCGAATTGGAAAAGTATATCCGGATCAGTTCGGAAGAAAAAGAAGCGTTACTCGCTTGCTCGGAAGTGTTCAGCTTCTCTGCTACTCCTTATTATCTTAACTTAGCGGATCCGGAAGATCCAAACTGTCCTATCCGACTACAAGTTTTACCAAGAAAAGAAGAATTGCATACAAGAGCCTGGGACAGAAGAGATCCTTTGGCAGAAGAATCCTATATGCCAGTCAAAGGACTGACTCATCGTTACCCCGACAGAGCGCTTTGGTATTTATCTCATGTATGCGCTGTATATTGTAGATTCTGCACTCGAAAAAGAAAAGTATCCCAATCTTCAGAAACTCCAGGCGCGGAAGACTGGAAAGACGCGTTAGCATATTTTAGAGAACATACCGAGATCAAAGAAGTGATCCTTTCCGGAGGAGACCCTTTGAATCTTTCAGATTCCAAACTGGATTTTCTTCTGGGCGAATTAAAATCTATTCCACATATCAACCAGGTGCGGATCCATACAAGGTACCCAGTTACACTTCCTATGAGGATTACGTCGGAACTTTGCCAGGTCCTCAAAAAACATTTTCCGATCTATCTGGTCACACATTTCAATCATTCCAAGGAACTTACGGAACTAGTGAAGGAAAGGATCGGAATGTTAGTGAAAGAAGGCGCGGTAACGGTTTTGAACCAGGCTGTGCTGCTAAAAGGGATCAATAATTCCGTAGGAGCTTTGACAGATTTATTCTACGGGCTGACCAAAATCGGGATCAAACCTTATTATTTGCACCAATGCGACGAGGTATTCGGATCTTCTCATTTTAGGGTCCCGATAGAAGAAGGTGTAGAACTCATGAAACAGATCCGAGGAAGTATCAGCGGACTAAGTGTGCCATTGTACGTTGTGGATCTGACAGGTGGAGGAGGAAAAGTTCCCCTACCTGCGAACTATCTGGAAGAAACCAAAAATTCTTCTTATGTATTCCGGAATTATAAAGGAGATCTGTATGAGATCGGTTTTTAGAATTGCTATTGTACTCATATTCGCGCTTGTCCTCTCAGAATGCAAAAGCCACCAGGAAAATCCGACCTCGGTCGTAGCTGAAAATCCGTCGGCACTTCGACTCAATTACGATGTAGTATATTATACAGGCGGACATTCCGTTTTACTGAATTCGGGAAGATTGTTTGCCAGGGGTTTATTCTACGAATGTAAAATATCCGACACAAATTCAAGCTTCGAAAGTTTCCGTGCCTCCTCTTATACAGAGGATAATTCCAACGATTTCAGACAATTGGTATCCGAAACAGACCAGTCAAAATTCAATTCCAGACAATTCCAATATTTCCCGATGGGGGAAAATTCCAGAGCCACAGTATTCTCAGGCTGCTTTAAAGGTTCCGGAACGGAAAAATGTTACGTCCGTTGGGAATGGCAAAAAGAGACCTTCATATTCGTATTTGAAACCCAGCTGGAGAACAAAAAGGGATTAAGCACCGCTGAATTAGGAAAGGAATTCCACGAATTCGTAAGCCGGGGAATAAAAGCTTTTTAAAAGTGTATTTTCTTGACCGATTTTGATCCGGAAAGTATGTTATCCGGCGGGGAGAAGATATCCCGGGGATAAGATAGAATGTGGTTGAAATTGGGGGATACCGAGGTCATTAATCTAGACTATATCTCCTCCATTAAAAAGAACATGGCGGCAAACTCCATAGAGATTACCTACCATGACTTCAACCATGTAAAATCATTACCCTTCGGAGATCCGGAAGATAGGGATCGGGCTTACAAAGCCATTTTGGAAAACCTTTCCAGGATGCGTTTGTTTTTCGAATAGTGACCTTCTTCTAAACATACCCTGAGTAGAGACCAAAGCGACCGAGCCATGGAACGAATTAAAGAAAATCTATCCAGCGTCTCCTCCCTAAAACCATTCGAACTCATATTTTTTGGTTCCAGACAAAGAGGAGAAGGAGACGAATCCTCCGACTTCAATTTCCTAGTGCTTGCGGATCCGTCCGATCAACTCAAAGGAAATTTTATCCGAGAAATCAACAGAGCTATGGAACCGCTCCAAAGCCAGGGACAGGTCAATTTACTCGCAGCAGATTGGGACGGATTCCGTACCAGAATGAGAAGTTACGACCCGGGAGCCATCCATATCTGCGAACTCGGCGAGCCTTATTTCGGATCGGAATACTTTCCAGTCATCAAAGAAGAATGGGATAAACTTAAATTAGATCCGATCGATGGAAACACTGCAGGTAAATATTTAAGAAAACGTTATAGATTCTACAAAGGGATCGTTCCTCGCAATACTAAGGAAGACGTGGTCCGAATGGAAAGACTACTAACAGTCTATCTCCAGAACTGGATGTTCCGACATATCGAAGATCTTGGGATCGCAGAAATAGTAAACTCAGACATTCCTTCCAGGATCGGCCCGATGTTCCGCGCGCTATATTCAAAGGAAGCGAAAGGCAACACTTTGGAACTACTCGAACTATATGAAGAAGTTCTAAAGTTAAAAAAAGAACTCCGTTCTCCCGAGTCCCCTTTCTCTGTAGAAAGATTTAGCCAACTCAAGGAAACTCTTCGTTTCGAGGAAAAAGAGATCCGGATCTTAAAACTGAATTATTGAAAGTGCACCCCCACCCTGACTTTGGGAGGGGGGAGAGGCCCGTGGGAGCTTCGAAAATTTCTATATCACAAAAATATCATTCTCGCAATCTTTATTTCCAGCCTAATTTTGTAGGAGCTCCTACAAATTTTTCTCAGAAAAATCGTTTACTACAGCCGCCAGGATTGAATCCGCAATCTCTTCTCCCCAAATAGAACAACCTTGTATGGATGGATGAAATCCATCCGAGCAAAAGATCCCTTCTGGAGAAAGAGATCCGATCTTTCTCATCGGAATATGAAATACATTCTCTAACTTCGCAGAAAGATAAGAAGAAGCCTGATCTAAAAGTCTCGCCTTCCAGCCTAAAACAAATCTCATAGTCTTAGGCAAAGAAGGAAAAATCCCAAGAGGAGGAACTCCTGCAACAAAAACCGGAGCATCCGGATATTTAGATCTACAAATGTCGATCAAATCTAGCAGATCAGACGACCATTTTTTTTGAGAATTCAATTTTACTACGTCATTCGCACCCAAAGCAAGAACGATGGCGTCCGGCAAAAATTCAGGCAAACGAGATCCGAATTTATTCTTTGCCTCTTCCAAAGTAATCCCACTCTCTCCGATCGCTTTCCAAAAGATCTTCTTGCCGCTTCTACTTCCAAGGGCAGAGGCAATTTGCCCCGTCAAAGAACTTTTATAATCAGGAATTCCCACACCTGCGACGGTAGATTCTCCCAAAACTAAAAGATGGAAAGGTTGAGAACCTGGAAATTCCCCAAAATTTGGACCGGAAGCTTCCGGTAAACGAGGGATCGTTTTACGAGCCTTCAACCCTTGCCAAAGAAGTACAGGGGCCAAAAGAAGGCTCGTAGTATAGAATGGGACCTCTTTCATTAGAATTTTCTAATTTCTTAATTCTCTAAGTAGATTTGCATTTCCGGTCACTGCCAAAGCAGCTGCAAGACCTCCCATCATTGCACCCGCAATTCCTGGAGATGCCGCATCCGCTCCGGTTAAATACAAACCCTCGATCGGAGTCCTGACATCAAACCAAGGACTTTTTTCCTTCTTATATCTTTCCGGAACGCATGCTAAACCATAAATGGCTCCATCCGGATGAGAAGTAAAATGTTCGTTCGTGATTGGAGTAGAAAGTTCGGCAAATTCGACCAGCTTAGTAAGACCTGGAAATCTGGCTTCCAATGTAGTAAGGATTCGATTTATGATCCTCTCCTTAAAGTCCTTATATTCTTCTCCCCTTTTCTTCCAAGGTTCATCTTTCCATTCTGCAAAATTGGAATAATCAGTGAATGTGATCACATCCATTGTATGAGACTTTGCCTCTGGATTTTTCAAACTCGGAAAGGAAAGATACAGATTCGGTATCTCATCGCTTTCAGAAAGCCAATCATTTCTTTCCGAAAAATTCTTATCATGATCCGGAGAAGAGAAAATCCAGTAATTCTCCCCACTAAAACCGAATTTCGCAGGACTCTCCGAAAGACCAAGATAGAGACAAATACTTGTGGTCATTTTTTCTCTATTATAAAAGTCTTTTAGATCTTTTCTGAATGATATCGGGACCGAATCCGGGATCAATTTCGTATAAGTGGGATACGCTCCCGCACATGAGATCACGACCGGTGCAAAAAAGTCCCGCTCATGACCTTCTCCCCTCAACGCTTTTGCCTTAACCCCTACTACCTTTCCATCCTTGATCAGGATCTCCTTTGCTTCTACGGAAGATAAAACCGCGCCGCCATTCTCCTGAAGGATCGGCTCTATTGTATCGAAAATTTTACCAGCGCCTCCCACTGGATAATAACCTCCGTTAATATAATGCTGCACCAATGTAGCATGCATCGCAAAAGCTACTTTCGAAGGAGGAAGACCATAATCTCCCCATTGTGCCGCAAGGATCCCTTTCAAGTCTTCACTCTTGAAATTTCTATCGAAATAGTCTTTGAGGGTGACTACGTTCCCTTCCCCCAAAATACCGATGAGAGAATCCAAAGGCGGAGGAGAAAGTCTCATCATGATCGCCTTTCCAAAAAGAACCGACACCTTTCTGATATCCTTTAAATATCTTTCGATTGCTTCCTCTTCTTCAGGAAATTCGTTAATCAGATCTGATCTAAACTTTTCCGGATCTCCATATATATCGAATTTTCGAGAGGGGAAAACTAAACGTTCAAAAGGATCAGGCATTCTTTTCCACGCAAGCTGCCCGCGGGTAATTTTATCCGAGATCTTCTTACAAAGTCCGCCTTCATGCATATCACCTACATAGTGAATGCCTACATCCCAGTGATACTTCCCTTGTTTTCTTTGAAATTCATGAGTAAAACCGCCCGGTTGAAAATGTTTCTCCAGAACCAAAACTTTCTTACCGGCAGATTGGGCCAAAAGACTTGCAGTAGTTAGGGTTCCCATACCTGAACCTATAAATATAATATCGAATTCGTTTCCTACTTGATCAATATTCATTGACAAAACCTCTTATTCGTATTCAATGTGAACACTGAACACATTCAGTTTTATGATTTCAACCTTTAATGTAATACATGTCAACATGAAAAATTCCCAAGAAAAAATTTCATACCACCATGGAGACCTAAAAAGGGCCTTATTAGACGCCTCCGTGAAAATCTTAAAAGAAGAAGGTTATAAGGCTTTAAGTCTTAGAAAAGCCGCCACCTTGGCCGGGGTCAGCCAATCCGCTCCCTATAGACATTATCCTGACTTGGAATCCTTATATGCAGACATTGCAGAGGAAGGATTTAAGATCTTGGCGGAAAGACAAAAAAGATTAAGGACTAAATACAAGAAGAGACCCTTGCTTTTATTCAGAGAATCAGGGGTTTCTTATGTGGAATTTGCATTAGAAAATCCTGATCTATTTAGGATCATGTATGGGAACCAGATCGAAAGCCATTTAAAATACGATTCTTTGATCAAAACAGAAGATGAAACATTTCAGATCATAGTGGATATCATCAAAGATTGTCAAAAGGCAAGTTTAATTCCCGAAGGAAATGCGGAAAAAGCGGCCACTTCCGCATGGACAATGGCCCATGGAGTTGCAGTATTATTGTCAGGGCAACAAATGATGTTCCGAGACGTAGAGATCAAACAAGCAAGGAAAATCACTAAGGATTTGATCCAGTTCTTATATACAGGATTAAAAGCTTAATCTTAGATCGAATCATAAAACTCACAGGTCTCTTTGTTTACCGGAAAACCTGTGAGTTTATATTTCTTTTATCTTTTATCAAAAAGATAATGAGAGACGATCCATTCTTCTCCATTCTTGTATTTCCAAAGTTCGGCACATGCCATAAAGAACGTTTTCCAATAAACAAACCATTTTACCGCATGCTCTTTGCCGTAGGTTTCTCCTAATATTTTGAGAACTTCTTCCTTATTCTTATACATATTGGAAAGCCAAGCCTCGGAAGTAAGCGCGTAATTTTTTCCGTTTACTATCCACTGGTTAATGATCCGAAAATCCTTTTGAAAATATAAGAACAGATCATGAGAAGGCATTTGCCCTCCCGTAAAAAAGTATTTTGCCATCCAATCCGTATCATCCACAACGTCGAACGGATATGCGAATTTTTTATGTGTGAATATATGTACGAAAAACTTTCCTTTCGGTTTCAGAAAACTAGCCAGTTTCTGGAATAGAACTTCGTAGTTTTTCATATGTTCCAACATTTCCACGGAGATGATACGATCGAATTTCAAATTCGTCTTAAATACGTTCATGTCCGCAGTAATAATATTCAGGTTTTTTAAACCTCTCTTTTTAGCCTCCGAATCTATAAACTTCTTTTGACTTTTGGAATTGGAGACTCCTGTGACTTTGCATTTCGGATAATTTTCCGCTATATAAAGAGAAATGGATCCCCAGCCACAGCCTAGGTCCAGAACACTCATCCCGTTCTCTAACTCCGCCCTTTTGCACGTTAGGTCCAACATAATCCTTTCGGACTCGTCTATCCCTATATCCGGAGAAGTCCAATAGCCCGAGCTATATTTCATATGTTTGCCCAACACCAATTTGAAAAAAGAAGAAGGGACCTCATAGTGTTGCTCGTTTGCAGCCTGGGTATCAATCGCGATTGGCGATCGTTTTAGTGAATTTACATATTGGATTAGATGTTCCTGATTCTTTTCCAGGCTCCCTTTATCTTCCATACGGAGCCTAAGACGCAATAGTTGTCGTATCCTAAATCGGATCAACCAATCCGGGAATATATCTTTTTCCATCAGAGTATAGATCAGACTCATATTAGGTTTTCCTATATTCTATATTTTGAATCTACTTTTTAGGGAACCAAGGAAAGAATGCACTGGTCCTGGACTTATAATCCAAATACAGATTTCCTTTTGACTTTAATTGCCCGACCTCATTGAAAGGGATCCCAGTGACCTTAGTTAAAAGTATAAACATGATCAACGGAGAGACAAGACCGATCCATCCCCACGGAGAAGCGAGAGAGACGAGACCAAAAGAGACCCAAATTACCCATTCAAAAAAATAATTCGGATGTCTGCTGTATCTCCAAAGTCCTATATCACAAACCTTTCCCTTATTATTAGGATCCAATTTGAATTCCGCCAATTGGAAGTCGGCGACAGATTCCCCCCAAAGCCCGATCACAAAAACGCAAAGACCTACGATCTCCAATGGATGGGTTTGTATCGAAGGGTTCAAAGCTGGAAAAAGAAAAGGAAGGCTTAAAATTGTTCCGAGAATTCCCTGGAATTGGAATACATTTGTGAAAAATTTACGATCTACTTGATCTCCATATTCCTTTCTAAATTCGGTATATCTTGCGTCTTCGTGACCTGTTAGAACTCTCGTAGTAAATATAAAATAGGAAAGTCTCCAACCCCAAACAGTTGCCATAAAAGCAAAGATCGCTTTTCTTACTGAAAAAGCGTCGCCTAATAAAAAATATACGATCGCGACAGTGGAAATACAAAGGCCCCATCCCACATCTACGATCGAATAATTTTTGATAAGCTTTCCGATTAACCAAAGAAGGCTCATCAAAAAGAATACGACTACCCAAGCACTGAACATCAAGGACACGGCTTTTTCGTACATTAGAACACTCCGATATACATGGATTTATTTGCGAACGATCTGGTTTGCCTTTTTTACCAGGATCAATAATAGAAAATAAGAGATCCCCGCAGGAATCGGCACCATACAAGTCCACCCAAGGACAGCATACACTGCAGAATGAGAAAGCCCTTCCAAAACTTGAGAACTATCTCCTTCTACAAGTCTATACGCCCAAGTTAGATCCAGTTCCTTCCCGGACAAATATGCCCCTAATTCCAAAAAAGGAATAATTAGAAAAACTTGAAATGGATACATCGCATAATTTGCTATCTGAATGGAAACCGGGTTCAATCTTAAAACAAAACCTAAGAAGGCGCATATTGCCATTGTGGTCCCGATCAAAGGAAAGATCCCGATCGCTCCACCGATTGCCAAAGATAATGCGATCTTCTCTGGACTTGTTCCTGTTTTTAATTCTTCTAGTATCCTTCCCCTAGCTTTGGCAAAGAAGGAAGGTTTAGATCCTTGGTCTTGTAATTTTGTCACTGAGAATTCAATCCGAGATTATTCGGCCTGGTATAGACTACCTGCACCACGCTGATATTTCTCATATGAAAGGCTGCAGCGCAATACGAAAAATAATATCTCCACTTACGCAAAAAGGATTCATTATAACCCATACTTGCGATAGAAGAAAGATTCTCTTCGAATCCCTTTTGCCAAGTCATAAGGGTACGATCGTAATATCTGCCGATATCTTCCAGCTCATGAATGAACATATCGCCGGTCTTATTGATCGCTTCATTGATCCTTGCAATCGAAGGTATAAGTGATCCCGGAAAAATATGCTTTTGGATAAAATCCACTCCCTTTCTAAAAGATTCGTATCTGGAGTCCGGACAGGTGATGATCTGGTGAGCCATAAGTCCGTCCTTTTTTAAGACTCTATGGCACATAGCGAAGAAGTCCTCGAAATATTCGTGACCTACCGCTTCTAACATTTCGACAGTCACTATCTTATCGTAGGAGCCCTCAACTTTTCTATAATCTTCCAGTCGGACTTCTATCTTATCTTCCAAACCCATTGCGGAAATTTTTGCTTTTGCGAACTTGTATTGTTCTTCAGAAATCGTATAAGAAGTCACTTTACAGCCATAGTTTTTAGCTGCGTAAGTTGAGAATGCGCCCCAACCTGTTCCGATCTCCAAAAGGTGATCGGTATCCTTGAGTTTTAATTTTTTACATAAGTTTTCTATCTTAGCGATTTGCGCTTCTTCCAAAGACTTTGTAGGATCCGAAAAGTAGGCGCATGAATATGTCATTGTCTGATCTAAGAACTTCTTATAAAAATCGTTCCCTAGATCGTAATGTTCCGAAATATTCTTCTTACTACCTTTGACAGAGTTGTTCCGGAACAAGTGGAGCAGACGATTCCCCAAATTCATTAAAGCAAGATGAAAAAGACTCTTATTAGAACCGCTAACGGAAGGTGTACTTTCTAAATTTAATAAGAACCAACAGATGATCGCACGAATATCGTCCGTATCCCAATCACCATCCATATAAGATTCAGCTAAACCGATATCCCCGTACAATACCAACTTTTTGAAAAATTTCCGATCCTTCACCTGCAGTATCGCGTGATGGAACTCCGGAGGATCCGAAGAATTAGGATTTCCCAAATATCTTTGCCCTCCGTCCGGAAAAAGGATCCTCAAAGATCCCCTTTGCATTCCCGATAACGCGGAGAAGAAGATCCTTTCATAAAAACTTAATGTTCCGACCCCAGAACCAGCACTTTCCAACGGTTCTACTTTTACAATATTATCGCCTTCCAAGATGCAATCCCCTTTGTTTATCTAAACCTTCATTCTTTCGAATGAAAGGAAGTTTTTTCAGGTAAAGAAGTAAGGCCTGCCAGTGGATGAGTCCGATCACTCTCAATGTTACGAAAGGATATTTCAGGAACATCCGGATCAGATTTAGATCCGTTAGATCTAAAGCCTTACCGGTATAAGTTGTCACCATGACCCTTTCGCCATTTTCGAAAGCGTCTATCCTTAAGTTTATCCTTCCGTCTTGAGGAGGATTTAAATAAAATTCAAACTCTGAGTCCAGACTGACAAACGGAGAGACATAGAAGAACTTCCCTTCTTTCTTTTTAAATCCTTTTTGAGTAAAGGATCCTTTTCCAAGGAAGAATAACTTCATTTCTCCGAATGTATTCCCAACCTCTGCAACGGCGCATATTGGATTTCCATCCTTATCCTCGGCAAAATAAAACGATACCGGATTAAAGACGTAGCCGAATACTCTCAGGTTGGTGATTAGCGTTACCTTTTCTACCTTCTCTTTGACTCCTTCTTTTCTTAAGTACTCTAAAAAATTTTCTTTTATACCTTCTTTTCCGAAGTTTAGGTGATCCTTATCTTTAAAAGAAAATACTCGAAACTTATTATTTCCAAGCATCCATAAACGGTCGTTCACTAAATCGAGTTCATCTAGATCCAATTGGAATGTAAAGACCCCGTAATTGAACCGATTCGGTTTAGGGATCTTACGATCATGCATAACCCTTGCTTCGACTATCTTGGAATTTAGTCCCATACCTTCCTTCCCAGCAGGGTCTCCGATAATTCTTTAGCTGACCAAAACGCGTCTTCATGGAATCCGTATCTAAAATAACTACCGCAGAAATAAATAGGCCCCTTCCGATTTAATTCGGATAGTCTGCCTTGTGCTTTTAATGAACCGACATGAAAAAGAGGATGTTCGTATTTGATCCTTTTCAAGATCTTTTTAGGATCCACAAGTCCGGGATCTCCTATGGATAGAAAATAATCCTTCTGCTTGGAAACTCCCTGCAAGCTGTTCATCCAATAGATAGTATGAGGGCGGATCTCTCCTTGGATCCGATCCATTCTATAATTCCAAGATGACCAAGTGGATCTTGTATTTGGCATTACGGAATCATCCGTATGTAAGGTCGCGATATTCTCTTGATAATCAAACTGAGATAATAATTCTTTCTGCAAAGATGTAGGCTTTTTTAGAATAGAAAGGGAACTATCTGCATGGCAGGCAAGTATTACCTTATCGAATACTTGCGACTTGTTGCCCTTAAAGATAAGTTTGGCTTTACCTGCCGAAGTAGTTTCTACTCCTAAGACCGGCGAGTTAGTATAAAATCGATCCCGATTGGATGAGATCAGTCTTTTGACATACTCGATAGAGCCGCCGTCCACAGTGTACCATTGGTGCTGCGTATTTAATCCCAAGAATCCATGATTCAAGAAAAAGCGGACTAGAGAGTAAGCGGGGAATTCCAACATCAGGTCTTCAGGAGTAGACCAAACTGCGGAACTCATTGGGACCAAGTAGTATGTCAGAAGATCGGGATGATACCCTTCTTCTTTTATATATCTTTGCAGAGAATATTCTTTGTATTTAGGATCTTGTAATATTTTAGGGGATTCATCGTTGAAACGATTGATATTCAGAAGCAAACGTAAAAATCTAAAATTGAATATATTTTTTCTTTGAGCGAATAGGCCGTTCAAGCCTGAACCGCAAAACTCCAAATTGTCCGGAACATGTTGCACACTAAAAGACATACTGGTTTTTTTTGTGGGCACATGTAATTCTTCGAAAAAACGTTTTAGGTTGGGATAAGTGACATGGTTGAATACTATAAACCCGGTATCGATCGGGATCTTTTTATCTTCTTCCGGAATGAATACGGTGTTCGTATGACCTCCGACATAGTCCGCCTTTTCGAAAACTGTAATATCGTATTGGTCCCTTAAAAAGTAGGAACAGCCCATCCCGGCAATTCCGGAACCTACAATTGCAAGTTTTTCCTTTTTTCGGTTAGCGGTCTTTTGCGATTTCTTTTTGAGGGGAGAATTCTTTTTCAAAAACTTCCTTCTTCCTTTCTGTTTTAGTTTTATTGGAGTTCCTTCTATCAGACATTTCTCAAGAAGGCTTTTCTATAGACTTGTTCGATCCTTTTCTGGTTTGGAAATTTTTTCCAAAACTCGACCATTAAAAGAATATTACAAGTTCCTGTATTTTGAAAGATTACAAGCCGAGTCCATAAGCCAGCGCAATGTATCTTAATATCCGAAGTGAGAATACTACCAAAGCAAAAATCCAAAACTTCTGGCGAAAAAATCCGGAGAGCACCGTAATTGGATCTCCTACAAAGGGAAGAAAAGAAAATCCCAAAGCCCAGTACCCCCATCTGGACATTCTTTCCGCCCACCCAGCATAGGTCTTGGATTCGGAAATCCTAGCCTCAATCTTTTTACCAAACCAATAACCTAATGAATAATTGAATGCGCATGCGGCACAATTTCCGATCGAGGCCCAGAACACAGCTTCTGCGGGAGAAAGACCCGACCAGATCGCTCCCATAAGTACCGCTTCGGAACTGAACGGAAGCAAGGTGGCTGCTCCGAAAGAAATCAGGGTCAATCCCGGGCCCGCATAAGCCTGTAGGAGTTCCGACAAAAATTTTGAAAGTTCCAACTTTAAGTTCTCTTATATCCCATATTTTTTTCAGAACAAATCCAATTTCAAATGACCCCTTTAGGGTTAGGACCGGATATGTAAAGTAAGACGATTTTGATACAAGAGCGCGTAACCTTGAAAAAAATAATATCCCAATTTGTACTTTGCATTTTCGCCATTCTTCCTTCTACTTTATTTGCTGAACCCTCTACTCTATTCGGAGAAGGTTCCCAATACTCACCTTTCACAGCAAAAATAGGCATCGGTGCAGGACAGGCTGAATATCAATACGGTCTTTCCGGAAGGTCCGAAACTTACAGAGCAGGATTCGAATACAATCCAAGAAATTTAGGTTTTGAAGTTGGAGTAAATCGAAGCGGTTATTTCGTTCCACAAGATCGTTCCACGGAAATGTCCTCTGCAATAATATTATCCGCTCCGGACTTCAATCATTTCGGATATTATTTCGCTGCTGCCGCGGCAATCGATAAGGTCACCTTCTCCAAAACATTTTTAGATCTGGGACCTACACTTCATTTCCGTCCAGGTTCCAAATTCGATCCATATATCGGAGCCGGATTAGGGATCGCAGATATCGGCGCAAAACAATCCACATTAAGAGCTTACGGCAAACTCGGCGTTCGGATGAATTTCGAACGTAGCTTTGTGTTTTTAGAATTGGAAGGTGCTTCTATCAACCGTCATTTCCAAGGAGAAAAGTACATCTACGGGGAAGGTTCCGGGATTTTCGGCTTCGGTTATTATTTCGGTTCTGCTTCCTCTTCCTCCGACGATAAGACCGTATCTCCTGAAAAACGGAAAGAAGAAGAACCTGCACCTAAACAGGAAGAACTTGAAAAAGAAGATATTCCTAAGGAAGAAGAACCTTTAAAATAATCTCGAATTAAATCAGCAGCTTTCTCATCTCTTCCGCGACGGAGGATGCTGCTTTTCCTGCGGCATCCGCAAAATCCGGTCCGGAAGAAGAAAAGATAATACTTCTAGAAGAGTTGACCAAGGAATTTTTCCCACAAACCGCAATCACCTCTTCTAAGGAAGCGCCTTGTGCTCCGTAACCCGGGATCAAAAAGATTCGATCCGGATGAGCTTTACGAATTTCTAATAATTCCTTTGGATGTGTGGCTCCTACGACTAATCCAACATTCTTAACGGGGAATTTTTCGCTCAATGCCGCTACTTCTCTGTAAAGAGTTCTGCCGGTTTCCGAAAAGGTTTTTTGTTGGAGTTCCGCAGAATCCGGGTTGGAAGTCAAACAAAGCAGGAATACCATCTTAGAATCGTCTTCTATAAAAGGTTTGATCGTATCAGATCCCATATAAGGAGAAAGAGTCAGAGAATCCACCCCTAACTCTTTGAAAAAGAACTTAGCGTATTGCCTTGCGGTATTGTCCAAATCTCCTCGTTTTGCATCTGCAACGATTGGGATCTCAGGATGATTCGTTTTGATATGAGAGATCAGTCTTTCGAACTGTTCTATTCCTTTGGAACCGAATGCTTCGAAGAATGCAATATTCGGTTTGTAAGCGACCGCATATTCTGCGGTAGCATCTACGATCTCTCTGGAGAATACGAATAGTTTGTCCGGAAATTTTTCTAAAGAAGGAGGGAGTTTGGTAACATCAGGGTCTATCCCAACGCAAAGAAGGGAGTTTAACTTCTCCCTTCTTTTTACGAATTTGGAATAGAAATCCATTATTTCCTTACGATGTACTCTTGCGCAAAAGGAGGAAGAGTAAACGCAGCCTTATGGATCTCGGCAGAGTAATATTTTAATCCTTTCGGAACTCGGTTCGGATCCGGCTGGACCTTATAAGGATCGGGTCCTTTGGAACAGTAGGTAAAACCTATGATCCCGGAAGGATACGTAGGAACCACTGTGAAATAATATCCGCAATGATCGAAAACTTCCGGAATGAATTGGAATAATTCCTTAATTACTTTTCCGTGATAGTAAAAACTTTCCGCCTGAGTGGTACAGATCCCTCCTTGTTTCAAGGAAGCCGCCATTGTCTCATAGAAAGGTCTTTTGAATAAAACTTCTGCAGGGCCGACAGGATCGGAAGAATCCACGCAGATAACGTCGAAGTATTCCTTATAGTCCTGAACGTATTTTGCTCCGTCTTCGTACGCGTGTTTTACTCGAGGGTCTTTCATCGCATTTGCGATCTCAGGGAAATACTCGTAGCAAACATCCACAACACCTTTGTCTATTTCGCAAAGATGTACTTCTTTTACGGACGGGTGTTTTAGGATCTCACGAACTGTACCTCCGTCCCCGCCACCGATCACGAGAACCTTTTCAGGATTCGGATGGCTCATCATAGGGACATGAGCGATCATTTCATGATACGCAAACTCATCGGCCTCGGTCATCATGACCACTCCGTCCAGAGTGAACATTCTGCCGAAACTTTGAGATTCGAATACGTCTATTTTTTGAAAAGGAGTCTTACGAGAATGCAAGAACTCCTTCACTCTAATCTTGAGAGCCCTTCCGTTAGGTAACTCGAGGGTCTCGTCCAGCCAAAGTTCCAATATTACCTCTTAGAAGCGGTTTGTTACTGTAAGACGCATTGCCGCGCCTTTGAAAAATTTGCGAGTAAACTCAGCCGCAACTTTAGGATCGTATCCTTTACAAGAGAAGATATCGATATAAGAAGTATTGGTATCGTTTGCGAAGTGAGCAGAGATACAAGAAGTCTCGATCAACTGCACCATGGAATAACCTGCTACACGATCGTCTTCTCCGAAGTAAACTACTTGGGTCTCACCGAAACGTTTCATTTCGATCAAATCACATAGTTCTACTACGTATTGTTTAATTGCATCCGCATCACGGATAAGAGCTGCATCACAGTTTTCCAAATCGATGGAAGTGAGAAGTCCCCAAGCTCCGTCTTTGAAAGGTTCATACACTTTCAATTCAGGATCGGATTCGATCTTGGACTGGATATAAGTAGGGAAACTTCCGTTGAAACGTTTACGGACGATTTCTGCCTCTTCGTTGCGAGCCCATGCGAGTTCGGGGTTTTTCATCGCAGGATGATAAGTGATCTCTTGGCCGGCTTCGATGTCACGAAGTGCAACCAGAGTAATATCTCCCTGAAAACCACAGTTAGCATCCGCAGATTGGCGGATATAATGAACGGAATCGATCCCATCATCATGCAAAGGAGAAACCAGATAGAAATCCTTATGGACTCTATGAGGAGAGGAAAGTCCGGAAAGTCCTGCGAGTTCATTTTTATGAACTGCTTTTCCTCCCCAAACTGCTACAACTTCTCCCGCAGAGATAGTTTCCTTAGTGAAAAGGAAAGCTTCGCCCTTGTCGGTAGTCGCGATTTCGATACTGTTTCTTAGATAAGAAAAACGATTAACTATTTTAAGTTGGTCTTGGATCTTTAGGCTCATACTCTGATACCTCTCCTTAAAGTTTGAAAATAAGTGAAGTCGACCCTTCCTCCCGGAGAGGGGAACTCGTCTTTATCAATTAGGGTGTTTCCGGCTCTGCCGGAGAGAAGATACTTATTTCCCAACTGGTTTGTGAGGTAGGTCTACGCCAAGTTTCAACAAACCGCGCTTCATTTCCACTACGGAGATGCTCTTTGAGCCGAAGCGTTCCTTGAGATATTCCAAAGCTGCCTGATTATCGATCAAGTCTCCGCAAGTAAAGACGTCGATAGCGCAATAACCGTATTCTGGCCAGGTATGTATGGCGAAATGGGATTCGCTCACGACAACCACACCGCTCACACCAAACGGGCTAAATCTATGAAAAACAGATTTAACTGTGGTGGCACCGGAGAGGTCGACTGCCTTCAACATGATATCTTCTACCAATTCGTGATTGTTGATGGTCTCGTAATCACACTCATAAAATTCTGCAATTACGTGCTTTCCCAATGCGTTCATCTACTGCCTGACACCTCCGAACCGATTCTGGTTAGTAACCGAGCATGCGTATGACTATGTTTTTTTGTCAACTCTCTACGTAAATTTATATTTATTTTTTCTGTACAGCTTTTTCTAAGATCGGAAGATCCTGCAAAGATATAAGATTAGAATTTTCTGACGAGTTTAGCTAGAGAATTCCACTAGGAGTAAGAATATCAAAAACATACGAATTCAAAAATGGGTCCTTTTGAGCTTTTTCGGGGTTTTTTGGGTTATTTTAGGTACGCTGATTTATACGAAGAGAGACAAGTTACTCTTTTGGAAAACTTCTTCTTTTGTTTTTCATTCCAAACAGGAAGCGATCTCTAACGCGGAGAAGAATGAAAAAAAAGGGATCGTACTTATCTTAACTCCAAAAGCCTGCGGAGAGTGTGGCGTAAGTACCACACTCCTAGAGGAATTAGATTCTTTAGGTTGGAGCATCTTGCGATTGGAAGAAGAAGATCCTGACTACGAAACCATCCTCTCCGACGATAGATTCTCCGAAATATTGCCGTCGATACAAGGATCTATGCCGGCTTGGGGAATCTTCAATTTGGGAGAAGAACTTTTGCTCATTAAGCCAGGATTACCGGACAAATCGGATCTAAATTTGTAGTAACTTCGACAAAAATCTGAAAGGACTTGGGCGGCTCGTCGCTATCGCCCGATCGCGCTGCTTCGGGTTCGGCGAGTCCGCCTCATCCCACCTTCGGTGGGACAAGCCCTACGCATCGCTGCCGCAATAGTAAATCAATAACTCCCGTTACAGCAAACTCTCGTTCTTTTTTTTCTCACGCAGAGACGCTAGGACGCAAAGTTTATAGAACCGCTATTCAAATCTCAATCTCCCTTTTTCAGGAATTCCGAGATGGAGTTTTTGTCCTTCTCCAAGGAATGTCTATGGATCTCTTCGATAACCGTTTCGATCACGGAGCCCATTAAAAATACTCCGGAGCTTACTTTTACCTCGTAACTTCTCTCCGATTCATTTGGGCCAAGCTCCTTGTATACGGAGAATCCTTTGATAGTAACGATAGAATCGTTTCCTGGAGGAGCGATCGTAAACTCGTGGGTGTTGGTGGAAATATCGAATACAGAATCTTCTAAAAGAGAAGGATCCGAAAGAAGTGTGGCAAGCACCTTTGGCAGGGATTCGGCTAACTTTACCTTTCTTTTTTGGTAAACTTTGTTTCCCTCTTTTCTTTCCTCCAATAATTCCACGTTTTTCAATTCGGGGAATCTATCTAAATATTTATATCTATCTTCCCTCGCTCTGAGTAGATCTTGGAGGGGAACTGGGAAAGTTTGTACTACTTTATATTGTTTCATCCGGGAATCCTGAGGATTTGTTTAGCCGTTTCCCGGGCAGTCTGTTTGTATTTCCCCGCTCGGGAAACCCTTTTTTCCTCCCGGTTGAAAGGAAAAATCCGAATGACAGGCTGGCCGTAAAAGAGGCTCATGACTGAAGATCTTGCGCTAATTTCAAAGAATGAAAGACAGAACTTGGATAGAACTTTCCAGAGCGGCGATCTCGGCAAACCTGAAAAATTTTCGCGCCCTTCTTTCCCCTAAAACTTTACTCACTGCGGTCATTAAATCCAACGCGTACGGTCATGGTCTTTTAGAGACTGCCGAGCTCGCTTACCAGGGAGGAGCTGATCTTTTCGGAGTAAATTCTTTGGAAGAAGCAAAACTTCTCCGTGAGAAATATTCTGAGTTCAAGATCTTGATCATGGGAGAAATTCCCGGCCTTGCAGAAAGAACTTCCGAAGTTTCTGATCCGAATTTTTGGATCATAGTCTCTCGAACGGAAGAAGTCAGAATTTTAACGAATTGTAAACCTTCTCCTCAGATACATCTGAAGGTGGATACCGGGATGGCCCGGCTTGGTTTTTTCGGCGCAGACTTGGAAAGAACTCTTTCCGAAATCAAATCGGAAGGTCTGAAAATTGATGGGATCGCGACACATTTTGCTAGCACGGAAGATGTATTAGAGCAAAAGTATTCCAAAGAACAAATGAAAGCTTTTTCAGAAGCCATCCTTCTCGCGGAGAAATTCGGATTTAAAAATTTGGTCAAACATGCATGCGCTTCCGCATCTACCATGTTATTTCCGGAAGCTCATTACGATCTAGTGCGTGTGGGGATCTCTTTATACGGGCTTTGGCCGAGTTTACAGACTAGACTTTCTTTGCATCTAAGCGGCAAAAAAGATTTCAATCTTTCTCCTGTTCTTTCCTGGAAGTCTAGGATCGTTCATACCAAGATCGTTCCGGAAGATAGTTATGTTGGCTACGGTTCCACATACCAAACAAGCGCGCCTACAAGGATCGCTGTTGTACCCGTAGGTTATTACGAAGGATTAGACCGCAAACTTTCCAATAACGGGGTCATGCTGGTAAAGGGAAAAAGAGCGAAGATCCTGGGAAGGATCTGTATGAACATGACCATGTTGGATATCACACATATTCCGGGAGCAGAGATCGGAGATGTAGTTACTATCATAGGCAAAGAAGGAGAAGAAGAAATCTCCGCAGACGATCATGCCAACTGGACTTATACGATCAATTACGAAGTTACCACTCGGATCAGCGAGTCGGTCCCGAAAAAAATAGAAGAATAAAGAGAGAATAGAACTGTATGGATCCAGTTACTGAAAAAGAAACTTCAAAACAAGTACAGCCTGTATATACTACTAAAACTTACAGTTTTTTGATCAGGATCGTATTCAAGGCGAGAGGAATACTATTCGATGGTTTCGAAGAACATTTCCCGGCAAGTAATCCTAATAAAATTTTAGAAGCCCCCTATCCTTCCGTCCTTATGGCAAACCATGTTTGGGAAGGAGATGTTCCCGCTCTTGCGGCAGTCTATCCTCATATCCATCCTTCTATTAAATTCGCGATCCCTGCAAGAGAAGATATATTAGGAAAAGATTTTTTAGTGAAGGAATTCAAACCCAAAGGACTTCTTAAATTATTTTTCCTGCTTATAGATAAATCGGGGATCATCCCGAAATATTTGGATTATATAGGTTGTGTTCCGATCAAAAGACCGTTCCGAGATAACGCAAGAGAGCTCCTGAAAAAAGGGCTCTTAAGAGATATGGTAGATCAAGAATGGGGTTATCTTTCCGACAGGATCTCGGAAGGAAGGAACCTTTTTCTTTTTCCGGAGGGAGTGTTTAACCAAGACGGATATATGGCTCAGGTCAAAAAGGGTGTGTACTTTCTCAGATCTAAATTCAAAAATTTGAATTTTACTTCCTTCACATTGACTTACGATTATTTTTCCTCTAAAAAATCCGAACTCCATATAGGTTATGGAGAACAATTCCCTATTCCGGAAAACGCAGATGCGGACCAAGTTTCCAGCATAGTAAAAGAAAAATTAGGTAGCGGATACACGATCACGGCGGGGAATTTAGCATCTTACTTGGTCTTAAAATTCGAAGGGAAAGCGAAAGAAAGTAAGGAAAAATTATTTTCACTTCTCACTTCTTTAGCCGAGAAGATCAAAAATACTCATCCTGAAATCTATATTTCCGAAAAATTCAAAACGGATGCTCTAAAACACGCATTCGATTCTTTTTTAGAGAAGGCCAAAAAAGGCGGCTTCCTTAGATTAGAAGGCAACGATATAGTTTTCTTGGAAAAATTATTTCAGATCCCGAAAGATCTTCATAATCTAAAAAAGAAAAATTTGGTCTTATATCATAGAAACCAACTCACGTACCATCTTACTAAATTGGATACGGTTTGGTCCACGATCAAAGCAGCCTGAGGAGTAACTTTTGGCATTTTGGAAAAGATTTGTTTCCCGTAAAACTAAGGTAGAGAACTGGATTACCTACCCTGGAGTTCTGGAAAATAGCATACGTAAAAGTTTACATTTTTTATTTAGATCCAGCTTAGAGGAGATCTTCCCGGAAGATCTTTCGATCTCTCCTTCCGCATTGGGACTCGTCCGTCTTCCCGAAGAAAAACTAAAAGTTTTAGCGGAAGAATTTCCTATAGAGAAAGCTTTTCCCTATACCTCTGCGGATGAATTTTTTTCGGAAGAATCCATGGATTCTATCGTTGAATTTATCGCGGGAACTCAGGCTGCTCCTTCTAAAAATCTGATCTTAGGAATTTTGAATCAACCGGAAGTCCAAGCGATCTTCTCCCAAGGATTGGAGAAAGTGTTGAGCGAATTCCATAAAAAGATAAATCCTTTGCATGGCGTTTTCCAAGTAGCAGGTTTGGAAAAACAGATCTCTCAATTTTTATCCTCTTTATTGCCTACATTTACCGAAAGGATTGCGGACTTTGTTTCCATAGGCTCCGGAACACAAGAGATCCAAACTGTAATCCGAAATACTTTAAAAATACTTTTCCAGACCGGGTTTAACGATCTGGGAAGATTAGAGACTTCCAGATTCGGCGCCGGAACTGATAGGATCAGAAGAGCGATCGCAAACGACGAAAAAGTCCGTGGAGCCATGGAAAATCTATACTCTGTAAGTAGAGATACATTACTGAATCATTATAGAAAAGAGACTTTAAAAGAGTTTATCGGACTTTCCGAGCCTGAGTTGGATCTGTGGATCGGCAAGATTGCGGAAGATGTAGCTTCTAATATCAGAAAGGTCCACGCGAAAAGATCGCTTTCTCCTTTGGTTCTGGATTTACTAACGGATATTTTGGGATGAAAAAAGTTATCTCCACCATCCAAAACGCATTGGAATACCTGGATAAACTGGGACCTCAAAAATCCTTTCAATTATTCCGCAACCTAGGTTATGAGGCGTTGTTTTCCATTTCGGAAAAGGTGGACCATAAAAGGCTTTTATTCTTAAGTCAAAATCTGAGCGAACAGGAAATCGTAACTCTTTTACAGTCCATTCCCGAATCCATTCTTGTAGACCTGATCCAGAACACAGTTCCTTCGGATCTGGTATATTACGTAAAACATCTTGGATTTAAAGATCTGAAATTTTTAGCGGAGTCTATTTCTCCTTTAGATGTTTCTAAGATCAATAATACGATAGGCTCCAAAACGATCGTAGAAATCTTAACGAATATCGGATCTGATTCTGCGATAGCTTATTTGAATGCGATCGGTATAGATTCCTTTCTGGAACTGACCAAGGCATTGCCAGTAAAAGATTTCGTTCCTTTAACAAAGGCTTTAACTCCGCAAGAATGTGCGGAATGGATCCGTAAAAGATCTATTTCCGAGATCCCGGCTCTATTAAAAGCTCTCGGAACTAAGAATGCGGTGGGACTTTTGCAGCAGGTAGGATTTCAAAAGGTAATTTCAATTCTTTCCGTTTTGAACCCGGAAGAACTAGTGAATCTGATTCACACTTTAAACAAAATGAAATTACCTTCGGTCAAAAAACCTGCCGCTAAGAAGGCGAAAATCCCTCAAAACAAAAGAAGTGCTAAAAGAAAACGTAAAATTTCTTAAGCTTAATTCCCTTTTTGAGCGGAAATCACTTCTTCCCTACTCTTAGAAAGTCCATCCAATCTTTCCTTTAAAAGTTTTTCATATTCCGGATTGGCATTTTTAGGATTTTCTCCCACTAATTTTTGGTAATTCTCCATTCCGTATTTCAATATCTCGATCATATCATCGGATCTTTTCAGTTTCGTATTCAGATAGAAAGACATCTCCTCCTTCGGAACGTCTTTTCTTTCTAAAATTTCCCTTTGGACCCTATAGTAATGATCTTCATTCTCTTTCTTTTTCGCGATTTCTTCTTCAGAAAGTTTTTTGGGAATGAGAGAATTGTTCGGAAATTTTTCAGTAAGAGGTTTGAACTTCTCGTAAAGTTGTTCGTATAATTTCGCCCTCTCTTCCGGACTTAAACTTTCAAGATAGGATTTTGTTTTAGTCGGTTTAGAATTAGGTTCTCCAACAATAGCAACAGGTCCGGATACCGTTTCTTCTACATGTCCTGAAAAATCCAAAAAAGAGCCTCCTTCGAATAAGGAGTTCTCTTTTCTATTCAAGGTCTCTTCCGAGAGTCCGCCTTGGTAGCTTGTGTTTTCTTTTGTAGAAGTCTCCGGAAATAGAAGATAAAAAATTCCGATCAAGGAAACGATGAGTAAAGATAAAATTAAATACGTTCTTTTTTGATTCATTCAGAATACAAAGGTAAAATCACCTTAAAAATGCTGCCACCTTTTTGGTTTGGCTCTACGATGACTTCTCCTCCCATTTTATTGATTAAGGTCCGACTTATAGAAAGTCCTAGTCCAGTACCGCCCACAGTTCTGTTCCTTTGATCCGGCACCCTAAAAAATCTTTCGAAGATCAATTCTTTATATTTAGGATCTATTCCGATCCCTGTGTCCGTAAATCGAACCTCTACTTTTTTATCCGAGATCTTTTTAAGTGAGACATCGATTCCGCCTTTTTCGGTATATTTTATCGCGTTAACGAAAAAATTCGTGATGATCTGGGAGAATTCGAATCTAACTCCTTTTAATTTCAGACCTCCGGCAAGATCAGTCGTAACAGTAAGTCCGCTTTCGGATGCGGAAGGAGAATTGATATAAAGCACTTCTTCGATCACGGTTAACGGATCAAAAATTTCATACATCTCCTCTGAAGTCTGGGATTCCTTCTTTTCCAATTGAAGAAGGTTATCTATCAGGAAGTTCAACCTTCTTACATTCTTCCGGATCACGTCCGTCATTTCTTTTTGGTCCTTGTCCAAAGAAAGTTGTTCATTTGCGAACAGAAGATCGAAATATCCTTGGATATTCGTCATTGGAGACCTAAGTTCATGCGATATATTGGATATGAACTCGTGTTTGATCTTCTCAGATTCTAGAATTAATGCGTTATCGTTTACTTGGATCTGGTAGAATCTTTTTGTTTCCGCACTGAAGCCGGTGACACTCAGGCCCACTGAAAATTTAGTACCATCTTTCAGTATCAAACCTGCTTCCGGAATAAAAGTCATGTTTTGATCTTTTCCACCTGGAGATTTCAATTCCGTTTGTTCCAAAATATCGGGAAGAACTCTTGCGAGTCGGATGTTCTTTATCTCGGAGGTTTGGTATCCTGAAACTTCCCTAAATCTTCTGTTCGCATCAACGATCATTCTTGTGTCCGCGTTCACTATGATCATAGCATCCGTTGCAAACTCGAACATATAACGATATCTTTCTTCCGTGGTTTGTCTTTTTAAATCGCTTATATCTAATCTAGTTTCTAAGAGATAATTATCCTCAGAAAGCCTTTTGTTTTTCTCTTCTATATCCCTGATCTCTTGATTCAAATAATCCAATATTGCATTCACAGTGGAACGTATAAAAAGGTATGGACTTCTGGGAAGTTGCGTATCCAGGGAAACTTCTCTTCTTCCTAAGAATAGAGAGAGCGCCAGTTCTTTCATTTCGGAAACAAGACTACGAAGTGGAGCTATATCCTTTACTACATTTCCGAGTTTAGTCTTCCCGTTGGAATAATAAGTATGATACAGTTTAGAATTCGTTTGTGTGATAGAAGAAGGAAATTTAGGAAAAGGATTGTCCGCAACCGAATGAGCCAAACTTTCCAAAATTTTCTTCCCGCCATCTAAACCTGGAAAAGTTTTTCCATACATTTCCATTACGAAACGTACATCTTCCAATGCCGGCATCCCGGATAAAATTTTTCCGAGTTCGGGGACAGGCCTTCTATAAAATCCGTCCAATTCTCCAGGCTTCCAAGGGCAAGGACCTACCCAATCCGCTACAAAAGAATCTCCTTCGTAAGCCACATGATTTGCAAGATCTTCCATAGCTTTCTTGATCGCTCTGGAGACTCTGTTCGCTTCTTCCGGGAATTTGGAGGCAAATCTACCCGTGAATACGAGCATATTCGTAGGCAGGTAGTAAGGCGGGATCTCATTCTCTACTGTGAGGCAGTAACCCTTCTCCCCAAAAAACGGATATTCTTGGAGAGATGCCGCGGCACCTAAACACTCCGCACGAATGAACTCATGAGCGAGTAACGTAGGTCTTGTGGTAAGATAAGGCACAGGTTTTCTGCGATGATAATTTTCCGAACGAAAAAATTCCTCTGCTACGAATCTATCCAAGGAATAAGGATGCAAGATAGGTAAAAAACTATGATAGGAATCTCGAATTGATTCCGCTTCCATATAAGATGCGGAATAAAATCCATGCACCAAACAAGATAGAATGATCCCTCTATAAAAAGTCCAGTTGGGAGAGGTCTTTTTGAGTTGTTGATGAACCCATGCTGTAAAGGGAACCTCTCCTGCTTCCGCCCTTCCTTCTCTCAAGTGAGCAAGGACGGCCTCGTAACTTTTGAGCGATCGTACTCTGACAAGTACGTCTTCTTCTTCAAAGTATCCTCGGCTGAAGGCCAGGAATACCGGAAATGCTGTGAGCCTTGGTGTTGTGACTATTTCTATTTCTATCACGCGGTCTATCGTTCTCAGGCGCCGGGTTTTTTCAAGAAACCCTTGGATTTCCTTTCTAAAACCTGCAAAAAAGACTCACGTCAGCGGAGATTTCAGCCGAGAGACATAATAAGGATGTTAAGATTAACCATTTTGGTTTAGGTAGGAACTCCTGAGGCCTGTATGAAGTTAGATGATCTAGAATCTTATCGTAGAATTGTCTCCAGAATGGAGGAAATCCATGAAATTACGGAGAGGTTCCAGCCTAAACGTCCCGCAGAGGAAGTAGATCCTACACCTAAAAAGTTAGAGTCCGAATTCTCCCAAGAGCTGGAGGACAAAATGAAAGGGATTTTCTCCCGGGAAAATGATCCAACTCCCCAGGAACTCAGCAGTATTATAGAAAGAGAATCTTATAAAAATCATTTAGATCCGAACTTGGTCAAATCCGTAATCAAGGCAGAATCAAATTTTAAACCGAACGCGGTTTCTCCCAAGGGCGCAATCGGTTTGATGCAATTGATGCCGGGAACCGCGGATATTTTAGGCGTGGAGAATCCTTTCGATCCGGAAGAAAATATCGCGGGGGGAACAAAATTCCTCGCAGATATGATGAAAAAGTTCGGAAATACGGATAAAGCGATCGCGGCTTACAACGCAGGACCGGGTGCAGTCCAAAAATACGACGGGATCCCTCCTTACAAGGAAACGAAAGATTATGTGAAAAAGGTAAATCGTTTCTGGAAGGGAGAATATTAAAAAAATATTAATAATACTTTTTTAATTCTCCGAACAGACAGGAAGTCAACTCGGAACAACTTGCCATTTTTTCCGGTTGGAGGCATACCTGCATCTTGTCGAAATGTTTTCTGCAACCCCTGAGACAAGCGTTTTCCACCTTATACAATTGATCTTCAGAAGTTTGAGGATATTCGTTTTTAGTACATTTCGCTAGACTATCGCAATAATCCAGGCAAATCTCTTTTCCTTCCCACTCCATGCCGGGTTGCACCACGGTCCCTCTGGAATATTTGAAGGCGATAAATGTGCCAACAGCCAAACCCAAAACGAATATGGGGAGATAAGGGAAAATTTTTCTGAAAGAGATTGGGCTCATCGACTCTCCAATTCGGAATTCTTATTCCGGGAAGGCTCATAAAAATATACGTATTCTTTTCCCTGGGATGGGCTGAGGAGTTCCTGCAGGGTAACGTCTCTTTTCCAAATGGTCTGCGTTTGTAAAAGTTGGTATCCTGTCGGAATAGGGATCTGCTCCTGGAAAAAGACCAGATATCTTCTTCCATCCACACAATTTCGATCGGCCCCTGGAACAGAATGAACGATCTCGGCAGCTGGAAGTGCGTTCCTAAAAGTAAGTGCAGTCCAAGGATTTTCCGAAATTACACAGATCTGCTTTGCGCTAACAAATGGTCCGCTTTCGGGAACTTCGCTTAGGTTTACTCTGGGAAGGATCGAAAATTGGATATAGGAGAGTAAACCAGCCGCAAGTATTAGGTTCAGCGCTGTGGTGGAAGGAACACCTTCCTTTTGGGTTCGGATCCTTCTTCTCCATAAAAAAATCAAAAGCAAGAATGCTGTGAATATCAATTCCGCCCAGATATTTTGGCCCAGAAGAATTTCAAAACCCCACATTGCTGCCAAGACCAGCATACTGATCCCAAGGCAGAAGAAATAGTTTAAAGACAATAGCCGAGTGAACTGATATTCCTTTTTTCGAATGAAAAATAATCCAATTCCCAAGAAGGCTAAAGGGACCAAAGGAAGAAGATAATAAAAATCCTTACGGTTCGGAGCAAGGTGTATCAAACAAATCGCAAGGATGGCCCAGAGGTAGGAACTCCCGATCACCTCTCTTAAGGATTTCGATTTCTGGAATAATTTAGAATAGAACCCGTAGAAAACCGCGAGACTGAATGGAAAACTATAGAGTAAGAATCCGATCGGAATAATCCACTCGGATTGATTGGCTGTGGCAGAAGAGAACTTACCAAGGTTTTCCGTGAATAAGAATATCGTTAGGAACTCTTTCCCGAGTTCTGAATAAGAAAGAAGGACCAGAACCCAAATTACAGGAACAACCAAAGAAGAAAAATGGAAGATGATATGGGCAAGGAGTTCCTTCCCTATTCTTTTTTTGCCTGCCCATCCCCCATTTGAGTGAAGAAGAAAAATCCCAATAACAGAATAAGCTCCTAAGATAATTCCACTGTATACTTGGAATACAGGACCTTTGATTAGAATTGCAATTCCGGAGAAAAAGCCCCCCAAGAATAGCCAGATCCGATTTTTAGAAAGCCTGAATTCTAAGATCGTAACTGAGACCAAGATGATGAAAAAGGTCAATAAAGACTCCATCATCACCAAACGGGAGAATTTAAATACACCAAGAGTCAAAGTATAAGCGGAAGAAATTGTGAACGATTGTTTAGGACTTCCACCTGCTCTCCTAATACCTAAGTAAATTAGAACGGAGGATCCGAAAAAAAGTAAAAAGGAAGGAAATCTTTCCGCAAAAAAGCTGACACCAAAAAGACTATCCGAAAAAATTCCGAGCCAAAACAACGCTGGTGGTTTGTAGAGATTTAAAACGCCTTCGAATTTAGGAAAAAGATACGAAGAAGAAGCCAAACTTTCCCGAATCGTAGCGATATGCATCGCTTCGTCACCTTGGGTTAAGATTGCATTTCCTCCGGATCCGGGAAGAAGAAGGAATACGTTTAACAAAACGAGTAGAGAAACGAATATTTTATCTCCATTTAAGCTTTTTTTTAAAAACGTATTCCAGACCATAAACTTGAAGAAAGTTCCTTTTTTTGCGGGCTCTTGATCTGGATAAATCAAAAAACCAACATGTAATCACTCACTTACTTATCACCATATTGCAAAAATAAACGGAACAGGCAAGAGTAAAGTGGATCTAAAAAGTAAAAATGCGCTTGGCTGATTAGTCGAAGGTCGGGATACATCCCATATAGGCAGTTAGATGGTTCGAACCCCTAAAAAGAAGGTCAAAAAAAATAAGGCATCCAAAGCAGGTGCGCACGGTAGTCACAAAGGTCCTAAAAAAAGAGACCGAAAGGCTACTGAAACAGCCTTAATGAAGGCCGGGATACAAGTTTTTGCCAAAAAAGGATATGACGCGGCCACCACTAAGGATATCGCCAAGACTGCGGGAGCTAATGAAGCTCTTATTATGCGTTATTTCGGTGGAAAGAAAGGGCTCCTAGAAGCGATCCTAACTAGGACGGATGATCTAGGCGACTCGACCACCGGCAAAAAAGAAGAAGATACAAAGGAACTTCATTTGGATGAAGCGTTAGTGGAGTCCATTACGGAAAGATGTTCCGATTTCAAACATTATTCTGACTTCATGAAAGTTGCAGTCAGCAGGATCATCCTAGATCCCGACGTTAGTAGAATTATCCAAACTAAAATTTATAGCAAGGCCCTTCCTGAAATGATCCATGAGCTGGAAAAATTTAAGAAGGGAGGAGAGATCGATCATAAAGTGGACCTGAAATCAGTTGCTTTCGGGATTTCTTCTTTGACCTTCGCGTTAGGGTTCATGGCCCAGGTCGTTTATAAAATTCCGGAATCGGAAATCAAAGCTACGATCAAAGAAATGGTGAGGATCTTGCAAAAGGGTCTAAAGCCAGACTCCAAATAAAAAAGCCGAGACCGCTACATAGGCCTCGGCTTTTAAAAAAACTTTTACTTTTTGCTGCCGATCAAATTCAAAGCACTTCCTGCCTTAAACCATTCTATCTGTTGAGCATTGTAAGTGTGGTTTACTTTGAATTCATCCTTACTTCCATCTTTATGATGTAAAGCTAAAGTAAGAGGAGCTCCTTCTTTAAAATCGGTAAGTCCTATAATATCGATCTTATCGTCTTCTTGGATCTTATCGTAATCAGCCTTATCCGCAAATGTCAAAGCAAGCATACCTTGCTTTTTCAGGTTTGTTTCATGGATACGAGCAAATGATTTCACAAGAACAGCTCTCACTCCTAAGAACCTTGGCTCCATAGCAGCATGTTCCCTGGAAGAACCTTCTCCGTAGTTCTCGTCTCCGATCACTATAGAACCGATACCTTTTGCTTTGTACTGGCGTTGGACTTTGGGAACCTCGTCGTAAGATCCATCCAATTGATTCTTCACGCTGTTGATCTTCTCGTTGAAGATATTCGTAGCTCCGATCAGAAGGTTATTGGAAATATTATCCAAGTGTCCTCTGAATTTTAACCAAGGACCAGCCATAGAGATATGGTCTGTCGTACATTTGCCTTTTACTTTGATCAAAAGGTTCAGTCCTTTTAGATCTGTACCTTCCCACTTGGTGAAAGGAGCAAGCAACTGCAGACGATTGGACTTCGGATCCACAACAACTTGCACATTGGAACCGTCCGCCGCAGGAGCTTGGTAACCGGCATCTTTTACATCAAATCCTTTTTTAGGAAGCTCGTCTCCATTCGGAGGATCTAATTTAACCTTCTCCCCTTTTTCATTGGTAAGAGTGTCTTTGTTCGGATCGAAAGTAAGATCTCCCGCAATCGCAAGTGCAGTTACAAGCTCCGGAGAACCCACAAATGCAAAAGTGTTCGGATTACCGTCGTTCCTAGATTGAAAGTTACGATTAAAAGAGTGAACGATCGTGTTCTTCTCCTTTTTATCCGCCCCTACCCTGGACCACATTCCGATACAAGGACCACAAGCGTTTGCAAAAACTTTCGCTCCGATCTTTTCGAAAATTTTAATATACCCGTCTCTTTCTATCGTAAAACGAACTAACTCAGAACCGGGAGTGATCGTAAACTCTGCCTTAGGTTTTAAAGACTTTTCTGCAGCCTGATTCGCAAGGGAAGCAGCGCGAGCGATGTCCTCATAAGAAGAGTTTGTGCAAGATCCGATCAGACCTACTTCTACTTTTGTAGGCCATCCATTCTTCTTAGCTTCTTCTTTCATTTTAGAAATAGGAGTCGCCAAGTCGGGAGTGAAAGGTCCGTTCAAGTGAGGTTCTAACTCGGAAAGATTGATCTCGATCACTTGGTCAAAGAATTTGTCTGGATTTGCATATACTTCCGGATCTGCTGTTAGGTGTTCCTTCACCCCATTTGCTAAATCAGCTATATCCGCCCTGTTCGTTGAACGAAGATATCTTTCCATTGATTCATCATAAGAGAACGTGGAAGTGGTAGCGCCGATCTCGGCTCCCATATTGGCGATGGTTCCTTTTCCAGTACAAGAAAGAGAAGAAGATCCTTCCCCGAAATATTCTACGATTGCTCCTGTTCCACCCTTAACGGTAAGAATTCCTGCCACTTTCAAGATAACGTCTTTCGCGGAAGTCCAACCGTTCAATTTTCCGGTTAATTTCACTCCGATCAACTTAGGCCATTTTAGCTCCCAAGGAAGACCTGCCATCACGTCGCAAGCGTCTGCTCCTCCGACTCCGATCGCAACCATTCCTAAACCACCTGCATTCACTGTGTGGGAATCTGTTCCAATCATCATTCCGCCAGGAAATGCATAATTTTCTAATACTACTTGGTGGATAATTCCAGCTCCGGGTTTCCAGAACCCGATCCCATATTTGTTGGAAACGGAGGAAAGAAAGTCGTATACTTCTTTGTTTTCCGTAGAAGCTGTTGCTAAGTCTTCAGAAGAACCAGTTTTCGCAGTGATCAAGTGGTCACAGTGTACGGTGGAAGGAACTGCTACCTTGCTTTTACCTGCAGACATAAATTGTAATAGGGCCATCTGTGCGGTCGCGTCCTGCATTGCAACGCGGTCCGGAGCGAAATCAACGTAAGATTTTCCTCTTTCGAAATTGGAGGAAGGAGTTCCTTCCCAAAGGTGAGAATAAAGAATTTTTTCGGTCAGAGTGAGAGGTCTGCCGACCACTTCTCTGGCTTTTTTAACCAGGGTCCCGAGTTTTTCATACCGGGCACGAATCATATCTATATCAAATGCCATTGTCATCTCCGATGATGGTTTCATCGTCTCTTAGGGTCGGGGTGCTTGTATAGGATTTTTCCGCCAAAAAGGACAATTTTAAGAATACGGAATATCCGTTTACTATTGGATTAGACGGGATGAAAGAGAAGTGTCTGGAGTTCCTACCGGAAGATTGGGAGAGAGAAAAAAAGGGGGAGATATAACTCCCTCTCACTTGACGATTTGGATATCAACTCGCCTATTCTTTTCCTGATTTTGTCCCTTCCCCTCTGAGGAAGAAACTACTTGAGAGCCCTTCGCTTCTAAAATAAAACGAGAAGTTTCCAGACCATTCCCCAATAAATAATCCCTAACCATCTCGGCCCTGAGTTGGGAAACTTTGAGATTCACTTCTTCGGTTCCTTCGGAAGAAGCGTGGCCAATCAAAACTGCTTTAGCTTCCGAATGTTTTTTGAGAAGAAACGTAAGAGAATCCAGTATCCTTCTTTGAGACTTAGGAACTTTTATATCATTCTTGTCGAAAAGGATTGGAGAAGATTGGATCTTAGACGCAAGCTCACCATCTTTCCCGGAAAAATTCGCAAGTTCATGTTTCTGAGAGAAGAAACCGAAAATACCCCCATTCCCAGAAGAGGAAGAAGCTTTCTTCTCCTCAACTTGCTCAGGTTTGGTTTCTTTAATCTCTTCCGCATGGGCAACGGACTTCTTCCCACTGTTCCGGAACGCATAATAGATCCCTATTCCGAAACCTCCGAGAATAATGAGAGAAAGGACCAGGACAGGAATGCTATTCTGCTTTTTCGCCTGTCCAGCAGAAGGAGTCGGGATGTATCCTCTATAAGGTGCATCTGAGTGTTGCGAACTCATAAGGCTGATTGCTTCATCGTGAGAAGTATATTCCTCTTGTAGGGAAGATTTAGTGTGAGTATGAGAAGATTTTTCAGCGGCCCATTTGCGGATTTCAGTGCGGAACCATTCGTCTGCTTTTGCTGTAAATTGAAAATTTTCACGGACATATTCCATCGTTTTCTTTTCGATGTCGGTATAGGTATTATTATCCTTCACGGCGTTTAGAAGTTTCTTTGCATCCGCGATTGAAATGCGGCCGTCTTTTTTACCGGAGGTAGCTTTCTCCGCTAACTCAATTAGGCCGCGATCATATTTTTTGCCTTTTATAGTGACGTAATAATTCTGCTTCTTAGTCATATTCTCCGTCCGCAACTAAAGGCCAGGGATCTTTTCATTCGAAGAACCCTTTTTCAGGGCAAATCGAATCTTAAGTTAATTTGATCGACAATCCGTGCAACAAAAGTTTTGCGAGGCCTATATTCATTATCGAACCCTTTATGATGCTTTCTTGATTCTAAATGAAGTCAGAGTAGAATAAAATCCTCTATTTTCAAATTTCTCGCCAGTATGGACTAACTTCTGAGAGGGAGTTCCTTCCCAAAAGCACCATCAAAAGTCGATCCAAACCTATTGAAATCCCGGAACATTCAGGAATACCTCTTTCCAAAGCCTGCAGGAACTCCTCGTGAATTGGGAAAACTTCCTTACCTAACTTTCTTCTCAACTCTTGCTCTTTTTCAAAACGGCCTCTCTGTTCTACCGGGTCCAAAAGTTCATAAAATGCGTTAGCTAATTCTATATTTCCGAAATATAATTCGAACCTTTTGGCTACTCCATTTTCAATTCGAGAAAGGGCTGCCATTTCAGGAGGATAATCATAGATGAATTGAAATTCCGAAGTGAAGTTCGGCTCTAATAAGTTTAAGAATACCAAAAAAAAGCAGTCTTCATATTCCATGGAGTCGAGAGAAAGATTTGTTAAAGACAGTTCAGTGATTTTTCGTTCCAACGAATCTCTTTCCCAATCAATGCCGGCTGAGTTAGCGAGGAGTTCCTTCACCAGTTTTCTTTGGAACGGTTTTTCCAAAAGGGGAAGGCTTAGTCTATCAGCAATCCATCGAATCAGTTCTTCGAGAAGGTCCATTGCCTGATGCAAATCTATACCTGTTTGATAAAATTCCAGCATGAGGAACTCTGCGGTATGGTAGGAACTCCCCTTCTCTCCCGAACGAAACGTATGTGCAATCTCGTAAGCCTTTTCAACACCCAAAGATAAAGCTTGTTTAAGAGAGTATTCAGGGGACGTAATTAAATACCCTTTTTCTTCACCCAAAGGAGATCCTACCAAAAATGGATCCAAATATGGTTCCATCCCTGGGATTTTTTTCAAAGCCGGAGTATCAATCTCTAGGAATCCTTTTTCATGAAAAAAAGTTCTCGTAGCATGCAAAAATCTAGATCGAAATAACAATATTTCTAAGTTATTTAGCTTCATCTTCGAGTATGAAATCGCTCAAATGGTATAATTAATCCTTTAGAAAGGGCAATGATTGTGGAGTATATCCGAAAATACAGTTACTTCGAAATAAGGAAAAAACCTAAAGCTGTCGAGATAGAACCTCTCACTTCCGAAGTAAATGATCAAGTATTGGGCGAATTAAACTCAGTTTTAGCAATGGCCTTTTATGAAACAAATCGGCACGTAAAATTAGAAATATCAAAATTCGAAACTTTGCCATTCCCCGTAGTCGCAAAATTGATCAAATACGCCTTGGATCTGCGAGAAAAGAATCGAGTATTAATTCTTTCCAAACCGAGACCTCCCATCCGAAAATATATTCAAACCTTTTCTATCGAAGAATTAATTCTGATCCTCTGACCTTCTCCTCCTTTCTGGAACGTTCCAAGCATGAAAAGATATTTTCAAGCCCAGATTTCCGAGCAGCAAAAGAGTCCGGGCGCTCAGCGTAGTTTCTTCCAAATTTCCGTTATTGAATTCAACGGAACAATAGAGTAAGACATTATGTTTTTCACAAAAACTTTGGAATTCTTTGCGATGAGGGGCAATTCTTTCTAATAACTCATGGATATGGTCCTCTAACGGAGAACTCGCATCTCTTTTCGAGTGAATTTGCCACAAGGAAGAAGTAACTGGATTTCCTGAGATGGCAGGAACTCCTTTATTCACAGATAAGTCCGGTCGAATCCCAAGAGTCCTGGTTACTTCGTGAACATCCAGGCCAGGTTCAGAAACAGCAATAAGAGCCCAACTCCGAGGGAAAGAAGGATTACTGTATTTCATAAATTGCCCAAAACCAGACTTTTCACATTAAGAAATAAGAATTCTCTGGAAATGCCATTAAAGTTGAATAGCAAGACCTTCAAAAATGCCAATCATATAGCATTTTTCGAATTTTTGTTTTCCAATCAATACATTTAAAATCTCATTTTTTGCTATGTTACAATTTTGGTGGGAATAATATGTTGTAATGAGGTTAAATTTAACATCCAATACACCTGAGGCGCTTATGAAGAATATTCTGGTAATTGAAGATGATCCGGACATCGGGAATTTAATACGAAAGTCATTAGATTCAGCTCATTACCGAACCACAATTCAAACTTCTGGCGAGGAAGGCCTTAAATACTATAAGGCAAACCACCCCGACCTCTTGATTTTAGATCTTTCCTTACCAGATATTGATGGGATGGATGTATGTCGGACAGTCCGCAGATCTGATGAAAATACTCCCATTTTTATAGTTACCGCTAGAAATGAAGAAATAGATAGAATTATGGGACTTGAGTTAGGCGCAGACGATTATATCACAAAGCCTTTTTCGGTAAGAGAATTAAAAACTAGAGTAGATGTATTCTTTCGTAGATGGGATAAAAAAGCGGGAATTAAACCGAATATCGGAAGCGGTGGAGAAATCATCAGAGGATCTTTGAAAATAGATCCGGTTCGACGCAGGGTCACCTTAAAAGATCAAGTAATCAATATATCTCGTAAAGAATTTGATATTCTACAGTTGATGGCAACTTCTCCAGGTAAAGTTTTCTCAAGGGAAATGATCTTAGAGGCTGTTTGGGGAATGGAATGGGATGGATTTGAGAGAATGATCGACTCCCATATCAAAAGAATTCGTTCGAAGTTGGAAAAGAATTCTGCTCAACCTGAATGGATCGAAACAATCTGGGGAATTGGCTATAGATTTACTGATAATTATGAGGGAATTGTAATTATAGATTAAATCCTTTTCTCAGGATTCCTAAAAGAATCCATTCTTAATGCATCTTAAGGATGGATTTTTGAGGAGTTCCTGCTTTAAAATAAACTTTTACGTTTAAATAAATCGTAATTTCCGCAAAAAATTCGCGCCCCTTTTCCATTCAAAGACCTGTCTTCTTTATGGAAAAACTAAAACCCACATTTTATCGTTCCTTCTCTCGAAACATATCTTTAGAAAATAAAATTCCAAAGAAACGTAAAGTCTCTACACTTCTAATTCCTCCCCACCTGGCAAAATATGTTCGTAAGCAAGGCATCAACTATTTGTTAAAGAAGGCACTCGCTGGCCAACTAAGAAGCTTTCATTCAAGTAGGCGTATTAATTCACAATCGATATATACCAAGTATCAGAACATTCGAGGAAGATCAAAGGAGAATCGATATATAAAGTTTAACTTCCGGCCAAAATCAGAAGATTGGACTCAACTTAGAAGTCTCGCCATTAGTCATGGAGTATCAATGTGCTATTTGTTTGTGTTGCTATTGGAGGAATACAAGTCCAAAGGTTTTTCATATACCGGCAAAACAATTTGGCAAATAAAGGCCGCAATACATACTAACTTTGAATCAAATATCTTCTTTCGAGAACTATTGATCTTAGAATATCCATTAGCAAAATCAGATTTCAATGGTAAAAGAAAGGACCCTCATAGACCAAAAATCGCGTAACAATTTAAGCTATTGCTAATATATTAAAGATTACTTAAGAGATTTTCGGCAGTAATAGCAAACTGCAAGTCCAAGCTGGACAATCCTTTTAACGTGTGTGTATATAATTCCACTCTAATGAAACCATACGAAAAAAGAATTTCTGGATGGTGATCCATATCGTTTGCGAGGTTAGCTAAATCAGTTATGATTTTGATTCCGTCTTGATATTGGGGTAATTTATATACTCGAACAATTTTTGGGACTATATTAGCCGTAACTATTTCCCACGTGGTCGGGAGTTCCTTCCTAATTTGCTCTACAGAAAGTGGAATTGGAGAATTATCCATAGAACCTTAGAATTAAAGAACTTTCTTCAGAGCCTGCTTGATCTTCTCTGCGTCGTCGATCGCACCGTTTGAAAGAGATCCTGCGCGTGCCATTAGATTGACCGCCCCGTCCATTCTTGCTTTTAACTCTTCAATTTTGTGCAATTGATCATTTAAAAAAGCAAGTTTAGATTCTATTTCCATTTCCTTCCTTTCGAGAAGAAGCTTATAGTTTTCTAACTCTTGGATTTTCTTACGTGTCTTTTTGGCCTCGCTGTCCACATCTTTCCGATAATATTTCTCTAATTCTTTCTCTGCCTGCGCATGGCGATCGGCTTCTGCCTTAAATTCTCGCTTCAAATGTTTCAGAGCTTGGCGATATGCTCTATTGTATATTCTCTGTCTTTGAGTTCTTCTTATCTTAGCTATTTTAGATATTAAATTCATGTGCCATCCCCTTTATTACCTTGCATCGACCGGAATGGTTTTTCGCTTCGGTCTTCTATCCGTTTGTCGGTTAGACCTAATATATCGACTTATTTATCCCTACGGTCAAATTTAAAGTCCTTAATTTTTACAATTGAATGATTTCAAGATGTAAAATTCTTGAAATTGATCAGCTATAATAACATAAAAGTATATGGAGGGCGTTCTTATGTCTAAGGGTGATAATCTAAGCGAAGAACTCCAAATCTTAAAAGATAAGGCCAAAAGAATTACAGGTAAGGCCCGGGAGGAATACTTGGAACACGTATCTGATCTAAAGGAAAAATTAAAACAAGTTACTGGTGAGACTAGTGAAAAAGCCAAACAAATCATTGATCAAACAGGAACTTATATTAAAGAAAATCCACAAAAAGCAACTTTGATTGGGTTAGGGGTCGGAGTCGGGATAGGCGTGATTATAGGAATGCTTATCGGTCGAAGAAAATAATACGGAACGTCCATTGGCCGCCAAAAGAACGGATTCAGAAGAAATTCCTTACGAAAACACCGAAAAGCAGGACGGAACTTCGTTTTCGGGTTTTGAACTGAAGGAACACCTACTTGCTTTCATCAATTCAATTGCTGAATATTTCGAAACTCTCCTTCTCTATGCGAAAAGAATCGCAACGGAAAAAATTGTATTAGGTATTCAAGCCTACATATTCTTCCGAATTGCTCTTTTCTTCATTAGTTTAAGCGCGTTATTCTTTCTAGCTGCTTTTTTCCTCCTTTTGCAAAGGCAATTTGGGGGGGATCCGTTACCTGCAGCCCTGGGAACTGGAGGACTCTGCCTTTTTATTTCTCTACTAGGCATTTTCGCCCTTATCCGGAAACTTAAAGCGTAAGAGTGGAAGGAACTCCCGCCCAATGAGCAAGACCAAAAACAACGAAAGCCGCATCTTCTCCCTAAATCCACTTTCTGGAGAAGACTACACTCCCTGGAAAGACCCTTCCAAAATGAGCAAGGAAGAACTCCAACTCTATCTGCAAATCAAGAAGCTGCAGGTTAGGCTGAGTTTCGAAAGATTACAATCTTCCATTAGTTATACAGGAATGATTATCGAAGCCTTCCAAAGCCTGGGACTCCAGGATTGGGTCCTGAAATTGTTGAATCAAGAAAGAGAGGGCGCCTCCGATTAGTCAGGAGTTCCTACCATCCCTACTTAACCTCTCGGATCTGGATCGTCTCCACCCGGTCCGCTCCCGCAATAATATCTGACAAGATTACCACCTGATCCCCGTCCTTCACTCGGCCACTCGACTTTAAAGTTTCGATCGCCAATTTGATCGTCTTTTCAGGATCACTGGAAAAATCGATACGGTACGGAATTACGCTTCGGGTCAGCCAAAGTTTACGTCGGACCGTAGTCATATTGGTAAAAGCATAGATCAACGGAAACCTAGGATGAAAAGACGCTACATTCAGAGCCGTAGTCCCCCTCCTGGTAATCACTATAATTGCAGGCGATTTAATGGAATCGGAAAGCATAGCCGCTGATTTGGCCATTTCTTCCTTCTTATTGGAAGGAACTCTTTCCAAAACATACCCTAGTCCCGGCGCCTTCTCGACTCTTTCCGAGATTTTGTGGAGCATATCCACGCAGCGGACCGGAAATTTACCTGCAGCAGTTTCGCCGGATAACATGATTGCATCCGCTTCTTCAAAAACTGCGTTAGCGACGTCGGTCACTTCCGCGCGAGTAGGAGAAGGATTATTGATCATGGACTCCAAGAGGTGGGTCGCAACGATCACACGTTTACCTTTGATCGCACATTCCCGAATAATAGAACGTTGGATTAGTGGAAGTTCCTCTATTGGAAGTTCCACTCCAAGATCTCCTCTTGCAACCATTACACCGTCGGCAGCTTCCACTATCTCCACCATGTTTTTCACGGCTTCTTGGTCTTCTATCTTAGCAATAATATCAGTGTGACCGTTATTTTCTTCGATGATCTTACGTAGTTGATGAATATCTTCCGCAGAACGAACAAAAGAAAGAGCAATAAAATCAACATCTTCTTCCAGACCGAAAAGAATGTCTTTCTGGTCTTTCTGAGTGATAGAAGGAAGATTTACTCGGATTCCAGGAAGATTGATATGTTTACGAGAACCTAATTTGCCACCGTCAACCACCTTACATTTCAAAGCGGTTTCTTGTATCTCTTCAACCACAAGATTGATAAGACCGTTATCTACTGTTACCCTATCTCCGATCTTAAGGTCTTTCACGATATCGCGATAATTTACAAAAACGGATTGTTCCTCGGATTCTTCTCCGGGAATGATATGAAAGGTAAAAGATTCTCCCACCTTCAAGTCCAAATGATCCACTTGTAGATCCCCTGTGCGGATCTCCGGGCCTTGGGTATCCAATAAAATTGCGATCGGATGTTTTAATACGTCTTTGTTCAAAGACTTAATTGCACGGATCACGGATCTGTGAAAGTCATGATTCCCGTGGGACATGTTCAATCTGGCGATATTCATCCCAGCTTCGGCTAGGGATTGGATCATTTTTTTGTCGGCAGTTGCAGGGCCGATCGTGCAGATAATTTTAGTCTTTCTGAAATTAACTAATTCATTCTTCATGTATATTCGGTTTTATTAAAATTGCTCTAATGATCCGAGCTCAGATTTTAGGAAGGGTTCTGTTCAGAAAATCTTCAAAAGAAATGTAAAAATCGAACTTTTCCTGTTCAGGCATGCCCGCATTTTTCTGCTCGTCCACAATTCTTTTCGCCTTATCCAGCAAGGCCTTGCCGTTCTTTTTCAAGAACCTTCTTGAGATAAGGATCGGAAAAGAATACTGCTCTTCCTGATTTCTTACCATAAAGGAATGGATTTCCTTTTTTGCATTCTTTTTCAGGAAGTTGATCAGAGTATTTTCGTCCATATCTCCGCCTAAAGCTTGTAAGAGATACTCCCGATCCGGAAGTTCGTCCTGGCTCCAGGCATGATCCAGAACATCCAAGACCGCAGACAAATTTCGTTTGATCTCCGCTTCTTGCTCCGAGCTCAACCCGGAACTTCGCGCAGGAGCACTCGAGTCCGAATTTGCAACCGCAGCGGCAGCCCTGGCCTTTGCAGTAGCTTCCGCTGCTTCTCTGTCTTTTACTCTTCTTTCGGCGATTTTTACTTTTTCTTCCTGAGCTGCCTTGGTCCTAGCTTCTAAGATCTTTTTATTCTGTTCCGAAGCAAGTCTTGCTCGGATCTCTTCTGCTTCAAATCTATGAACTACATTGTTCCCAAAGAGAGATCTGAAGAATCTAGTGATAAAAGGAAGATATTTAAAAAGAGAGGAATATTCCAATTTCTCAAATTGAGAACTCGCCTCTCTCGATTCCATCATGTCTCGGATATTCATTTTTGCTAAAACACGGATCTCACTATCGTTGCCCGTGGCGGTAAAAACCCTTTTTGCAGTCTCGACTGCACCATTAATACAATCTTTATGAAGAACAAAAACATATAGGCCCTTCTTATCAGCAAAATCGGAATTCAAGATCATATCATGATTAATGATCAAATTTTTGACTTCTTCTTCGATAGGCTCTCCGCGAAAACGAAGATAATTCAGATCCACTAATCGGTTTGCAGATTTAATATAGTCGAGTAGTTCGGAAAGCTTGGCCTTCTTTTCTTCTTTTTCTTTTTTATCCTTCTCCTCTTCTTCAAAATGGATCAGGGAAAGAAGTTCCTCAACCGCGGTTTTTTGATCACCGTAAGCCGGACTTAAAAAAGGAAGGACTTGTCCCGCGATCGATCGAGTATTTTGGAGGTCTTGTTCCGAAAAATTGCCAAGCACGCCTATTCTTTGCAGTTCCGGAATGATCCTTTCATTCAGATACTTTTTATATGCATCCAGTCTTGCAAGGATCTCATCTTGGACATTATAATAAAAAACGGAACGATTGCCTGGGCTTAAAGCATTCTCATTTCTATAAAAATATAGAATCCGAGAATCCACTAATTTTTTAAGTACGGGCTTTAGGTGAATATTGATCGTAGTCTGCTTTAATACGGGAGTAACGTCGAAACTATCCTGAAACAAGTTCCCGATCTCGGAAGAAGCGTATGTCTCGCTTAATTTATTATTATCAATACAATCGAAGATCCATTTCTGGAAATTTTCCTTGCCTGGGAATTGCCTCTTCTCCTTCACCCATCTTTGGATGGAACTAAAAGAAGTTTGGTTTACCCCGTCCACATATCTGTGGCTAGACCCTGCATCCGTTTGAGAAGGCCTGGCAAATACTGTGATCAATCTTAAAAAAGAAGCGATCCTTCCGTCGGAAGAATCCCCGGTAGGATTATAATCCACCATACAAATCTTCTTTACGATAGGAGGATTATGGCGAGCGCTCATCTCTTTTAAATAAGCGGTTACCCTTTCCTTATCCAAAGTTAGCTCTCTTGCAAGCTGTTCTATACTTGGAAGAATTTTATTCGCTACGAACTTTTCAGTCCAATCACCGATGATCAGTACTAGTTTATGAATTCCTTTGTACTGGAAATCCCCTCTCGCCTCTAAAGCTTGGGTTAACTGTAAGGCCGAGTTATAATCCGCTACCTTGAGTTCCGGAGATTGGGGATCCAGCATGAGTCATCCTCTTCGACTAGAGTAGGTTTTTCCGATACATCAATTCCGCGTTTAAAATCGCGGCACCGGCAGCCCCACGGACCGTATTATGACTTAGGACAACATATTTCCAATCCAAAATCGGATCAGGTCTGAGTCTTCCCACTACGGTAGTCATTCCTCTCCCTGTTTCCAGGTCTAGACGAGGTTGGGGTCTGTCTTCTTCTTGACGATAAAGAATCGGAAAATCCGGAGCGAGAGGCAACTTTAATTCCTGAGGTTCGCCTTTAAATGAAGACCAGGCTTCTAAAATTTCGGATTCGGTCGGCTTCTTCTTGAATTTCACGGAAACACAAACCGTATGTCCGTCAAAAACAGGAACCCGATTGCAATGAGCGGAAATTTTAAAATCTGCGTTGATAATCTTTCCACCTTCCGCCTGTCCGAGACATTTCAGAGGCTCTAACTCCGCCTTATCTTCTTCTCCGCCGATAAAAGGGACTACATTCCCCAAAATATCCATTGTAGGAACTCCTGGATAGCCAGCACCGGAGATCGCCTGCATAGAGAACAACATAACGGACTCAATACCGAACTTTTCGTAAAGAGGTTTGAGAGAGATGGTCACTCCCATGATCGTACAATTTGAATTAGTGATGATCTTGCCCGGAGTTTTCTGGCTCGAGATCACATCCAAATGGTTTGCATTCACTTCCGCAGAAAGAAGAGGAACATTTTCCACCATTCTATGATTTTTAGAATTGGAAATAATATGGATACCGGCCTCTGCAAAAGAAGTTTCCACTTCTCCCGCAATCGAAGCGTCCAGACCGGAAAATGCCAATTTAACGCCTTGGGCGAGCTTAGGGTCCGGTAATGTGATAATTATGTCACGAGCGTAATTAGGAATGTCTCCTGAGATCTTCCAACGCTTCTTCATTACTTCCGCATATGTTTTGCCAGCGCTATTCTCGGATGCGCATAGATGGGTTACCTGAAAATAAGGATGGTTTTCCAAAAGTTGGATGAACCTTTGCCCGACGGAGCCGGTGGCTCCCAAAACAGCTACGTTAATTTTGCTCATAGAACTTATTGACCGCTCGCAGACTTAAAGTCCGCATTTCATTGTTTTTTTCTATTTTTTTCCAAGACCACGGACTGTCATTCGACAAATTTTGATATGAGCGAAGCATACTTAGAATTCATCTTATGAGTCCCTCCATACGTAAGATGATGGAAGTCCCAAAAATCAGTCGAGGGCAAAGCTCGACTTAGATCCGCAAAATTGTCCCCGCCATCGCTGATCTCACCAAGATAAGACAAATGCTCTTTATACCAGACCGAATCCCCATACCAGGAAAGACTGACCGGGTTTTCAGGATTGTTTATTAAGAGAAATGGAATATCCTTCTCTTTAAAAAAAGAAATGAGCTTCTTCATATAACGAAAATGAAGAATGGGTCGGAACTTTTCTTTTGCGATCTTCTTCTTAGAGTCCGCTAACACCTGAATGTACTGTAAACCTGGCCTTTTTTTTAGGTCTGTTAGAAGACGAAAATAAAAATATTCTTCGTATTCCTTATCGGACATCCCTAGAAAGCGTAGGTCTTCTGTCCTTTCTTCTCTCACCGGTCTTCTGTCCAACAGAGAAAGATCATCTTCTTTCCCGAAAATCTGCTGGAGTCTCACCCCTAGAATGTCCCGAGCCCAGTCCTTATGCTCCGGTCCCGCAAAATAAGGGATCCAAGTATTGGAAAGTTCGGCGCGGATCCAATTCTCCTTTTCCCCTTGGTCCAAAAACCTAGGATCCAAAAGGATCTTTTTCCAACCAGGGCTCGTAAACTCCAAGGTCTGCTTAACGGAATGAGAAGAATTTTCAAAGTTCAGGATCAATTTTCCATCCTTCAAGACTTCTTCCACTACCTGGATATAAAAACCTTTGCGGACCATATAAGGTTTAGGCTGAAAGGAAAAAACTTTCCCGGTCCAACCTCTAAAGGTCACTTTTTCCGGGATGTCCACACCGTTATACTCTCTAAAGCTGGTGTTCCTACCAAAACGATGCTCATAAAGAGAAGAAGAAATTTTCCAATAAATTTCCTTATATCGATAAGAACCGAAGATAGAAGCAGCCAAATATTCCGCACTTTTCTCTAATCCGATTAAATCCCAAAACTCCAAGAGAGTCGCCCAAGGAAAAATGATCTTAGATTGAGGGGCATCCCGAAAGTCCAGAGCATCCAAGATCAGCTTTGATTCTTCTGCGGTTTCATTCTTACCGTTCTTAGGATCTAACACATAGGTCCTATACAATCTCCAATCCACAAAGTTGACCGGATACACTACAAGATCCGGAGATAAACTTAAGAATTGATCCTTCATCAAGTATGCATCCATGGGAGGCATACCTGCATAAGACAAAAAAATGACTTCCAGATCTTTCCCGGTGACCTTACGAAGTTCGGTCTCTAAATCTTTAGGATTAATGGAATAACCGGTAACGCTGGAACCTATAACTAAAACGCGGAATTTCTGCTTCGAAACTTTTTCGAAAGTTTTATACTCATGTAAAAAATTATAAAAATAATCCGCTCCCCAAGAAGATTCGTTCGGTAAGAGCCAAAACGAGTACCGGAAGAGTAAGAAGTCCAAAAAAATAACAGAGATAACAATGGAAAATAAGATCGTTAACTTGGAACGGGACACAGCTCCATAAACTGAAAGTAATTATCTCTTTGTCCAGAAATTGTTTCGTTTTCTACTTTACCTAGGATGAGGCATTGGCCAGGATTCCCAAGTGGTTTGGCTCTGGACTTCGATAATTATTTTCCTAGCCTCACTTATATTCTCCCTATTTACGGCGCCTAAAGAAATTTTCTGGAACATAGAGGCCCTGTATCTACCGTCCGTGTTGATCGACGTGCTTCGGGACGGCGGCTCCTTAAGAACCTGGTCATTCGCCCCCACACCTTATTTTTTTCCGGACCTGCCGATCGTTTTTATCTTCGGCTATATAACGGAGAATGTTTTCAGGACATTAACACTCTACGCAATCTTCCAAACCTCTTTACTCGCATATCTATTAGGAAAATTCATCCGGGCAATGGAGCCAAAAATGCCCAGGCCCCAAAGTTACGTATTCAGCTTACTCGCACTTTCTTTCCTATTTTTGATCGCTGAAAAATTTCCGTTACTGTATTTTATATATTTTCCATCCGTACATATCAGCGCATTTCTCACAACACTCTGGATCTGGCCTTATATAAGAAGAGAAAGGGTCCCAAAATATTCAATTTTCCCTCTGCTCTCCCTACTCACAGTTTCGGACAGAATTTTAATTTTAGAATTATATCTGCCCACTTTGCTTGCTTGGGCGAGAAGGTACGGTCGTTGGGGAATTTCTTTCCCACTGATCTCCATCCGATTTTTCGCCACAGGACTCATCGGAATCGGACTTCATTCTCTGATAAAAATATTTTTAACGATCAACTCACCCAATAAACTTTCCACACTCGAATCGATCTCACATTGGTGGAGCGATCTTTTCACAGCAATCCTCAGTGTAAAACTTTCAGGGATGTTTTTAGCATTCGCGATCTTGGGTGGGATCTTATGTTTAAGAAAAGGAAAAGAATCAGGGCATAGTTACGGATTTTTAGGATATTTCCAGCTCAGCCTTTGTTTATTACCACCCTTGCTCGGACTTTATTCAGGCCAAAATTCGCTCAAATACAGCCTACCTGCAATCGTAATGGTACCCGTACTTTTTGGGCTTTTACCTTCCGTTAAAAACCAAAACTATCTGAGCCATTCTAGAAATTTCGCATTTTTAGGACTGATATTCGGGCTTGGGATCTTTGCAACATTAGGGGAAGGAGCGGCACAATTCAGAGATCCATGGGAGTCCATCCGACCGCCTGAAGTAGCCTGCGTAGACGAATGGAAAGAAAAAGATTCGTTCGTTTTCGTGCTCTCGGAACCGCGAAAGGCCAGACGAATACTCACATATTCCGAAAAAAGAGTCTTAGCTTATCCGATCGATTTCAGTACGTTAGAAGGATCGTATTCAGTATCCAACAAAGAATGGTTCCTATTTCCACCGGAAGGTCCAATTGCAATTTTACCGGAAGGACTCGGAGAATCCAGGATCAAATCGTTTTACGGAGAACCTTCTAGAGTTCTAAATTGTGAGTCCGGAAACGGGAAAATTTGGATCTACGAAGAAAACGCGAAGATCAGAGATTATCTACAAAGACCGGTTCAAAAAACGAAATAAATAAACGGCTGAGACTCGGAAGAGAATACGGCTGCAAATAAAAGGCCAACGCCAACCAAAACTCCGAAAATTATCGGATGTAAACCTTCGTAAAATTTACGAAAAAACCCGTCCTTCTCATCCCGATTTCCGATCCAGGTAGCTACAAAAAAAAGAAAGAATGCGATAAACAAAATACGCAAAGAAGAAAGTGCCGGATCCGCGCCGGTCGAAAACCGAAAAAGTTTTTCGAAAACAATACTTGTGGTCTTCCAATTCGGAGATCTAAAGAACACCCAACAAAGAACTACGCCTAAGATTACAAAAATTCTATAGGCGGCCCTTCCTAAAACTCCGGATCCGCTTTCAGGTGAGAAGAAAACAGGCCAAAATTTTTTACCCAATCTTTCCAAGCCCAGAAATAAACCGTGAAATCCTCCCCACACCACAAAATTCCAACTGGCGCCATGCCATAAACCGCCCAAAAGCATAGTCAAGAATAGATTTACATAGGTCCTAAGCTCCGATTTACGATTTCCACCCAAAGGAATGTACAAATAGTTTCGAAGCCAAGAAGAAAGAGAGATATGCCATCTTCTCCAAAAATCGGAAAACCCGGAAGCAAGGTAAGGCATCCTAAAATTTTCAACCAACCTAAACCCCAAAAGAAGAGCACAGCCTAACGCGATATCAGTATAACCGCTAAAATCACAATAGATCTGAATAGAATACGCAAAAACCGCTGCCCATGCATAGGCACTCGAAAATTCCAAAGGAGCCCGATAAAAAGAATCAGGCAAAATAGAAAGTTGGTCGGCGATCACCACCTTCTTCCACACGCCTATCAAAATTAAAATGAGGCCTTCTCTAAGCGGGAGTTCCTTCCAAACAACCCAAGTTTTCAACTGAGGCAAAAACGTCTTAGCCGGAACGATAGGTCCCGCAACCAACTGAGGGAAGAAGGAAAGAAAGAGCGCATAATTCCAAAAGTTCTTTTCGGGTAAAATTTCCCTTCGGAACACATCGATCGTATAACTTAGGGACTGAAAAGTGTAAAAAGAGATCCCTACAGGAAGCACAATGCGCCATACAGGAAGACTCAAATTTAGCCCAAATGCCGAAAATACGGCATTTCCGGACTGCATAAAGAAAATGAAATATTTAAAAAATGCCAAAACTCCCAGATTCAAAATTAGAGAGATAGAAAGTAAGATGGTTCGAGATTTACCTTCCTTTTCAGCCATCAATCTCCCGATCCAATAATCGAGTATAGTAGTCCCGAAAAGAAGGGCCCCAAACTTAGGATTCCAGGACATATAGAAAAAATAGCTTCCAGAGAGCAAAAAGGGCTTAGGAATCCATTCTGGCAAAAGGGTAAATTTGGGAAGAACCCATCTAAGCCCAAATATAAGCAAAAAAAAGAGCAGGAAGAGAGGAGTTGCGAAATTCATTTACACAATTTTAAGCAAAATAAGAAAAAGGAAAAGTCGATTATTTTAAATCATAATTCTGATTATATTTAATCATTTTATAGACTAACAATAATCTATTTAAATAGTCCATTTACACCGAACTCCGCAATTAGGGCAATCTGCGGTGATCTCCGCCTTAACTCGACGTCCTTTAGGGGTTTCCACCTTTCCGATTGCCACGAATTCAAAGTTTACGCCTTCCGGCACGTAATGCCCACCGCCATACTTGGCAGAGCCTTCGATTAAATTTGAGCAGGCATGGCATTTTACCCTTAGTTTGATTACTTCGGCCATTAGAAGAGAATCTACGAACTGGCTCTCTTCCGCAAGAAGAAAGTGTTTCCGAGCCTGCCAAATCCTCATGAGGGTGTAAATTTGATACACATGACTAAGTGACATGTTTTAAGGAAGAATTTGCGCCCTTGCGAAGCCTAAAATAGGGCTATTTGGTTTACAGCATTTCCTACCATGAAGAGCAGCTACGAATGGCAGGAACTCCCATCTTGCCGACCGGTAACGGGCAGAACAGCAGGACCAGCCAAACTTTCCTCCGGGAAAGAAGCCTTAATCCCTTCGGATATGCTCTAATTTGCTATGCCGAGGGCCGCAAACGACCAGGCTTCCTTGAAAGAGAGGCGAAAATTCGCTAGATTTAGACCAGTTTGCGATAGTCTTCAAAATTTCTCCCTTATTTGGGAATCACTCTATAAGTGCTCATTTTTAGGCAGAAAGATAGTGCTTTCGAACCAACACCCCCGCAGCCAGCTCTAACTTCTATTAGAATTCAGCCTTGCTTATATCCTTCGAAAACACAGATGGAATCCCGCTCCTTCTCCCTGAAGAAACCCTTTTAATTTTCCGAAATTTCCCAAGCGCAAGGGCCCCACTCCGATGTTGGCATATGCGTAAATTACCTGCTTATAATTAGGCATTTATGTATATGCCGCAGACTTGGCGCAAAAAGTCAGGCTTTGGGCAGAAACCGCCCGTTTATGGAGTCATTCGCCCTCTCATGGGCAGTTAAGGCATGATATTGCCCTATTATGGGAAGTTGGTTTTGGCCCTGTGCGCAGCACAGGGAGGTTTTCAAAATTTAGGCTCTTTTGCGAGCGGGAACTTGTTTTTTGGCAGGAGTGGATTTTTTAGGCGCGGCTAACTTCTTTTTCTCTTTTTTTGAATCGATGGCACTCGAATCGAAGTTCACATCCAATCCCATTTTCTTATTTCGTTTCACCATATATACGAAATGTCTAACGTACTGTGCATAAGGTTCCGGCACGGATTTGGGATCGAAGTCTAAAGGATTTTCTAAAAGAGCACGAACCACTGTTTGGTTCAAATCTTCTTTGCTAGTGACCATGAGAGTTTCTAATCTGCGAAGAATTTCATGATCGTTCACCTCGCTAGTGACTTTCTTCATCGCATTCAGAAGCCTCTGAAAAGAGGTTCGTTTGATCTTCACGGCCATATTTGTTAAGTTAGAATTTCTGGGGTCGGACGACCAGAAGAAAATTTATGTGAGTCTTGTCCGGCCTTTGACGCTACCTTTTCGAGTGATGATTTCAGTTCTTGGTTTAGGACTTGGGATCCCAATTGTACGGCAGGGAATTCTACAGCTACTTGCAGTCCGATAGTAACCAGTATGGACTTCCCTATTCTCGCCCTTTGGTTTTGATTGATATGGGGGAAGGTCCGTTTTTTATAGGATTTCCCAGAAGCCAGGACAATGCTCATTATTTGATCGAATTCCGGGCCTAAATTAGCTTCCAATGCATTCTCAGTGATTTTCCCTAAATTCCAGCCACTCATGGTAGGAACTCCAGGCTCTAAGAGTGAATTTTGCTGATTTTCGGCAGAACAGGATAGCTCAATAGCGAAGCCTTCCCCGCCTAAATATAGAGAAAAGGTATTTGCGCAGCCGGACATTGCTTCCGCATAAAAGGACCCTCTGACTGGAAAAGCCTCATTGCCTCGAGTTCGCCTTTGGATCGGAGCCTTAGGCAGGAACTCCGGACCGATCTCTTGTTCGATTTTTAGATTCGTTAATAAAACATTCAAACCAAGAAGACAGTTTTGAGAGAAGATCGAAGACATTGAAAAAATTTTAGAAGTCGATCTAGGATTTTGGAACTTAAGCTCTGAGTTAGAACTTTTTCCCTTCTCCACTTTTTTATCTGCAGAAATTTTTGCGACTCTGGTAGGAACAACTTCATCGGCCAAAAGAAAATCTAGATCCGGAAAGTCGGATAATCTTTCTTCTTCCGAATAAGAAATTCCTTCGGCAAGAACTTGGGCCACTTCTTCTTGGTAAATGGATTTTAGTTCTTCCGAAATAGACTCTTCTGCCTCGACAATAATTTGAGAAGAAAGTTCTGAGCCAAAACCCTCTTCCGCAAAGGCAGAGCTCGAACCCAAAGCCAGAGCGGCGATAAGCAAGAATTGTGCCAAAAAATTATGTCTCATCCGAAAAAACATGACAATATAGCCCATTTTTAACCATTTTCAGAGGAAATGGAAGCTTTTTTTACAGTTTTTCTAGGATTTTAGGCGGTCTTTCGGAACAATCTCTTTGCCCTGAGTTTCCACTCCCAAAGCACAATTTCCTGTTCTTTACTCTCTGCCCTGTCTTGCTCTTTTTCCAAAAGTGCATAAACCATACTAGCAATATCTTTGGAAAAACCTTTATCTAGTTCTGCCTCGAATTCTTTTTCTTTGGTTTCTAAGATTAAGCCGGCGAGTCGGAAACCTTCATCCAAATTTTTTAATTTAGGAGCCCAGCCCTTCAGCTCTTCCTTATTATCATCGTTTCGGATCATCACGTCCAAGAAGGTACGGATGAATGCTACTTCTTCCGACTTAAGAGTGAATTCCAAAAGCAGCTGTTTTACTTTTTCTAACTCCATTTTTCGGAGATGGATCCTGGCTAAAAAGACCGGATTTTTGGAATGCATATTCAGGTTTCCCTTCTCCAATAAATCCGTGGCTCTTACTTTATTAAAATCTACAATGTTGGATTCTTCCCTCAGGCTTTTTTCCAACTCTTCTTTTCCAGGGGACGGCTTTTCCCCTACTGCCCCGACCTTTTGCGCCACCTTTCTTTTGATGATAAGCATATTCAAGGAAGGGAATCTGATTTTTAAGGCCACCAATTCTTGACGTGGGAATTCCTCGTCCAGAACCAGATGGTGCATTTCTACACCTTCTTCTCTGGCCCGGAGCAGGCTTTCCACCCGGTCATAATGGTAGATGATTACCGGCAAAATATCGCATTCGCTTCCGCTGTTTAAGAAGATGGTTCGAACTTCATTTCCGGAAGTAGAATGCTGGTAAGGGATCACAAGTTTTCCTTGTTTTACGTTTACGAAACTCAACTCCCCTAACCTAAAATGGGATAGATCAAAATCTTCCCCTAAAAATGCGATCCTCGGAACCGGAACCACGATGGACTGGTTTCTGGCTCCTTTTGGGACCTCTGGCCCCTTGGAGGTAAAAACTACGTACGTCATTTTTCCCAGGCGGACTTTTACCAAATATCCCGCCGGAGTCTTTCTTTCTTCGTATAAGGAATCTAATTCCAAAATTTTAACCCAAACCTAGGTTTTTTAATTTATATTGCAACGAACCCCTGGAAATCCCCAGGGCCTTTGCCATTCGTATTTGGTTACCGCCGAACAATTTATCCGCCAAAAGAATTTTTTGACGTTCCACGGCTTCCACTGCTTTTCGCAAATCCAGGTCCTCCGGGTCCGGAAGAGAAATCCCTTTTGAACCTTCTTTTTTAAGGTCCGAATTTCGGATCTCCCCCGAGCCGGAATTTAAAACTGCCTCTTCAATCGCATTCCGAAGGTCCTCTAAATTTTGACAGGAGATCCCTCCCACCAAAGACTCGATTGCCTCCTCGGATAACGCTAAATCAGGACGGCCATGCAATTCACAGACCTCTTGAAAAATCGGTTGCACTGCGGCTATTTTATCCGATTTCGCCCAGTCTTTCCAAACGGGTAATTCTAACCTATTTTCGGCCAAAAGAGAACGAAAATATAAAAACTCTTCTATTGATTTTTTGCCTGAGTTTTCTAAAAAAATAAGACGAGATTTTCCGGACTTTCGCTGAGAATATTCGAACAAGATCCTCTGTTGCGCCAAAGAATAATTCTCCGAATTCTCTAAGATTAGGGTCCCGGATTCGGCCATTTTTTCCCAATCAATTAAGGCCTTTTCTAACTTGGATGCTTGTTCCGGGAGAATCGAAACCGTTAAAATCGGCCTGCCTGGAAACTCCCTTTTATGGATCCATTTTGCTAGAGTCTTTTTACCAGAAGAAGCTGGACCGATAATACAGATGCTTCTAGATTCCTTGAATTTTTCCAGGTGGGAATTTTTTCCATTCCCCAATCTGAAAAGTAACTCGCCTAAAGGATTTGGGCCGACTTCCTCAGCAGCTCGATGAATAAAAGAAGACTCCGATTCCTTTTTCAAAAGCCGAGCCACCTTCTGGCAAAACAAATGTAAGAGTAGAATTTGTTTTTCTTCCGCCTCGTTTGAAAGTTCTATCAGGAAGAATCCGAACATTTTGCCTTCCAGCAAAACCGGGGACAATAAACATCCTGCCGAATCTCCCCGGAAAAGTTCCACTTCTTCCGATCTGTGCAAAAAGAATGGGGATTTACTCCCTTCTAACCTGCTTCGGATCTGAGATCCTTTGGTTAGGAAAGGATAGAAGAATCCATCTTCTCCATAGCCCCAGGAACCAGCCTCCTCCAAGGAAGAAGGATCCGATTCGGAAACCAAAGTAGCAAGCCCGGCCAGACCATCGATTAATCTTAAACATTCCGGAAAGGCGAGAGGCAGCAAAATCCTAAGTTCTTTAGGATCTGGATTCCCCCATATAAATTCTTCCGGAGCGGATAGCATAGAAGGGAAAATGTTTAAAATTAAGCATGGTGTCAACCATGTACCTGGAGTTTATTTCGAATGTCGGACGTCCGACATTCGGCCCGATTTTTCTGCAATTTTTTGAAAATTTAAGAATTAGTTTGAATGCTTCTCCCCTTCTACTTACATGGAAATATAGTGTTGGCTTCGGTCCCGAAGTTGACTTTTTAATTTTTATTTTTGTTTAAATTCCCCTCTTTATTCCTTCGATTTCGGCCGGTAGAAGTAAAGGACGGGATGTCGGACATCCGACAATTGAGATACAAGGGAACAGAATGATTGTAGTATCCATCGCAAACCAAAAGGGAGGAGAAGGTAAAACAACCACCTCCCTGAATTTAGCTTGGGGTCTCGCCAGAAGAGGTAAAAAAACTCTGCTGATCGATATCGATCCTCAGGCAAATTCTACAGGGATTTTCCTGAATCCGGAAGGGTTAGAAAAATCCATGCACAATATTTTCCAATCCAAAGCGAAGATTAGAGAAGTTATGGTAAAGACCGAGGTGGAGAATTTAAATATCGCTCCTTCTCGCCTGACCCTTGCGGAAGCAGAGACAATTGCAGCAATTGTGGACGCACCTTATATTTTACGAGACGCTCTTGCAGATCTAGAAAAGGAAATGGATTTTTGTATAATCGATTGCCCGCCCAGCCTTTCCATTTTTACAATCAATGCTCTTGTCGCCTCCAACTATGTGATTATTCCTCTCCAGGCGGAAAAGTTTTCCGTAGATGGAATTTTGGGACTGCAGCAAACAATCACTAGTATTAAAAAAAGAATCAATCCTAGTCTAGAGATCATGGGTGCGTTAGTAACCCAGCTCAAACCCCAGACACTTCTTACTAAAACAATCATCCCTGTTCTTACCAAATATTTTAGAATTTTTGATAATAGTATTTCGGATGGAGTTGCAGTCGGAGAATCTCACCTGGCCAGAAAGTCTGTCTACGAGTACAATAAATCCAGCCGCCAGGCCCAGGAATACGAAGGTTTCATTGAGGAATTTTTGAATGAGCTCAAAAAGTAAAAGACTAGGTTCTCTCGCCGACGTTTTCCAGGCTGAAAAATTAGAAGGCACGATCCGCAAAATCCGTTTGGATAAGATCCGCCCTTCTGAAAGTCAGCCCAGACAAGAAAGAAAAAAAGGTGTAGAGGAACTTGCTCAGAGCTTAGATAAGGACGGACTTCTTCAGCCTATCCTGGTCACCAAAAAGGCCGACGAAGAATTTTATACCATCATCGCCGGGGAGAGAAGATTTCATGCAGCAAGCCTTCTCAATTGGCCGGAAGTAGAATGTAAGATTCTAGACAAGGATGCAAAAGAAACCTTCCGCCTAGCAATCATAGAAAATCTACAAAGGGAAAACTTATCCCCTTATGAAGAGATAGAAGCGATGACCCATCTCAAAACTTCTTTCTCATATACGGACCTGGAACTTGGAAATCTGTTCGGAAAAAGTAGAAGTTATATGACCGAACTTTTAGGGATTTCTTCTCTTTCTAAAGAAGACCTAAAGGTTTGCAAGGAAGCAGGAATAGAATCCAAAAACCTTTTAGTGCAAGCGGCCTCCGCTGCCAAAAAAGGAACTCTAAAAGATTTTCTAGAAAAATTCAATTCAGGTGAATTAAAAACAGTAAAAGACGCTAAAACTTTTAACAGAGCGGAAGAAGGCGGATTATTCTCTCCTGCACAGATACGGACCAATATCGGATCCGAAAAACCTACAGTTTCTCCCTACCCCTATAAGATCGTAAAAAAAGGCACAAGCGTAATCATCTCCGCCGAAGACGAAGATTTTCTTTCGGAACTTCATAAGTTCGTTAAGAAAGAAATTTCCAAAAAATTCGGAAAGTAAGATCCAAAAACACAAAAGAATATCAATTAACACCTATTGTTAAACGAAATAAAATAGTACAAACATGTACTTAGCAAAAGATTTTATAAGACTTGGGCTGAAAAAATCGGGAATGAGTTGACGGAGCCGAAAAAAGCCCCAATATGTGACATAATATTCTAAACGGAAATGTAGTACTTTCTCCCAACCCGGAAGAGAGAAGGAAGAAACATTGCCGTCGGTCTGAGATAAAAAAACTCCCCTGGTTTGCCCAGGGGCCGGACCTTCCCGAAGGAATGTTGTTGGATGAGACATAAGTAACCTTATGTCGGATAAATGTCAACTACCTTCGAACCTTTTTGCTTAAAATTAATTTTTTTTGCCTCCGGGGCAAAAGAGGATCCAAGGTATGGGCGAGCATTTTCCATATATAAAATTCCTCTCGGACATCATAGATTCCGGGGTTTGGGCCACTCTATCCCCAGCCGCGAAGACTCTTTATCTCGTCCTGCTTAAATTTAGTGACCAGACCTTTAAGCCAGTTTGGCCTAGCAACGAAAGCCTGATCCGACTTACCGGCTTAAAGACTAAAAAATCTATCAACGAAGGTAAGAAGGACCTAGTTAGAGCGGGGCTTCTTCAATTTGTTCCAGGGACCGGGCATAAAAACTCCACTTATTATTTTTGCTTCAACTACCCCGGTTCTAAAATTCCACCTCAGGGGGTTATTTTTGGAAACCCCGGAGGGAGATTTGCGGCACCCTCAGGGGTGTTGATGGGTAGCCCGGAGGGGGGTCTAACTGGAAACCCAAACAATATTAATATAACCATCCATAATACCCAGAACCAAAAACCTAGTTCCGAAAAGAAAGAATTGAGTTTGGATTCTTTAAGAGAACGTTACGGAGATAACATCCTGTCCGAGGCAATAGAAATCGCAAAATCACAAGGGTTAGGAGAAAATTTACATTATATTCGAGGTATTTGTAAAAATTTGTCCGGAACAAAGCGGCCGAATTTTGAGCACACCTCCCCCATCCATTCTCAAGACTCTGGGCATTCTTCTGGAAGGGAAGCTTCTTGGATTGGATTTATAGAATGGTGCAAAGGTAATCTTTCTAGAAGTAGTGTGGAAGTATTGGAAAAAGTTCAGGTAGAACCGGACGGCAAGACTCTTTTGGTGAAGGATCCTCTTCCTGAGACTCTTAGAATGATCATTACAAAGTACTTCACAGACAAAATCCACCCCTCGATACTGGTTATATTTTCTGCAAAAGCCGAAGAAAACCGGGTACATGTTTAAAAGGACCACGTTAAAGCTCTTATGAATGAAGAATCCATCCGGATCAGCCATCCTCGACAAGTTAAAGTAAACGAAATTAAGACCAAAGGTACGTTCGAATTTAAGGAAGGAGGACTTCGTTCTTATTCCGAGCAATTGGACCATCCTGGTGTTGGGGTCTTAACATTGGTTTTAAATCCAGGCTCTAGTTTTAATCAGATTAAGTTACATCAGTCGGAACAATCCGGTGCATTCTTCCCGGACTCCTTTAAATTCGAAATCTCTTTGGATGGAAAAGTTTGGGAACCGATCCTGCAAGAAACAGGTTTCAGAAGATTGAATAAAAAAGTGGGACAATGGAACTTCTCTTTAGTCCGCGCTAATTTTCTGAAATTAGTCAGTAAGGTTTCGGAAAAAGAAGGAGCTAAATTCAAGGTTTCTATCGGGGCCTTGGAAGTCGGGATTTCCGGAGTTACTAAGTTAGAAGTTTCTTCCGAAAAAGACAGATTTTGGGTAAAAGAAAATCTGATAGACGAAAGGCCGGATTACGGTTGGTCTTCTGTGGAATCCAATCAGCCTAAGGAAGAATTTTTCCTGATGGATCTGGGCTCTATCAGCCGGGTAAATGAGTTAAGAGTTCTTACGCCGAAAGATGGTCATTTACATTTTCCGGAAACTTTTACCGTATATTATAGCGAAGACGATCTGACCTGGAACCAACTTTTGGAAGAGAATCAATTCTTGTCCGAGTTGGGAACTTGGTATCAGTGGAGATTTTTACCTACGAATATTCGTTTTCTGAAATTCGTATCTCGTCCTCGTAAGGTACAAGGTAAGGAAAAATATTCTTCCAGTATCGTAGAGGTGGAATTGTACGCGGCTCCCTACTTGAGCGAGCTGACTCATAAACCTACTGCAGAACCTCTCCCCTACGCTACCGTTCTGAGATCCGGTTTAGTCCGACTCGCCATCGATGGAGAAACTTCCGAAGGTGCCGCAGTTCAGGCAAATGACAGAAGACTAAGAGATGGGTCCACTGAGTATAAAGGTATTGTAGAGCTTGCTTCCGACGGAGAAGACAAAGAAGGAGTTGTTGTTCAAGGGAACGACAGAAGATTAAAACATTCTACCGAAGCTTCTTATGGCCTGGTACGACTGGCTGCGAACGGCGAAAATCGGGCAGATAGAGTTGTGCAAGGCAATGACGATCGTATAAAACCTTCTACCACCCAAAGTTTCGGTATTGTGGAACTTGCGGAAAACGGCGAAACCAAAGAAGGTACTGTCGTTCAGGGTAACGACGATCGTCTGAAACATGCAACGAACCAAAAATTCGGTTTAGTACAATTGGCTCCTCCTGGAGACGCAAGTCCAGGTAAAGTGGTCACCTCCGACGATCCAAGGTTAAGGCATGCCACTACGGAAAGTCCGGGACTTGTACGATTCGCTTCCAACGGAGAAGAGTCTGCGGATGCGGCAGTACAAGGAAATGATAAGAGATTAAAAATTTCTACTCCTCAATCCTATGGGATTGTGAAGCTCGCTCGTTCTGGTGAAGCAAAAGAAGGTGCTGTTGTCCAAGGTGACGATGAAAGGTTGCGTCATGCTAGCACCGAGTATCCTGGTATTGTTACCGTTGCTCCTAAAGGAAAATCCATCCCAGGTCATGTGGTTTCTTCGGAGGACCCTAGATTGTCGGATGCGAGACAACCTCTTCCCCATACTCATGATTATGCTCCTAAAGAACATGATTTCAGTTCGCATACCGGATATTTAAGGTTGAAGGGTTCTGTTGAAGCCCCATACGCAAATATCTCCCCTCCTCCTGAAAATGCAGGACTTGCTTATGCAAGAAATGAGAGCGAGAAAGGTGCAGGTGTCGTAGGTTCTGGTAGATTCTCCGGGATTTTAGGCTTTGGAGAAAAGTTCGGAGTTCGTGGCGATAGCGCTTCCGGAGAAAAAGAATCCGCAGGTATTTTGGGTCTGGCTAAAAGAGGATTTGGTGGATGGTTCCATTCCAGATCCGGCCATGCTGTTTATGCGAGCGGCAAAGGGATCCCAAGTCTAAACGAAACCGGTTCCGGCAAAGCGATCCTGGCAGAAGGAGATTCTGATTTTATAGGAACAGTTTATCTCCAATCGGGAAAAGGTGCGGATTGTATCGCTAAATTTTTTCCGGTGCAGTCTTCCGATGTGATCGCAGAGGGCGATCTTCTTGCTATGGGAGAAGACGGTAAACTTCATAAATCCAGACAGCCTAACGCTACGAATATTGTTGGTGTCGCCGTAAAATCCGCCTCCTTAGTTTTGGGAGATAAGCCCCAAGCAGAAGGACAATGGTTGGTCGCAATTGCAGGAGTTGTCTTTGCGAACGTAGAGGCACAATCTTATCCTGTACAACCCGGAGACCTATTATGTTCTGGTCTTACCGGAGGCCACGCGGTCAGAGTCGCTCCTGAAAATCTAAAACCGGGCGCGCTTGTTGCAAAATCTCTGGGCTTACAAAGAAACGGCAGAGGACCTATTCAAGTCCTACTCTGCTGTAGTTGAAAAATTCCCCGGTTTTCGCGGGGAAAGGTTAGAATGAAAAAGATATTAGAAATTTATAAAACGGCTAAAGCGCCGGTGTACTCTTTCGAGTTTTTCCCGCCTAAAACTCCGGAAGGCGAGACTAAATTATTCGAAGCTGTGGAAGAATTATCCAAGGTGGATCCTGGTTATATCACTGTAACATATGGTGCGGGCGGTTCGACTAGGGATAAAACGATCCGAATCACTTCCGAATTGGCTAAAAAATTTTCTCTTCCTGCGGCGGCTCATTTTACCTGCGTGGGTGGGAATAAGGACGAGATCCGAGTTATATTAAAACAAATCAGAGAATCCGGTATCGAAAATCTGATGGCGCTTCGAGGAGATCCTCCGAAAGGAGAAGATGCTTTCAAAAAAGTAGAAGGTGGATTCGGTTACGCGAGCGAGCTGATCTCTTTTATTAAAGCAGAAGGTTTTGATTTTTGTATGGGAGCCGCTTGCTATCCTGAAAAACATCCGGAGGCTGCAAGTTTAGAATCCGATGTGGAAAATCTGAAACGCAAAGTGGATGCGGGTGCTTCTTATCTGGTATCTCAATTGTTTTTTAAAAATTCGAATTTCGAATCTTTCTTAGATCTGATCCGCAAAAAAGGGATCGATGTACCTGTGATCCCAGGGATCATGCCGATCACTTCTTTTTCTCAAATAGAAAGATTCAGGGCGATGGCTGCCTGTGAATTTCCGGAAAAACTAGTGTCAGATCTGGAAGAAGTAAAAGATCGTCCGGAAGAATTTTATAAAAGAAGTATTCACTTTTCCGTAAACCAAAGCCGTGAACTGGTCAAGATGGGGGCGCCCGGAATCCATCTTTACACTTTAAATCAATCTCCTGCGAGCTTGGATATTGTTAGAGAACTGAAAAGTTAAAGGAATAATTCCTTCTCTTTTTCCGGAGGAAGTAATCCTGTTTCAAGGGCCTTTTGCTGTAATAAGCGGATGGCCCTTTCTCCTTCTTTTCCTAAACTTTTAGAAAATTCGTTCACATACAGATCTATGTGCGCATCCGCAACTTCTCTGGTCGTGGTTTGTGAATGTTTTAAGATATAATCGTACATACTTTCTCTGTTTTGGTATGCGAGAGAAAGGCTTTCCTTAATCGCCGAATCCAGGTCATATTTTATCTGAGGAGAAAGATCTCTGCGGATCGCAATACATCCGAGCGGAATATGTGCACCGGTTGTTCCTTCCCACCATTCTCCTAGATCTTCTACCTTGGTGAGTCCTCTTGCTTCGTAAGTGAATCTTTCCTCGTGGATGACTATTCCGAAGTCTGCTTCTCCATTTTTTACTTTATCTAGGATCAGATCATAACGTGTAGGAACCGGGGTGAAATCCCCTTTTAAATACAGATGTGTAAGCAAGTTGGCAGTAGTCCAGAGCCCAGGAACCAGAATTTTTTTTCCGTTAGGAGTTCCTACAGAGGATCCCGCCTTTTTTACTATGATTGGGCCGCAGTTCCTACCAAGTGCAGATCCGCTATCCAAAAGGGAGTATTTGTCTGCCACATGGAATAGTGCTGCGAATGAAATTTTTGTGGCCTGGAATTTTCCTTTATCTGCGAATTGGTTCAGTTGTTCCACATCGTATAGTTCTTCTTTGATAGAAAATGGCGCTTTGGTTTTTCCGGAGATTAGATGATAGAAGATGAATGTGTCGTTCGGACAGGGAGAATATGCCAGACTGAGTTCCATTCTTCCAGGCAATCAGTTTTGATTCTTTTGGAAACGAAAAAAGGAGGTGGAAGGAACTCCTGCCCTCGGGTCTATTGGAAAAGACGCAGGTCCCTTTGAAAATTTCTCCGAATTCTCACTCTCATAAATTCCCCAAACTGGAGGAACTTCTTCCCTTTCATACGATTGCTATGGATCTGGACGGAACACTTCTGGATTCCAGAGCTTCTATTTCCAGTTTGAATCATTATGTTTTGCAATCCGCATTGGACCAAGGAGTCGGATTGATCATCGCTACGGGTAGAAGGTTTTCTTCCGCTCTTCCCTACGCGCAAGAGTTTCGGGGGAATGTGACCGTGGTGGCCAATAATGGGCAGGTGCTCCGAAGTTCTCCGAATGGGGAAAGAATTTCGGAAACATATATTTCCGAAAAAGCGACATTAGCGGTTTTATCTTTAGCAAAGAAGAAGGGTTATTCTCCCCTTCTCCATGTGGACCGCTTTGAAGAAGGGATCGATATCCTGGTAGAGTCCCCAATCACGGATGAAAAATATCATAATTATTCAGGTGGAGATATCGCAAGAACCAAGACGGTCGGCGATCTTCTGGAACATTCTTCCGATCGAGCCCTTGTAGTATGTTATCTTTCCTTAATAAAGGAAGAATTGGTCGAACTGGAAGCGGAACTTCTATCCTTACCGGAAGCTGCGGAATATAGGACAGTAATTACCAAAATCCCTGGAGTTTCGTATTGTTTGGAAGTATTGGAAAAAGGAGTCTCCAAGTGGACAGCTATCCAATCGTATTTAAATTCCTCCAATTTGGACAAGACAGGAGTAATCTCTTTTGGGGATGAATTGAACGATAGAGAAATGCTTTTTTCTTCCGGATACGGATTTGCGATGAAGAATGCGGTACCTATTTTGAAAGAAGGCGCTTCTTATATTACCAAATATTCAAATAATGAAGATGGGATTGCGATGACTCTTTTGGAGTTATCCGTGCTTTCGTTTAGATGATACTTTTTGATTTTTATCAATCTTTACTTCACAAGAGGAGCAGGCTAGCTCGTAACAACCGAAACTTGTCTCCTTAGTTTGGGTTTTGCTGAATAAACTTTTAATGGAAGAAACGAGCGGAAAGCTCAAATACACCGCTGCAGAGCCAACGATTAGATAAACGATTTTATCTTGGAGGCCTATGTCCCAAACCATAAAGTCATTTTGAAATTCGTTCTCAACGCTTGCAAGAGGAATATTTTTCGGATCTCTCTGACAGTATTTTGACAAATCAGGCCCTAAATTAGGTATGATCGAAGATAGATGTGGTCCACATTACAAGTTTTTCACTCTGAATCTTCCGACAGGGATTTGTTATCTCTTCCAGATGCGTTTTCTTGGAAGACTTGTATGCGCACCGTTCTTGTTTCCGATTCCAGGATCCATCCTCATCCGGAAAATCTTCCTCCTCATTGGGAAAGTAAATCCGGTTACGAAGCGTACAGGCTTCTTCTCGAAATTATCTCCGGTTTAAAATCTAAATTGTTCGGAGAGACAGAAGTTCTCTCTCAATTCAAACAAAGATTCCAAGAATTACCTGATCTTGCTTTCGGAGATTATCTTGCAAAACTCAGAGACAATCTGATCGAAGACTGCAGAACTCTTCGTTCCGGCTACTTGCAAAATTTAGGAGAACAATCTTACGGCGGTTTAGCGGATAAATATCTATCCCAAGCTTCAAATCCTCCTAAGGAGATTGTACTTTTCGGGACAGGTCAACTTGCGGAAAAGATTCTACCTTGGCTTTCTCATTCTAATAGAAAAACTAAGATTGTCGGACGTAACCGCCATCGTTTGGAATTTTTATCTTCCGTTTCAGGTTCCGAGTCTCATTTTATGGAGGACTGGTCTCCTAATGGCGAAGCTTGGGTGATCGCAGCTCCTATGGACTTATCCGCCTGGATGGATAAATTGACTCCTGGAGCCTTGGTCTTAGATTTTAGAGAAGAGCCTTTGGAAGAATCTTGGCCCACAGATATCGTATATATTTCCTTTGCAGAGATGCTTTCTTCCTTGAAAGAAACGGAAGAAAGAACTAGAAAAGTAAAGGAAGAATTAAAATCCGTTTTAGACGAGCTTTTGGAAGAAAGAGAACTAGAAGCTCATCAATTTGTATTCGGTTGGGATGACCTACCTTGTCCGACGTTTTAAGAATCGGTTCCCGAAAAAGTTCCCTCGCTAAATTACAGACCTGCCTCGTACAAGATCAATTGCGTAAATTGTATCCCGAGTTGGAGCTCCAACTTTTTTTCAAAGAATCAAGCGGGGATCAAGATCTAACTACTCCACTTTGGAAAATGGGAAGTAGAGGTGTTTTTACCCAAGACTTAACTAAAGAACTTGTCAAAGGGAATGTAGATATAGTCGTTCACTCCTTTAAAGACTTGGATCTGGAAGGTCATGACGGCACCGAAATTTTAATGGTGCTTCCTCGTGCAGACCAGAGAGATGTTTTGCTCTTTAAGAGATCTTCTTACGAGAATCCTCCTAAAGAAATTAAGATCCATTCTTCGAGTCCAAGAAGAGAATATAATCTTTCTGCGTTTCTTCCGAGTGCACTCCCCTCTCGGCTCCAAAATTTGCCGATCAGTTTTCATCCGGTGCGGGGGAATGTACAGACTAGACTCCACAAATGGAAATCCGATCCTGAGGTTTCGGGTATTGTAGTGGCAAAAGCCGCTTTGGATCGCCTTCTTTCCGAAAATTTTTCTTTCTCTTCTACGGAAGAATATTCAGAAGTTAGGAAAGAGATCAGATCCGCGATCGCTAACGAACTTTTTATGGTTCTGCCTTTATCAAAAAATCCGAATGCACCTGCGCAAGGTGCGCTTGCGGCAGAGATCAGAAAAGGCGATGAAAAGACTAAAAGGCTCCTACTTCCACTTTTGAACGGAAAGGAAGAAGCGGCAGTTTTAGAAGAGAGAAAAATTCTTTCTTATTTTGGCGGAGGTTGCCACCAAAAGATCGGAGTTTCTGTGATCTTAGGGGGTCCTGCTGATTTTTTATTCGTCCGAGGTAAAACCGATTCCGGTTCCGAGTTAGACGCTTTTGATCGCTGGAACGGAGAAGAGTTACCTTTGCCCTCTTCTTTGGATCTTATTTTTCCGAAACCAAAACAGGGTTTTAGAATGAAGCGTTCTCCTTTACAGACTTCCCTTCCAAAAGAAAAATTTTGGTTTGTTTCCCGCGCGGATTCTTTGCCTAAAGACTGGGAATTGCCGGGGCCAGAGACGATCTTTATCGTAGCAGGTGCAAAAACCTGGGAAAAATTGGCCTCCAGAGACGTTTGGGTGAACGGTTCCACAGATGGTTTAGGCGAAGAAGATGCAAAAACTATCGTTAGTTTTTACGAATCCAATCCTGATTTCATCAAACTCACCCATGAGGAAAGCGATATCATCGAAGGCGTCTGGAAAAGATTTGTAACTTACAAAGTTGATTTCGATTCGGAGCAGCCGGATCTTTCCGGATATTCCCACTTTTTCTGGATGAGCGCTTCTCAATTTGATAGGGCTTATAAAAAGAATCCTGAAATAGGGTCGCGCATTCATTCTTGCGGGACCGGAGCCACGTATAAATATATTAGAAAAATATTAGGTGATTCTGCGAAAATTTTCGCATTCCCTAATTTTGAATCTTGGGAAAGGGCCTGTAGGGGCGAGGTCCAGGATTTTTTTGCAAAAAGAGGTGCTGTATGAGTTCCGAGAGTTTGTTGGGTTTGCGAAGAAATCGTATCAATGCCCCGCTCAGAAATTTGGTATCTTCAGAGAGTTTGAACCCTAAAAAGCTGGTCCAGCCGATATTTGTGGCGGAAAGTCTTAAATCTCCGGAAAAAATGTCCTCCTTACCGGGAGTTTTCCGTGATAGCCAAGGATCCATTCTGTCTCAAATCGAATCGGATCTAAAGAATGGTGTGGAACATTTCCTTTTATTTCTGGTTCCTGAAAAAAAGTCGGATGATTCCATTCCGAAATCATTTTATAAAAACGTAATTGGTAGTATTAAATCCAAATTCCCAGAGGCCTTTCTATGGGTGGACACCTGTCTTTGCTCTCTAACCACTCACGGACATTGCGGGCTTTTAGATCCGAAAGGTAGAATAGAAAACGTAAGCTCCGTCAAAAGGCTTTCCGAACTTGCGCTTTGTTACGCAGAATCGGGTGCGGATGGTATCTCTCCTTCCGACATGATGGACGGACGGATCAAAAGCCACAGAAATATTCTGGACTCTAACGGTTTTCAGCATGTTCCGATCATGAGTTATTCCACAAAATTCAAGAGCCATTTTTATGGTCCATTCAGAGAGGCGGCAGAGTCCGCTCCTGGGCATGGAGATCGCTCTTCTTATCAGATAGATGTTAGAAACAGAGAAGATTCTATTCTTTCTTCCATAAGAGACACGGAAGAAGGTGCGGATCTTTTGATGGTCAAGCCTGGTATTACTTCCATAGATCTAATATTACCGATCAAAGAACAAACAGGATTACCTGTAGGCGCGTACCAAGTGAGCGGTGAATATGCATCAATCGCATTGCTTGCCGAGAACGGATTTTGTAAATTTGAAGATGCTCTTAAGGAAACCTGGCAGGTGTTTTCTAGAGCAGGTGCATCTTATTTGATCACTTATGCCGCGAGAAGAGGAAAGGAGATTTTAGGCTAATGTTTCCAAGTTCTAAGGAACTTTTTGAAAGAGCAAAAAAAGTAGCGCCGGGCGGGGTACATTCTCCCGTTAGATCTTTTCGTTCCGTAGGCGGAGATCCTGTATTCTTCCAATCCGGGAAGGGCGCAAAACTTACAGATGTTTCCGGAAAAGAATATATCGATTATTGTTTAAGCTTCGGGCCGTTAATCTTGGGGCATAGGGACGAAGATGTCCAAAAGATCGTGTCTGAAACCGTAGGACTTGCCTGGAGTTTCGGAGCCGCAGAGCCTTATTCATTGGAACTCGCTGAGTGGATCGTCTCTAAAATTCCATGGGTCGAAAAGATCCGATTCGTGAATAGCGGGACCGAAGCGGTAATGAGCGCATTACGTGTCGCCCGCGCCGCTACGGGTAGGGATAAAATCTTGAAATTCGACGGATGTTATCACGGACATTTGGACGCTTTGCTGGTAAAAGCAGGTTCGGGGCTCGCCGGAGAATCTTCTTCCGATAGCGCGGGGATCGGCTCCGAGCTGATCAAAAATACTTTGGTCCTACCATTGGACGATGAAAAAGCGGTAGAGGAACTTTTCGTAAAAGAAGGCAAAAATATCGCGGCGTTAGTGATAGAACCTTTGCCAGCAAATTACGGTTTATTAATACAAAGAAAAGAATTCCTGTCCAAGATCGTTGAGATCGCAAGAAAACACGGAAGTCTCGTACTTTTTGACGAGGTGATCAGCGGTTTCAGAGTTGGCCTAACCGGAATGAGCGGAGAATTAGGGATCGCACCTGATTTAGTGACTTACGGAAAGATCATCGGCGGAGGATTCCCGGTTGGAGCTTATGCAGGCAGAGCGGATCTATTGGACTTAGTCGCGCCTCAAGGGCCTGTATACCAAGCGGGAACGTTAAGCGCTAGCCCTTTCGGAATGAGAGCGGGCCTTGCCACATTGCAAAAATGCGAAAAAGAAAATGTGTGGAACGTTCTGGAGAGCCGCACTAAGTCTTTTGTTTCCGGGATGGTCTCTATTCTAAAGGAAAGAGATCCCGAAGGAGATTGGGATTCCAGCCTGCATTCTTCTTTATTTTGGTTTCATAAAAAGTCACCCTCCCCTATTCGCACGGTGGATCGGATCCCTGCAGGACATAAGGAAGGTTTTGCAAAAGTATTCCATGCGCTTCTTGCAGAAGGAATATATCTAGCTCCTTCCGGTTATGAGGTCGGTTTCTTAAGTTATGCTCATTCGGATAAGATACTTTTTGAAACATTAGAGAAAGCGGATTTCGCATTAAAAAAACTGAAAGTATGAAGGTCTTCGATTCCAAAAAGATCGTTTTGCCGGTAATCTGGGTTGTGACTACGGTTTCGCTCGGAGTGTGGTGGCTTTTTTTGGGATTAAGGCAAAATAGAATGGCGACTGAACTTGCCGCTCGTTTGGGATCTCAGATTGATGTCGATTTTTTAGAAAAATTAGAAAGACAAAGTTCCATGATCAAAATGGAAGGCGCCTTCTTTCTACTTTTGTTAGTGAGCGGCGGAGTAACCTTAATTTGGTTAACTTTCCGGGAGGAAAAAAGAAATAAGCTAATTCACGATTTTTTCTCCACAGTCACTCATGAAATGAAAACACCTTTGGCAAGTCTTAGGCTACAAGCAGAGAGCCTACTGGAAGAAGGTGTGGAAGCAGGCAAAGACAAACTTCTTCATAGATTGTTAAAAGATTCGGACCGGATCGAGTCTCAGATGAACAAGGCCTTGTATCTTGCGAGCCTAATGAGATCCGAAGGATTATATTTAGAAGAGTTGGACCTCCAACACTGGGAAGAAAGTCTGAGAGAGGAATGGTCCGAGTTGGACATCCAAACTGAATGGAAAGAAACCAAAGTGTTTGCGGACAGAAGAGCCTTAGAAAGTATTTTTAGGAATCTTTTGGAAAATTCAGTGCAACATGGAGGAGCCACTCAGGTAAAAATTCTTTCTGAGCCGATTCCTGGAGATAAGATCAAATTCAAATTCGAGGACAACGGAAAAGGTTTCTCCGGCGATTTTAAACTATTAGGAAGATTATTTTTAAGACACACAAGCACTAGCGGTACAGGAGTCGGATTGTATATAGCCGAAAAATTAGCCGGAAGAATGGGTGGAAATTTTTCCGTTCGAAATTCAGAGTCGGGTGGATTTTTGGCGGAGTTAATTTTGCCCTCATATACCTCCCGAAGGAGAAACGGCGAGTGAAAGCGAAATTATTATTAGTCGAAGACGATCGCTCTTTAGGAGAAACTCTAAAGGAACGATTGGAAAAAGAAGGATATGAAATGGTTTGGACCGTTTCTGCTCAGTCTGCGAAAGTTTTAGCCGCTGAATCCAAACCGGATCTTATCCTTTTAGATGTTCGTTTGCCTGACGGAGACGGATTTGAGTTAGCGGAAGAATTAAAATCCAGAAAAGATTGTCCTCCGTTTTTATTTTTAACCGCACATTCGGGAGCGCCGGAACGTTTGAGAGGATTCGAACTAGGTGCGGAAGAATTTATACCCAAGCCGTTTCATTTAAAGGAATTGCTAATCAGGGTAAAACACGTATTAGAATCTCATAAACATTCCATAAAACAGGCTAAATATTCCTATGAAGGATACCTTCTGGATTTTTACGGATATTCTATTCTGACTCCCACCAAAGAAGAGATCCATCTTTCTAAAAGAGACTGTGCTCTTTTAAACTTTTTAGTGGAAGAAAGAGGAAGAACGGTCAGCCGAGATGAGATCCTGGACCGCCTTTGGGGAGAGGAAAAATTCCCCACAAATAGAACTATAGATAATTCCATTGTTAGATTGCGCCAAGCCTTCGGAGATAGGGGCGAAGATGCGATCCGTTCCGTGAGAGGAGTCGGCTATCAATGGATCGGAGACTTAAAAAATGTCTAATATTAGATTTCAAGCTGCGCTAAAGTTGGAGCCTCAGGCTACTCCTCCGGTCTGGATGATGCGCCAGGCGGGCCGTTATCATTGGCATTATCAAAATTTGAGAAAAAAACATTCTTTCGAAGAATTGTGCAAGGTTCCGGACCTTGCGGCAGAAGTCGCTTTTGGTCCTGTGGATGATTTCGACTTCGATACTGCAATTTTATTTTCCGACATTCTTTTTCCTTTAGAGGCGTTCGGAATGGGCTTACGTTTCGGAGATGAAGGTCCGAAGCTCGGTTGGCATCTTTCCACTGTAGAAGACCTGAATAAGTTTTACCCTTTGGGGCAAGCGGTGGAATTTATGGGATTTCAAAAGGACGCAGTAATCAAGACCAGAAAAAGGATCGCCAAAGATAAATCCTTGATCGGATTTATCGGAGGACCTTGGACCTTGTTCTGTTATGCCACCCAGGGAAAACATGACGGAAATCTAATACTTCCTAAAATTTCCACGAAGCTAAGAGAAGGTTTTTATGAGAAGATCCTTGCTTTACTAAAGGAAAACATACGTCTACAATTAGAAGGTGGCGCAGAGATCGTGATGATCTTTGATACGGCGGCAGGAGATGCTTCTCCTGGGTTCTTCCAAGAGGCTATCTTGCCTACCATTAAAGTTTTGGTAGAGGCGTTTCCAGGTAAGATAGGTTATTACGCCAAAAATTTGGCCCAAGGATCCCTGCAGTCTCTTAGGGAAGTCCCCGGTTTGACCGGATTTGGAATGGATCACAGAACCGATATCGTTGGCTTCTTAGGGAACGGTTCCCATTTCGTGCAGGGAAATTTTGATCAGGCGCTATTGTTCATGGAGCCTGAAGAATTTAAGAAATATCTAAATCGATGGATTAAACCATTCTTAGATCTTTCCCCTGAAAAAAGGGCAGGATGGGTCTGCGGTTTAGGGCATGGAGTTTTACCAAAAACCCCGGAAGCGAATATTAGAACTTTCGTAAATACAATACGTGAGGCTTTCGTATGAGTTCCAAATCCGATCTAATTCGAAAATACGATGTTCCGGCTCCTAGGTATACTAGTTATCCTACTGTGCCCTATTGGGAAGATAATCCTACCCGAGAGGAATGGATAGACGCGCTTCATAGAAGATTGCTTCCGGATGATTCTTCCGTAGCATTATATCTTCATATTCCTTTTTGTGAGACTCTCTGTTCGTTTTGCGGATGTAATACTTCTATCACTAAAAACCACTCAGTAGAAGATCCTTACATAGAAACGGTTCTGCAAGAATTCAGAAAATATCAGGAAGAACTTCCCGAGCTGACCAAGCGTGAGTTGAGAGAGCTGCATTTGGGAGGAGGATCTCCCACTTATCTTTCCGAGTCCAATTTGGAAAGTTTATTAAAGCCAATTTTAGATTCTTGGAAGGTATCCGATTCTCCGGAATTTTCGTTAGAGGTGGATCCAAGAAGGACGAGACTATCTCAATTAGAAGTTTTAGCTAAATACGGATTTACAAGGATCAGCTTGGGTGTCCAAGACTTCGATCCGGAAGTGCAAAGATTAGTGAATCGTATTCAACCTTACGAACTAACTGCGGCGGTCACAGAGGGAGCGCGTAAGTTAGGATATCATTCCGTAAATTTCGATTTGATCTATGGACTTCCCAAACAAACCAAAGAAAGTATGAAAGAAACGATCCGAAAGACCTTGGGACTTATGCCGGATCGAATTGCATTCTACAGTTACGCTCACGTTCCTTGGATCAAAGCGGCGCAGAGATTATTTACCGAAGACGATCTTCCTAAGGGCGAAGAGAAAAGGGAGCTCTATGAGATCGGAAGAGAACTTTTTCTAAACGCGGGATATAAAGAAATTGGAATGGACCATTTTGCTTTAGAATCCGATTCTCTATACACGGCTTATCAGAACGGAAATCTTCATCGAAATTTTATGGGTTATACGACCAAGTCCACCGACCTGCTTTTAGGCTTGGGTGTGTCTGCAATTTCGGACAGTTGGGATTGTTTTTATCAGAACGAAAAGATCCTGAAAAAATACCAGAGGAGAATTTCTGAAAACGGGCAGGCAATACTCAGGGGACATAAATTAAATTCCGAAGATTTGGTACAAAGAGAACTCATTCTAAAACTTTCTACTTTGGGAAAAGTGGAAGTTCCGGATCCGATTTTTGAAGAGGTTCGCCTCTATTTGACCAGTATGGAAGACGATAATTTAATAGAATGGAAAGGAAAAACCCTCGTTTTAACCGACCTGGGAAAACCTTTCTTAAGGAATGCATGCACAGGTCTGGACATGCGTTTGAGAAGAAAAAGCCCTGAAACCAAGGTATTTTCTCAGTCTATTTGACTCTCTTTCTGAAATATTCGGGTCCAATAGCTGTTCTTCCCTTAGAAAGGGCTCATTTGGAAATTAATTTCTTTTCGTCCAATACTTTGGGGACTTTAGTGGTGTAACACTTTTTCGTTTTTGAAATGTTATCTTTGCATTTAAAAAAAATTATACCGATCTTATTGATCGTTTTTGCTCCTATCGGGATCTTTCCCGTTACCATCCTGTTGAGAGAAGGTGGAAAAGTAAAAGGGGATATCATAACTCAAAATCAGCATTCCGTTCTTCTCCAAACAGAATCAGGAAAACGTAAAGTAGATAAAGACCTCATTTTGAAGATCCTTTTCCAAGACGTGGACGACGACGAAGAGGAGAAGATCCGTAAAGAGGAAGAAGACAAACTCGCAGCGGATAAAAAAGAGCAAGAAGATAAGGAAGCCGCTCAGAGGCATCTGGAAGAAGAGAAACAAAAAGAAGAAGACCTAAAAAAACAAGCTGCAGCGGATGAAGAAGCTCGTCGCCAAGAAGAACTTCGCAAACAGGAAGCAAAACGTCCTTTAAATGCGCTCATGAGATCCGCGGCCGTGCCTGGCTGGGGCCAATATTATACGGATAGAAAGTTCCAATCTTTACTCTACCCTACCCTATTCGCGGCTGCTGCATTCGTTGCTTACGACAAATTCAGAGTTTATAGAACTTCCGTAAAAGAATATGGAGATTTAGGAAATCCATATACGAGAGAAAGTCTTACACTTGCTGCACTTGGCCAAGCTCAGGCTGCCGCTACTCCTTCTTTATCTCCTATTGATGCTTATTTAGCGAATCAATCAAGTCAGGTTCAGTTAAAAAGAGAAGAAGCGGATAAAAACTTTAGGGAATACCAAGGCGCTTTATACGTGTTAGGCGGGATCTATCTTTTAAATCTGATCGATTCATATATATTTGCGAATTCAGTCAAATCGGTGGTCCAGTTTTCGGACGGTCAGAGTAGAGGAATGGTTATCTCCGCGGCGCCTTCTAGCGTCGGTGTAGGGAGCGGGGTTTCCAACGGTGGAAGTTTCTCCGGAATGGAGACCAAATATACCATGGGTTACAGATTCGAATTCTGAACTTGATAAAAACTTTTCCTCCTTTTGAAAGAAAATCTAGGATTTAATTGCCAATAGTTTCCATTCCATTACTTTGTATCCGTGGCGAAATGGGTTCCGGATCATATAGTAATCGGTGCAGGCTTTACCGGCCTTCTGCATGCATTCCTTTCTCTAGAGAAGGGTGAGTCCGTATTAGTACTGGAAAAAAGGGAAAGTTCGGGTGGTCTCATCCGTTCCGTACGAACGGAGTACGGGATCGTCGAGAGGGCGGCCAACGGGATCATAAATTGTTGGGAATTGGAGAACCTTGCTTCCCGTTTAGGGCTGGATATTCTATTTTCCAATCCAGCATCTAAAAAACGTTATATATTTTCCGACGGAAAGATGAAAAGAATGCCTCTTTCCGTTTTCGAAATAATCTCTCTTGCATTCTCGGTGTTAACCGTTCCTTCTCAACCTTTGCCTGGCGAATCAGTTTATCAATGGGGCAAAAGAGTGCTGGGGGAAAAAGCACTTAGCAAAATTCTGGAACCTGCGTTAGGCGGAATATACGCTGGCGATCTGGATGCGATGTCGGCAGAACTTGTGTTAGGGAAATTTCTCCCGGAACAGGCGCCTCTTTGGAAAAATATCCTAAATCTAAAAAATTCTAGAAAAGGAAAACCGAAACTCCTTCCAGGAAGAAGAGGAACTGTAAGTTTTAGAGGCGGTATTGGTAGCTTGTTAGGCGCTCTGGAGGCAAGAGTATCATCACAAGGAAAGATCAAATATAACCAGGATATTTCCAGTATAAAAGAACTAAGAGCGACTTATCCTAAGTCTAAGATCACAATTGCTACGAATCTTGGAACTGCATTAAAACTATTGAAATCGGAATATAAAGAATTCAAATCTTACCAAGGAATGTTGGATACTTTGCCTATAGTAAGCGTGACTCGTTTCGGAAAGGATTCCATCTTAAACGGAAAGAAAGGCTTCGGAATATTGTTCCCTAAAGATCATAAAAGTTTTTCTTCCGAATTGGGGATCAGGTCCAGAGGGATCCTGTTCAACGACTTTATATTCTCCGGTAGGACCTCCGACGGAATACACTCCGAAACTTTTATCATGGGTGGCGCAGGGGATCGGGAAATTTCCTCCAAAACGGAAGAAGAGATCATCTCAGTCGTGGAAGAAGATCGTAAAAAATTATTCTCCGAAAGTGGGATTCCTTTGAATCACTATGTGACCGTGTGGAAAGACGCACTTCCGGTTTATGGACCTCAGCTCCATGCTTTTAACCGGGATTTGAATAGAATTCTTCCGCCCGATATCAGGGTCGAAGGCAATTTCCGGAACGGTATCGGTTTAAAATCCATTTTAGAGAGAGCCTTCTCTCTTTATGACCAAGATACTTTGACCTGATCAGCGATAAAATTTATTTATTAGGATTTCTTTAAGTTCTTCTAGATCTTTTTTGATCCAGTTCGAATCCTCTTCGAATTTTTCGGAACTCATTCCCTCCGTCTGGAATAATGTAAAGATCAGTTCACTTCCCTCTCCATTCTCTATGATCCTGAGCGGATTATAGGAAATATTTTCAGGACTGAATATCACATAATGGTCTAAGATCCCGTACTGGTTTTTATCCGTAAATTTGGCGGTCAATTTGCCCATGGGAGAGTCGATGGACCATTCTCCATTTTCTAGTGGTGAAATTGATTTACATAAACCGGAGGCCCATTCCGGGAAATTTTTCGGTTCCGAAAGATATTCATAAGCTATCTTTTGGGCAATAGGAATAGTGATGCTAATATGTTTTGTATTCTTAGTTTTCAACATTTGATTACTTTGAAAATTGATCGATCTTTTTCAGGAGGCTGATCTTGTCATGAGAAGTTTTTGCAAGCGAAAGAGCTTTGCGAAAATGTTGCTCGGACTTGGATCTATCTATATCTAAATATAATTCTCCTAAAAGAGCAAAATAAAAATGATTTTCTTTTATGTTTAATTTTTCCGCTTCCACGATCGCTTCCTCTTTGCTATTTGCTTTTGAAAGAGCGTACGTCCTGTTTAAAGCTGCAATCGGCGAATATTCTAACTGCAGTAGACGATTGTATAACTGCAAAATATTTTCCCATTTTTCTTTCGTATCTTCCTTTCGAGTGTGCCAGTAAGCGATCCCAGCTTCCAAATGATACTTTGTGAGCTTGGTTCCGATGGCTGCTTTGTTTAAGAAAATTTCTCCCTTAGCAATCAGATCGTAATTCCATAAATTTATGTTCTGATCTTGGTATAAGATTTGTTCTCCATTCTCATCTTGTCTCGCTTCGAATCTTGAAGTATGAAAACACATCAGCGCGAGAAGTGCGTATACTTGAGGTTTGTCCGTGATCCGATTCTCCACAAGCATGCTGCAGAGACGGATTGCCTCTAAACAAAGATCTTTACGTAAAGTTTTGTTTTGACTGATGGAATAATATCCTTCGTTAAATAACAGATAGATCGTGTAGAGGACGGAATCTAATCTATCTTCTATGGCTTCCGGTTCGGGAAGTTGAATGGCTATCTTCTTTTCTCTTAATTTTTCTTTAGCCCTAAACAGCCTTTTGTTGATCGTTTCTTTATTGGTTAAGAATGCATCCGCTATTTCTTCTATCCCGAAACCGCATAATATTCTAAGAGAAAGTCCGACCTGCGCTTCCGGAGAAATAGAAGGATGGCAGACCGCGAACATCATTCTGAGCTGGCTGTCGTATATATTTTCAGGGGAGAGGTCTATCTCAGATTCAATATTCTCCGTATGTGTTTTGGTAAGTTCGGGAAGGATCTTATTTTGAAAGACTGAATTTCTTTGCAGGTAATTTTTGGCTTTGTTCTTTGCTACGGCATAAAGCCAGGCGATCGGGTTTTCCGGATTTCCTTTTATTCCCCAAGTTTCTGTCGCGGTTAAAAATGTCTCGCTTGCGATCTCTTCGGCGATTTCGAGTCTTTCGAATCCTATATGTTTGCAAAGAACGGAGACTATCTTTGTGTATTCATTTCTGAATAGATGAGGTAATATCTCCGTACTTTGCATAAGATTGACGCTATATATATGTTTCGGTTAACGTGTACCGTCTAGGCCTACTATCTTTCTCACTTCCACACTATTGCCAGGGCCATTTAGGATCGGGCATTCTTTAGCGATATTGGCTGCTTCTTCAAAATTTTCGGCTTTGATTGTGATAAAACCTGCTATTGATTCTTTCGTTTCGGCGAATGGCCCGTCAGTGATGATCTGCCCGGATTTGATGACTTTTCCTTCCGTAGATAGTCCTGTTCCACCTACGAATTTATTTTGAGCGGCGATCCCACCCACCCAATCCTGGTACATTTTCATATACACTTGCATTTGTTCCGGAGAAGGTTGAGCATCTTTTGTGATCAGATCCAATCGCATTAAAATCAAATATTCGTCCATATTTTCTCTCCTATAGAAGTCGATTTCTATCTATAGATCAATCCGGTTTATGAAAATTGGACATGATTAAGAGAAACAATTGCAAGCTACCTTCTCTTTTTTAGGATCCCATCCGCCCGAAGTTTTGCAGATACAACTTAACTGTCCGCCTTTTTGAGCGGAGTGTTTTGCCTCAAACACAAATTTTGCTAACGCCTCTAAGAATGCAGGATAAGTTCCCGGCGCTGGAATTCTATAATATTCCGAAATCCCGTTCTGGAGAGCATGGTCTCTTATCTGAACTCCGATCTCTTCCAATGTTTCCAAATGATCGCTGATAAAACTGATGGGATAAACTGCTATTCTTTTTGTCCCTTTTTGTCCTAATTCCTGGATCTTGTCCAAAGTATTAGGCGTTGTCCATTTGCTAGGTCCTACCCTACTCTGGTAAGATAAATGTATCTGTCCTTTGTAACCTTTATCTCTCAAAAGAGATGTGATAGCTTTTACATTCTCTTCGATCTCTTTCGTATACACATCGCCTTTTTTGATTAACCGAAGAGGAATCCCATGTGCGCTGAATACTATGTCTAAGTTTTGCCAGTCGGAAATCTTTTCCTGTTTGATATGCAAAAAATCTTTTTCGGAAAGTTTGCCCTGGAAAAAATCCAGGATCAAATCTCGGATGGATTCTAAATATTCTTTTCTTTCGGAGAACGGTCTTACCCAAAGCGGGTCTGAAGCAGGACAGTATCCTAACTGCTTTTCCATTAGCATCGCAGTGGAAAGGACTGTGGATCTGGAAAAATGAGGAAAGAGCGGAAGAATTACCACCCCTTCTTTAGGATCAGTCCAATCGGAGGGGAGCTCTCTAATATCCGGATATCCGCAGCACATCGCGGTCTTGACTTCCCATTTTTCTCCGGACTCTTCTAAAAGTTTTTTCAATCCCTCGGCTTGTTTTTCCGTTTCGGAAACAAGTGGTGAACCTCCTCCGAAGCCCATAGAAGCATAAGTCTCTTCCACTTTTTTAGCTCTTGTTTCTGCGATCCTTCTTGCAAGTCTGATCCTAAGAAATTCAGGGAGAGGAAGATCGAATACTAAAGGATCTTCGAATAGATCTTTCAAAAATTTCGGGATTTCTTTTGCGTTTCTAGGACCGCCTAAGTTGATCAGTAAAAGTTTGTTTTTCATAAAAAATGGCTCACTTGGAATTCAATTGAATATTGTTTTGTGCTCAGGTAGTTTCTGTATCTTCCTGAATAATTGGAAATAATGTCCTCTCTGTTTAGGCCGCCTTGGGTCTGAAAACTTCCTTCCCCATACAATCTATGCTCGGTCAATTTTAGGAAGAATAGCCAAGAGGGAAGAATGTATCCTGCTCCTACACTGGTTTCCAGTCCGAAGCCGGAAGAATCTCCTATAAAGTTTAGATTTCTTTGGTAATGATAATCCCTGAAATGTGAGTACCATACATTTCCAGAAAGGTTTGCCTCAAACATCCAAGTTCCGTCGGAATATCTATAACCGAATCCGAATGGAACTTCCCAGGTGGAAATGGAATAACTGAGCCCAATACCTATCGGGCCATAGGTGACTGGTACGGTAGCGATCCATTGCATTACGTCGTATAGATAATATTTATAGAATGTATAATAGGCTCCGCCTGTAAGATAAAGACCTGACCCGGGTTTTCTGGGATCGGGATTTGCTCCGCCGAAATATTTTCTGACCAGAAAGCCAATCCTGTCATCCTTCATTTTCAATTTTCCTCTTCCGTCCGCAAAGTTTTGGGTCCCTGTGAATGTGTAAGGTGTATCGTAAAAGCTTGCGTTGGCGAAATCGATCTTTGTTCCTTTTTCTCTGCTTACACTTCCTAAAAAGAAGTCCTCGTCCCTTCCCTCTCCGGTCCTTTGGTTCTTGAAAGTGGTCCTGTATTCCAGGTTGATCTCCCAAGTTTCCCACCAATGTTTTAATCCGATCCCTCCATATTCAAATTCTCTATTATAGGTGATCCTGGATCCTGCTTTTAATCCGGAAAGATTTGGGAACTTTGTGCCGGATTCGAAAATATGTTGGCCTCCATTTTCTCCTGCGAGTCCTGTGATGGAGCTTCTGGTCATTAGTTCGGATAAAATCGCCTGGAATTTACTTTGGGTTGTCGCGGTTCCGGATAGTTTTGTTTCTGATCTTATTTCTCGGGGAGATTCCGGCTCCTGTGCGATCAAGTCGGCTGTGGCAAATAGGCAGAATATTGAGCTTATGATTCGAATCTGAATTTTCATTTCATCCTAGAGCTGGGGTGAAATGATCTCATCCCCTTTGAATTCCTTTTCCGAGAAGAAACCTTAGCATTCTCCCCTCCCCTATCGTTTCAATTCGGTTTTTTCGCTCTTAAAGCAATATGAGACATAGGTTTTCTTGACAAATCCGGTCATGAAAGCTGATCTATTATCAGGGTCAAGGTCTGAAGTGAAAGCCAAGGTTTTAAGTGTGGAAGAAGTCCTCTCCGAATATGTTTTAAGTTCGGAAGATGAGTTTCTGGAGAAGGCGGAAAAATGGTCCCTGCCCAAAGACAATAAGGGCAAATACAAAACCGAAGTATTGGATAAGTATTTTTCCAAAAAGACAAAACATTCTTTTGAGTCCGTGATCATTGCGGTTTCGAATCAAAAAGGTGGAGAAGGTAAAACTACAGTTTCCATCTGCCTTGCGGAAGCATTGGCAAAGGCCGGCAAAAAAGTTTTGTTATTGGATTGGGATGCTCAGGCAAACATTACTCAGTTGTATGTCGGCCAAGCGGATAAATCCGTTTTTCATAGTTTAGGTTATAAAGAAGAATCTAAAGTAGATATTTCGGAAATTATTGTGAACCTGGCTCCAGGTTTGGATTTGGTTCCTTCTTCCATTCATTTGGCGAATTTTACGACACCTTATGAGAGAGACGATTTCGATCTTTTGAAAGAGGCTCTGTTGCCGATCCGTTCTTCTTACGAATATATTATTATAGATTGTCCTCCTTCTCTCGGTTTGATCTTGGAGAATGCTTTAATCGCTGCAGACCTTGTTTTAGTTCCTATACAGACAAGGGCATTTAGTGTGCAAGGACTGAAGGATCTCCATGGTACAATTGAGAAGATCCGTAAAAAAGCGAATCCAGGCCTTGGGCTTTTGGGTGCCGTTTTAAATCAGTACGAAGATTCGAGGGCGCTTTCCGGACTTGCTGAAACGGTCCGAAAATATTTTCCTGTGTTCGATTCTGTCGTGTATAGAAGAGAGGCAATTCCTCAGTCTCAAGCAAAACGTAAACTTTTATCCGAATACGATCCTAAAGCGATGCAAATGTTTTCTACCTTGGCGGAAGAAGTTATGAGGAGAGCGAATGGCAAAAAGATCTGATTTTGCAGGGCTGGATTTATTAACAGCTTTCGGCGGGGATGAATCCCTTAAAAAGGAAATTCTTCTTTCCGATATTATTACTAATCCGGAGCAGCCTAGGGTTTTCGGAAAGGAAGATGTGAGCGATCTTGTGGAATCAATGAAACGGTTAGGCTTAATTGAGCCGATCGTTGTCCGCAAGTTAGGTAAAAAGTTCCAGATAGTAGCCGGAGAAAGAAGGTTCCAGGCTGCAAAACTGATCGGCTGGAAATCCATACCTGTCGTTGAGACGGAAGCCTCCGAAGATAGATGTTATGAGATCGCCTTGGCGGAGAACGAAAAACGTAAAAGCCTAAATCCTTGGGAAGTCGGGCGGGCTATCCAGTTCCTAAGAAAAGAAAGAAAAAAAACCGCAGAAGAAGTCGGTAAGATACTCGGTTATACTGAAAGATATGTAAAACAGTTAAGCTCGATTGCAAGATTAGATCAAAAGTCTGTCTCGGAATTGCTCAAAAGTGGGAGCGATCTTTCCGTTAAAAACCTGGAAACTCTCCTGAAAAAGAAAGAAGGACGGGGGGGTGAAACGATTTCACCCCGCAAGCCTGGGGAAAGAGTTACCTTGGATCTTAAACCTCTTACGGTTAAGAATAGAGAATCTTTTCTCAGAGAACTTTCTAACCTAAAGAAAAAGTACGGATTGAGCTAAGTCGATTTTTTTCTCGTTGGAGAAATCTCCGGTCTTTTGATCCTGTTCTCATACGACCGATCAGCGGACTTTTTCCGCTCTCAGGTTTCTAATAAAGGAATAGAATGAAAATTGGAATCATCGTTGGCTCCCAACAAAAAGTATCTCAATCGTCTAAAGTAGGCGAATTTCTAAATTCTAAATTAAAAGAAATGTCCGTCGAAACTTGGACATTGGACCTAGGGAAAAATCCTCTACCGATCTACGATTCTACTCAGACAAGCGACGATAACGCCTGGACGGATTTTTGGAAACCGATCGATGAAAATTTAAAAAGTTCGGAAGGTTTTGTAGTTATCACTCCCGAGTATGGTGGAATGGCAAGTCCTGCAATTAAAAATTTCTTTCTTCATGCGGGCCTGGCTCAATTGGGCCATAAGCCTGGACTTCTTGTCTCCGTTTCTTCCGGTAGAGGTGGTGCTTTTCCGATCAATGAGATGAGAGCTAGCAGTTATAAGAATACCAAGATCTGTTATATTCCTGAACAATTGATCTTTAGGGATGTGGAACATTTGATTAATGGGGGAGATCCAGTGTCTCCAGAAGATAGTTTTATTAGAGAAAGAAGTGTATTTGCTCTGAAAATCCTGGTCGCCTATGCGGATGCTTTATCTGAGATACGTGAGTCAGGTGTGGTCCAGGATCCAAGATTCAAAAATGGGATGTCTTAAGAGTTCGTACGAAGATCTCTGAGTTCACAGAAATAGTAAGCGGCAGCGATGCGTAGATCTTTAGTCCGGGCGAAGCCCGGATGAGCGGAACGCGAAATCGAAGCAGCGCGACCCGAGCGGCGATTTAAATGGCCTTCGGCCACCGATTCCCTATGGGTCGCTGCGAGTGGGGCCGCCCCCCATTCCCTAAATTACCTCATTTTAATGAGACATAATTCTGCAGTGATCCAACGTCAATTTGTGACGAATCTAACAAGTCTCTCTTGGAAAATCGAATAGGGGAGGGGAGTTCCTTCCCCCGTAATTGGCTCAAAGATTGGCTTTTCTGACCCGATGATATATTCTGAGGGCTGTCGGATTTTGATCCGTCAGTTAGGAAACGAAAAGTTTCCAAGTCAGATAAGACGGACCGGATTTTTAGATGTTTCGGTCTAAATTGAAAGTTAGGAATTCATGAATAAAATTAATATCCAGGCCGGCCAAATTATTTTCAGAGAAGGCGAGTTGAACAACTCGATGTATATCATCACCTCTGGGACTGTTGAAATATTTTTTACTCATAAAAACTCCGCTACTCGTTTGGCTTTAATGAAGAAGGGAGATTTTTTCGGAGAAATGGCTTTATTCAGAGCCAAGCCTAGAACTGCCACTGCGAGAGCGGTAATGGATACCGAAATGGTTGCGGTGGAATCCAAACAACAATTGGAAAGGTATCTACTCGCGAATCCTGAGTTTGCCGCTAAGATGGTGAGGATTTTGGCGGATCGTTTGGCGAATACGAACGAACTTTTGATCTCTAAGCTGAACGAAATTACTACGAAAGAGATTGAATATCAGATAGACGATAAGTGATCAGGTATACGTAATGCGGTCTTTGCCCGCAGCTTTTGCCTCGTATAGTTTTGCGTCTGTGAGCGAATATAATCTATTACTTTCGTCTGCGTCTGCAGGATATTCTGCGACTCCTCCTGAGACTGTGACTTCTATTCCAAAATCGTTTTTAGAGGAATTTCTTAGATAAGTCCTGAATCTTTCGATTGCCACTCTTGCGTTCTCTTTAGTGGTTTCCGGAAGAATAACCGCAAATTCTTCTCCTCCGACCCGACAACTGATGTCCTCCGTCCTAAAGGCATACATAAGGGTTCCGGCTACCAGTTTTAGGATATCGTCTCCGAAAGAATGCCCCTTTGTATCATTGATCTTTTTGAAATTGTCCAGATCGAACAAAAATAGGCAGAAACTTCTTTTATATCTTTTGCTTCTAGTGATCTCTTTATTCAGTACTAGATTGAAATATCTCCTATTGTAGATGCCCGTTCCTTCGTCTATGACTGCGTTTAGGATGATCTCTTCGAAAGAGTAGATATCCACGATCTTAGGGTTTTCTATTAGTCTGTTCTTTAGATAAATATAATCTAAAAGTGCGACTACGAAGTTCATACTTCTGCCCAATTGTTTGCTTAAACTTTCTGCATGCGCGTAGATCTCTTTCCAAAGAGATCTGGCTTCGGATTCCGGTAGATCTAGGTTTGCGATAATCCTAAAAAAGTCCGAATAAAAGTAATCGTCCTTCTTTCCCATCTCTTCGAATTTATTGGCAAGGCTAGGTAGAGGAGCTTCTTTATCATTCACGATCTCTAAGATTGCGGTTTTTCGCTCGGAATTGACTTGGCCCAGTCCTTTGAACCTATCCCTCATTTCTATAAGTTCGTTTCTGGCTAGATTTGCTGTGGTTTCGTGGGCGTTAAGGGTCTGTTCAGCTGTGAGTAATTCTACTTCTCCCAGCTTGGAAACTCTTTCGTAGAGTTCCAATAATTCCTTGAGTTTTTGGATTTCCGCTTCTTTTTCTTTTAGTTCTTCTTGTAGGCTTCGCATTTTGCTTCGAGTAGTGTGGGGCTTGAGTCCTGGTAGGAACTCCTAACTTTAGGGTTTGTTATGGAATACTGGTAAAATAATTCTTTTCCACCTTATGGGTAAACCAATTTAATGAATTACTTGGCGGTTTCATCTATGTCCAAAGGTCCGAATAAGAAAAAAGTTATTATCACTGGAGCTAGTTCCGGTATCGGCAGAGAGCTTGCTCTTTTATATGGAAAGGAAGGTCATGATCTGGCTATCACTTCCAGAAGAAAAAATGTTCTGGAGGACATCGCAAAAGAGATCCGATCCTTTAACGCAGGAGGAAAGGTAATCTTGGCTTCCTTGGATGTTTCTGAATCCGCCGATAATTTTAAAGTTCTTCCTAAACTTGCTAAGGAACTTGGCGGAGTGGATCTGTTCATTGCAAATGCCGGAATTTCCACTAACTCCTCTTTCGGCCAAAAAAGTTTCGAAGCGGATAAGAAGGTAATCGATACGAATTTGATCGGGCTTATGGCAGGCATCTCAGCTTTGCAACCTATCTTTAGAGATCAGAAAAAAGGGCAAATCGTAGGAATTTCTTCCGTCGCTTCTTTTAGAGGTCTTCCCGGTTCGGCAAGTTATTCCACCTCCAAGGCTGCGGTTTCCACTTATTTAGAAGCGTTAAGGGGAGAAGTCAGACAATTCGGTGTGAAGGTTACAGTCATCCATCCGGGCTTTATCGATACTCCGATTAATCAAAAGTTGAAATCCCGTCCTTTTCTTGTTTCCGCAGAAAAAGGCGCTAAAAAAATTTACAATAGGATAGAATCCGGAGTTCGATCTGCGACAGTTCCTTGGTTTCCTTGGGCATTGATCGGGGTTCTGATGAAATCTCTTCCGGAATTTTTATGGGAGAAGATCGGGCCTAGATAAAGGTTTTTGGACATGGTAGGAACTCCAGACTCATCGAATATCTACAAAGTCCTCTTCGTATGTTTGGGAAATATCTGCAGATCTCCAGCGGCTGAAGGTGCATTTTTGGATCTATTGGAGAAGAGGGGACTTTCTTCTCTTTTCGAAGTGGATTCCTGCGGCACTTCTCGTTATCATATCGGGGAATTGGCCGACCCTAGGACTAGACAGACTGCCCGTAAAAAGGGAATAGAACTCACTCATAAGGCTAGGCAATTTAAAAGAGCCGATTTTGAATATTACGACTTTATTCTGGCGATGGACAGATCCAACCATAAGGATCTGGGAACGCTTGCTTCGAATGAGGAAGAAAGAAAAAAAATTCATTTGTTCAGAAAGTTCCAAAAGGGACAAGGAAAAGATTCCGATGTACCTGATCCATATTATGGAACTTTAAAGGACTTCGAAGAAGTTCACCAGATCGTTTTCGAGGCTTCGGAAGGTTTTCTGGAATATGTCTTGAGTAAAAATGGAGTAAAGAATGCCTAAGGGTGAAAGAAAGAAAGTAGTAGTGATCGGCGTAGGTTTCGGGGGATTGCAAGCAATCAAAAAATTATCCAAAGAAGAAGATTTGGAGATCGTAGCAATCGATAAAAAAAATCATCATTTGTTCCAACCTTTATTATACCAAGTAGCCACCGCGGTTTTGAGCCCTGCAGACATTGCAATTCCAACAAGATCTCTTATCGGGGATAAAAAGAACGTTACAGTTTATTTGGGCGAAGTAGAAAAGATAGATATTCAGGCAAAAAAGGTCTATTTCCAAGGGCATTCCGAAGATTATGATTATTTAATATTAGCTGCCGGGGCCAAATCAAGTTATTTCGGGAACGATCATTGGAAAAAATATTCTATCGGTTTGAAATCGTTAAAAGATGCTCTATCGATCCGGACTAAAATTTTAACTTCTTTCGAACAAGCGGAACTTGCGGGAGATCCTGAACTTGCCAAAAAACATTTGAATTATGTGATCATTGGCGGAGGTCCTACAGGTGTGGAGCTTGCCGGTTCCATCGCGGAACTTTCTCATGAGATCGTTCGAAATGAATTCCACACTATCGATCCTGCTTTGGCAAAGATTACTTTGATCGAAGCTTCTCCTAGACTTCTTGCAGCGTTCGCTCCTAAGTTAAGCGAATTCGCAAAGGTTCGTTTGGAAAAAAGGGGAGTGGAAGTTCTGACCGGCACTAAGGTCCTCGAAATAGATCAAAACGGAGTCAAGATAGAAGGTAGAACAATCCCTTCTTCCACGGTAATCTGGGCTGCGGGAGTACAGGCAAATTCTATCGGAGCATCTTTAGGAGTCCCTACCGATAGAGCAGGAAGAGTGATGGTGGATGAGTTCTGCAATGTGGAGGGCCATCCTGAAGTTTTTGTCATAGGTGATATCGCGAATTATTCCAAAGGTATGGAAAAACCGTTGCCCGGTGTTTCTCCGGTTGCAATGCAGCAAGGAAGATATGTTGCTTCTCTCATCCGCGGAGATCTGAAATCCAAAAAAAGAAAACCATTTCGCTATCTGGACAAGGGAAGTATGGCGACTATCGGTAGACAAGATGCGGTTGCTCAGGTAGGTAATTTCAGACTAAGAGGATTTTTCGGCTGGGTAGTTTGGCTTTTTATCCATATATTCTATCAGGTAGGATTTAAAAATAAGATCTCTATCTTCATCACTTGGGTTTGGTCTTATATTACATTCCGTGCAGAAGCAAGATTGATCCAGGATGAGATCGAAGCTAATTCCAACGGTTCTTCCGCGCCGAATTAGAGCCGAAAATAATCCTTGAATAGGTCGTACATAATAAAAGAATAAGCCCGATGCGAACCGATCTTTGGAAAGGCAAGACAATCGTAATTACCGGAGGCTCTTCCGGGATAGGAGAAGCTTTGTTAGAAAGTTTATCCCAGATCCCTTGCAAGATTATCAATCTTTCCAGGTCAGAACCGGAGTTAGTCCATAAGATTTCTAAGAAGAAAGAAAAACGACCAGCGCAAATCTTCCATATTCAGGCGGATCTTTCTTCTGAAAAAGAGATCAATAAAGCCGTATCTAAGTTGGCAAAACTTACGGACGGCATAGATGTTCTTTTTAATAACGCAGGTATAACCGCTCATTCTAGATTCGATCAAACTCAGATAGAAGCGTTCCGTAAAGCGTTCGATGTGAACTTTTTCGGTCCGGTCTTCCTTACAATGAGACTTCTACCTTTTTTGAAAAAGAATAAGGGAGCGGTCATGGTCACTTCTACAGTCAGCGGGTTGTATGGAATCCCTGCGAGGAGCGCTTATTCTTCTTCTAAATCCGCACTACATGCAGTTATGGAAGCAGCACGGATCGAACTTTCGGAAGAAGGTCTTAGATTTATCATATTCTGTCCTCCTTATACTAAAACAAAACTAAGAGCAAACGGTATAGACGGGGACGGTCAGAAGCTGGGGGAATCCCATTATTCGGGTAAAAGTAAAACTCCGGGAGAAGTTGCTGAGAAGATGATTCTCTCTATCGAAGATCCGAATTCAAGACTTGTAGTAATGGATAAAAGCGGATGGTTCTTAAAATGGATGAGGAATATTTCCCCTTCGTTTTTGGAAAAAGTATTATATAAAAAACTTTATAAGGACTTTCATTAAAGGACTTAAATCTATATGGAAACTAGAAGCATTATTAAAGAATTTAAATATGATTTTCCTTTGGAAAAAGTTTGGAGCGCGGTTACTGTCAACGAAGAGTTGATCCATTGGTTGGCGGATAAGGTAACCGGACGTCCTAAACTAGGCGGTACTTTTTCCTGGACTTGGAACTTGGGTCCGGAAGGGGAACTTACTTCTACAGGTATTTATAAAAAGATCGTTCCCTTCCAAGAGTTGATACTTCAATGGCAAGATCATCCTGCAGGCGATATAGAGCTCAAGCTAGAGTTCGAAAAAGACGGGGATTCCACTCTTCTTAAACTCACGAACTCAGGCTATCCAACCGGAGAAAAATTCGATCATTGGATCGAGGCCGCGTCGGAAGGCTGGGACGAAGAAAGTATGCACTTATTACAATATCTTAGGAAGAACTGAATATCTCTTTAGTGTCGGATTGTGTTTTTGTTTTCCGCTTGAACTCTCGGGTCCCTAAAAAAAGATGACATTAGAGCCCCGATTATAGGGTGCTTGCGGTCCTTCTCCCAACGGAGGTCAAGATCGCGAGCGGCTTTTCAAGGCGGTATACAGTGAACTTTCCAGAACTAGACTCTTATTTTCAAAGTCTTACGGATATCACAGATACGATTTCGATCTTAAACTCACCTTACGAGTCCGAATTCGATTCAGATATTTCTAAGATGGAAGACTTCTTAAATGAGATCCAATCCATAGATTGGCTCGCCACAGACAAAGAATACTTTAACTTATTCACCAGCCACTTTTCCTTTCATATCAAAATAGTCGAAGAGATCGTTCGCGAGGCGAGGGAGATCCTGCATCCTGAGCGTCGTATGCATGTAAAACGTTTGGTAGGATACTGCAAAACAACCGAAGAATGGTTGGCAGATCTTCAAAAACGTCGTAGAGCAACCGAAACTCTCGCAACTGCTTGATATAATCTATTGACATCCCCGGTCAGCCGGGGAGTCTTGAGTTCGTGTCCGAGAACGAGCTCCAATCAAAAGAAAAAATTAATTTTTTCACCCATCCCTTTCTATTCTATCCGGTAATTCTTTTTATATTCATATTCGCTTTAGATAAAATTTTCTTTTTGGATAAGGTCAGAGACTACGTAAAAGTAGAATTGACCTATATTTATTACGACGTTAAGCAAGATCTCCTAAAAGAGATGATCTCCAAGTTCGGAAAGAATGCGGAAAAGAAGTCCGACAAAAAGTTGGTACTTCTAATGGGTTCTTCCAGGATGTTATACTTCAAAAACGAAGAGATCCTGGATTTCTATCCCGATTGGGAAGTTTATAATCTTTCTTCCGCCGTGACAACTCCAGCATACTATCTTTATTTTTTAGAAAGATTATTCGAAGCAGGCGTCAAGCCCGACTTTCTGGTTTTGGAAGCGGACCCGTTTCAGTTCAATGCAAATAGTACTACATTCAAAAAATCGAATTTAGCGAATAGTTTCGACCTTAGATTCATTCTTTCCAATGCCTGGGATCTGGGTAAGGAGAATGTGAACTATTATCTGGCAAATTATTTTTTCGGAGTAAGTAAAAACAAACCTTATCTCACTAACGTCTATTCTCATCTTACCAATAAAAAATTCGAACAGGCCGACCTGATCAAAAAATTGACCATAGATTCTCTGCATAGAGATAAGGGGAACGCAATCTCTCCTGCTGGCGGTTTTATGGAGAAGGATTACGGAAAATTAGAGGCAAGTTCCATTCGCACTATCGGCTGGATCTATCCTAAGTATTCTCCTTCCGAAATGCAATTTTCCTTTTATGAAAAGATCTTAAATAAAGTGAAGGAAGAAGGTGTTCCTACCCTAGTCGTCCGTCCTGAAGTTTCTCTACCTTTGGAAAATCTTCTGAAAGAACTGAATATACCGGCGCCATGGTGGGAAAGAGTTCGCCCGATCAACCAAAAGTTCGGTATTCCGATCATTGATATGGCAGAAGCGTCCGACTACGAATGTAATACTTTTGCGGACAGTGGTCATATGGCCGTGGACTGTTATCGCCCATTCTTACGCTTTTTAAGAATGAGATATCCTGTAGAGTAATTCGCCTTCTTTCTATATATTTCGCCGGGGAAAGGAGGTTGACGAGAGGAATTGTCTGCCTTAATTTTGCTTCGTTAGATTTTCCCCAAAAGGCGAACCCATGAAAAAAATTATAGTCTGTCCTAAATCTTCGGCTATCGATAACGATAAAATTTCAGGCTTCAAGAGCTTGGCTCCGTGGGGGCAAGCTCTTATATCCACAGCGGTTTCAATTTCTCTTTTGATCGGATGTTCTTCGACGAGCGTCGTTGAGAACAAGGGCAAGAATGCCGAGTTCCAAATTTTAGAGCCGAATATCAGAATAGAAAAATTCAAAGAGACATTCAATTTAAAGGCAGAAGGTCCGGTTAACTTAGACTGCTCCGGAAAACCTTGTACTCCGGATCAAGTTAGCGCATTAACTCCCGATCAGATCAAAAAACTAAAACGTAACGGTTCTTGGAAAGAATACGTGGAGAAGGAAGATCTTCAAAAAAATAAATTTTCCGTTCTAGTCCGCGTAGGCGATTACAAAGACGATAAAAGAGAAGGGATCTGGAAAACATTATACGAAACTGGAGAAACTTTAAGAGAAACTCCTTATGTTGCCGGATTGAAAGAAGGCGAAGAGAAAAAGCTGGCAAAAGACGGCACTCAACTTGAAAGCACAATCTACAAGGCTGACAAGAAGAACGGTCCATATTGGTCTAAAACGGACAAAGGTATCTTAAGCGACGAAGGTACTTACGCAGACGATAAGAAAGTAGGCACCTGGAAAGATTATTATAACGAAGACGGCGCTAAAAAATCAGTAATCGAATTCAAAGACGGCAAAAAAAGCGGTAAAGAAACGAATTATCATAAAGACGGAACTACTGTCTCCTCCGAAGGAAACAATTCCGACGACCTAAAAACCGGTTATTGGAAAAACTATTACGATAATGGATCTCCACAATCCGAAGGTAACTATGCTCCCAAAGGTTCTGGCGCGGATAGAAAATCACTCAGAATAGGCGCTTGGAAGGAATATTACAAAAACGGAAAGGTTTTTGCGGAAGGGCAAAGGGATCATACTCGTAAGGGAGAATGGACCTTCTATTGGAGTACAGGAAATCCTGCTTATAAAGGGACCATGATGAATGAAATGATGATGAGTTCCGCGGAAGTATATGATAAGGACGGAACAATCCTTGGAAAAGGAAAACTTCTTTTCGATCTCTTACTCATGGATGAAAAAACGGACGAATTGAAGGCAAAATATAAGCCTGATTTTCCGTTTGCATATTATAAAAACGGCAAGAAGTCCTTTGAAATTGCAGCAAACGGTACTGCGGTCGAATATGACGAGTCCGGTGCAAAGATCGGACAAGGGCCAATTATGCCTGGGACAAACCAAAAAAACGATTGTTGGACCACGCCTCAGGGTAAAAAATATTACGTGAACGGTAGAGAAAATCCTAAAATGGGAGAGCTACAGGGCTGTAAGTGATCTTTAGCCTTACGTTCATTTCAATTTCTTAAGTATAAAAAGCTCGGAGAAAAACAACTCCGGGCTTCCAGCTTTTAGAAAGGCTTTTCTCAATCTGTAAAATTCTTCTCTATTTAATGTTGGAATTCCAACATGGATACACGAGATGAAAAGGGAATCCTTGCCTTGGAAAAAATTATTACAAATAACGATCTTAAAAAAATCAGTCTAGGAATATTGGTCGCCGCTCCTTTGTTCTTCCTGCTTGGATATTTTGTCCGAGGATGTAGTTCGATAGATCGGCAGGCAAAAGTGACCTATAGCGGTTCCTTTACAGAGGGGACTTTGGTTTCCTTAAATTCTAAAAATGTAATATTGCAGGACCCTGATTTCTCTATTCCTCTCGAAACGGTCGAAAAGATAGAATTTTTAGAGGACGCCCAAAGTTTAAACCCTAACCAGGTACCTTTGAGTGACGCGGAAAAATCGTTTGTAGGAACGTATAAACTACAGATTGGAATTCATAAAGGTGTGTTGAGTATTTTTCCTCGCAAGACTGGAGGAATAGGAGCGACCTTGCGTTTTACGAATTGGGGCAAAGGGTCAAATGAGATTCTGACGGGCATTCGAGTCACAGGCAAATCGATTCGTTTTGTGAGATCGTGCGCGGGAGCAAGATGTTCCGAGATAGGTAGTAATGTTCCTTTTACCCAAACTTATACCGGAGACTTGGACGGTAAAAAGATCCAAGGAGCTTATCAAGGAACGAATAGTTCCGGCCGTTGGCTTGCAGAACGTTAATAGGAAATACTATGGAATCCATCGCAAAAGACCGTGAGAATATTCCCTTATCCGAATCCGATATTCATTTTGCAAAAGATACTTTAGATCGGATCCGCCAAGAGCTTACCGGTGAGATCACCGGCCAAGAATCAGTCGTTAAAAACCTACTCATTTCTTTAGCCTGCCAGGGCCACGTTCTTTTAGAAGGAATGCCTGGACTTGCAAAAACACTTCTGGCAAAGTCTTTATCTTCCGCATTGGATCTGGATTTTAAAAGAGTGCAGTTCACTCCTGACCTTCTCCCTGCAGACTTGATCGGAACAGTCGTATTTAATCCTAAAAACGGGGAATTCACCACACGCAAAGGTCCGATCTTCACAGGAGTTTTACTCGCCGACGAGATTAATAGGGCTCCTGCAAAAGTGCAATCGGCACTTTTGGAATGTATGGAAGAAAGAACGGTCACTATAGGTGAGAATACTTTTCCCTTGGAAAGACCTTTCTTGGTATTAGCTACAGAGAACCCGATCGATCAAGACGGAACCTATCCTTTGCCGGAAGCGCAAATGGACCGTTTTTTTATGAAAGTGCTGGTGGATTATCCTGATATAAATGAAGAGTTGGCAATCTTGGAACAGCACGGTAAACTTGCAGCCGGTCCGAAGCGTATTAAAAAAACTGCAACTGCTAAGGATGTTCTCAAGGTCTCTTCTCTTGTGGATAGAGTACATGTGGAGCCTAAATTAAAAAGTTATATCGTTCGTTTGGTAAGGAACACTCGTCCTGAAGAAAAGACAGTTCCGGATCTTCTTCCTTATGTAAAACATGGGGCCTCTCCTAGGGCTAGTTTAAGTCTGCTCAAGGCCTCTAAAGCAAAGGCTTTATGGGAAGGAAGAGATTATGTGGCTCCGGAGGATGTGAAGGCGGTCCTTCCTGAGATACTTCGTCATAGAATTTTACTTACATTCGAGGCGATCTCGGAGGATGTAGGGATAGAATCCGTGGTTCGGATCGTTTCGGAAGCGACTCAGGTGCTTTGATCTAATCGACTAAAATGTTCCGCAAAGAATACCAAAACCTGATCCAACTTTTGGATTTTAAGGAGAGAGGATTTTCTCTTCGGAATAGGCAAGGTACGGCCGCAAGTTCCAGAAAGGGTAGGGGAGTAGACTTTAAGGATGTTCGACCTTATGCAGTCGGCGATGATACTAGACTTATCGATTGGAATGTTACTTCTCGATTCGGAGAATTACATGTTAGAGAATTCTACGAAGAGAAGGAAAGGCTGGGAGTCTTTTTTCTGGATGTTTCCGAGTCTATGGACTGGAGTAGCTCGGAATGGACTAAGGCTGAGAATGCTTTTCAGGTTTTGGCTCTATTAGTTTTACTTTATATACGAAAAGGTAATCTGGTCAAAATCCTGCTCTATTCGGATCGATTGGAATGGGAAACCGGTTATATCCGGAACACGGAAGAAGCACTTTCTTCATTGGAGAAGGTCCGTTGTTATCCGCATCGGAAACTAAAAACCGATCCTAAACTTCCGTTCGTGCTCTTGAAAAATAAGATCAGAAGGTACACCGATTCTTATATACTTTCTGATTTTCACGGACTTCCTTCATTAAAAAAACTTACAGGCCTCAGAAGATTTCATACTCTACATGCCATCCGATTTAAGGATCGTTTAGAAGAAAATGCTCCTGGAGGTTTTTTCCAATTCTTCTTATTAAAAGATCCTGAGACAGGGGCTACTCCCTCTCCAGTGGGCGGAAGTATCAAAAAGAATCTGGAATTTTTGTTTAAGTCCAGATGTTTGGAATTAGAAGGTAAAGATACTGATCCGAATAAACTTCTGGAATATTGGAGACGTATGTCATGAAGGCGGGGATTAGCCGTCTCGGATCCTTGGATCGTATTCGATTTTTATGTTATACTTTTTATTTGAGTTTGGTGTTCTTTTCAGCGCCTGCGTTTGCTTGGAAAGAGGACTGGGAACCTAAGGAAGTAGGGATCGGAGACAGGGCAGAGTATTTGTTGGAATTCCAACATGGAGAAGTCCAAAATCCAGAGGTTCCTTCAAAAGGAATGTATCCTGATCCCGGATCTCCGGACCTTCCTTTATTCGAAGTTATCTCATCCGAAATTTCAGACACGAAGATCAAATTGAACGTAGCCTATTATACTTCCGGAACTTTCTATTTGCCCCTCGTTTGGAAGGATAAAGACGGAAAAGAATTTCGCTCCGAAGCGGCTTTAATTGTTCGTTCTTCTATAGGAGAGAAAGATAAAATTCCTGAAGAGATTTTACCGCCTCTGGAATTTTCAGGAAAGTACGGCTTGAAGTTGGCAGCAATCCTTGCAGGTTTGGCCGCTTTAGGTTTAGGGATCTTCTACGCATGGTATCTAAACCAAACCGCATCCAAAAGAACAGTGGATGCACTTGTGGAAGCCGATCCCTGGGTTCAGAAAATTCTAATATATGAAAGTAAGTTGGACGAGATAGTCAATTCCCCTCCTGTTTTCGCAAGGGCATTTTATAGGGTTCTGTCGGGTTATATTCGAGAGAATATGTCCAAAAAAATGAACGCTCCATTCGCGCATTTGACGGAGGCGGAACTATTCCAACGAATCTATGATTCTTTCGGATTGGAAGAAGAGGAAGTTAAAGCATGGGAGAATACTTTTCGTAGGGCACAGTATTCCGGAGAGGAAGTGGAGATCTCTCCTTCCGAAGCGCTGAAAGCCTGGGATTATTGGAAGGAGGCGCTTTCCAAATGACGGAATGGGAGGCTCCATATTATCTTTTCCTAATTATTCCGATCTGGATTTGGACGTTCTATTCTTATTGGAAAAACGAGCCTGCCTTGGGAGTTGAACTTCGTATACCTGGGAACGTCCGATACGAAACGTTTTCACTGAAACGATTTTTATCTTCGGCGGCTCCTTTAGTGCGCCCGATTGCATTGACATTGTTTGTGATCGCAGCGGCAGGTCCCGGAAAAAGATATAGGTTCCTTCCGGATGAAACTAAGGGAGTAGACATCATTTTGGCGTTAGACGTATCCGGTTCCATGTCTAAGAGCAGGGATTTCTTACCTGAAACACGTTTAGGAGTCTCCAAAAAATTACTCAAAGAGTTTATTAGAAAAAGAGAAAATGATCGTTTGGGGCTGGTCGTATTTGCAGGAGGAGCCTATCTGCAATCTCCACTGACAAACGATAGGGAAGTTTTAGAGGAAATATTAAGCCAAGCAGAGGAAGAAACGGTGCCTGAACAAGGGACCGCTATTGGAGATGCACTTATTCTTTCCTGCTATAGATTACGTAGGTCTCCCGCAAAATCGAAGGTGATAGTGCTTATAACGGATGGAGCTTCTAATACCGGTCGTATAGATCCGGTTACTGCAACTGAGATCGCTAAGGGTGTGGGAGTTAAAATTTATTCGATAGGTATCGGAAAAGAGGACCAGTCTTACGAAGTAAATTTCGAAATTTTGGATATACTTTCTAAGAAAACAGGAGGAGTATTTTACAGGGCGGAAGATATAAGCGAGTTGAGAGAAGTTTTAGCTTCCATTGATTCTTTGGAAAAAGATCTTCTGGTCCTCCCCCCGGAAGAAGTAAGAGAATCTGAGTCTTTAATTTTTCTGACCTATGCACTTGCATTGTTGGGATTGGATCTGCTTATCCGATCTTGGGTGTTTCGGTATTACCTATGAGCGAAACTTTTTTGGAATCTTTTTGGATCTCCCTTGGGCTGATCTTTTTCGCTTACGCTTTATTTAAGCTTGTATTCTATTTATATTGGAGACGTTGGAAAAAAACGTATCCAGGATTGCCGAGAGAATCCAAAGTCCCGCCTTTTTATATAGTTCTAACGAGGATCTTGGTGCTTGCTTTCGTATTCTATCTTTCTTATTTTGCGTATCAAAGAACCGAATCGACCAAGTCTAAAGAAGAGGAAATCTCTCAAGGTGTGGACTTTCTATTCTTGATGGATGTAAGTCTTTCTATGCAGTCCGTGGATACTCGTCCTTCTCGGATTGCTAGAGCGAAAGAAACCATCTTGAGACTTCTTCCTCAATTGAACGGGAACAGATTTGGCATGATCGTTTTTGCCGCTTCACCATTCGTATATTGTCCTATGACTTCGGATACTCGTGCATTTTCTGAGTACGTACGAGGTCTGGATGTGGATATAGTAGGAGATAGAGGAACGGATCTAAAATCCGCGTTTAAAAAAGCGGAAGACATTTTGAATTCAAATCAGGTATTACGAAATCGAATTTTAGTTTTGATTTCCGACGGAGAAGATATGGATTCCCCAGGTACCGTAAAATTTCCTGCCGAGGTTTGGGTTTGGTCTGTAGGAACTCCAACAGGTGGACCTATCGGATACTCGGAAGACGGCTCCCGTGTGTACGGTTTTTTAACAAAAGACGGATCCTTGGCTCCCTATGAAAATTCTCCGGGGGTTATCATTTCTAAATCGAACCCAGGTTTTTTAAAAGAACTGGCGGCTGCAAACGAGGGAAGATTTTTATCTTTGGATTCGGAAAGTCCTGAGATCGGAGATATAAAGTCCTGGATCGGTTCCATGGAAAAAAACACAGGACAAAGAATTCGTAATGGAAGAAGGGCAGAAGGAGCTAAAAAGTTTTTAATACCCGCACTTATACTTTTGTTGTTCGACTTTTTCGTAATAGAGTTCTGGGGAAAATTTTTAGTAAAACATTCAAAAAAAACCGCTCCGGTTCTGTTGCTTCTTTTCTCATTTTGGGGAAGAGATATTTATTCTTTCGAGTTGGATCCGGGAGGGAATCGGATCAAAGAAGGTAAAAATTCTTACGAACAAGGTGATTATAAAAGCTCATTGGAAAGATATAAGGAAGCAGATCCTTATTTTCCCGAAGATCCGAGATTGGAATTCAATCGAGGAGACTGCGAATACAAGTCCGGAAATTTAGATAAGGCGATCCGTCATTTTGAAAAATCCGCGGATTCAAAAGATTCTGCATTGAGAGCACAATCTCATTTTAATTTAGGAAATTCTTATCTAAAGTTAGGGGATAGAAAAAAAGCGGCGGAACACTATCTTCGTTCTCTAAAAGAGGATCCTAATTTAGAATCTGCCAAAAAGAATCTAGAATGGTTGCGTAAACTCCCTCCTCCCGAAGGTAAACAGGGCTCTGAAAATAAAGAAAGTATGTCGGAGGAAAAAGAAGAAAAATCTTCCGCATCTAAACAAAGCTCTAAAGGAAAGGAGAAGGCGGAAAAACAATCCAAGTCGGGTGACGGAAAGGACCGGAAAGATAAAAACAAATCCAAAATGGAAGACGAATTGGATCGCATCATGGAGTCTATGGATTTGGATTCAATAAAAAGAAGAAGTCCAGGTTCCCGGAACAAAGAGGTATTCTGGTGAAACGTTTTCTTTTTCTTTTATTATTTGGAGTTTTTCCTTTATTCGCACAAGGTCCAAAATTTTATCTTAGCCAAACTAGAGCAGACCTTGGAGATGCGGTATTTATTATATTAGAAACAGAGGGTGGGGCCCAAGTTCGTTTGATCGAAAAAGAATGGACCGGACAAGGGATCAAGGCGGTTTATTGGGGTACGGAAGAAAACACCACTATAGTAAACTTCAAAGTATATCGTAAAAAGCTAATTAAATACAGACTAACGGCGTCCGCACCCGGACGATTTTCCGTGCCTGAAATAGAAGTGGAAGTAGACGGACAAAAAGTGGGATCGGGAATGATGACTTTGGAAATTTCTCCCAGAAGTTCCTCTACTAACAAGTCTTCGGGATTTTTTTCGAATCGGTACTTTTTTAGCGAAGAAACGGAAGGTCCGGAAGACGGAGATCTAAAAGTATTATTCAGGACGAATAAGGATCAAGTCTGGGTAGGGGAGCCTATTCTTGGATTTTTCACTCTATATTACAGAAATGCAATGCACCCTTATATAGATAGGGATTTCTCCAGTTCTATAGAATTCCCTTATTTCAGGAGCGAGGCACTTTCTGGGATCAATCTTCTGATCCCAGAGCAGGTAATTTACGAAGGGTTAGAGTTTGAAACTGCAGTTTATAATAAGGAAACTTTCATTCTTACACCTTTGAGAAAGGGTGAATATTCTTTAGGTTCTACGGTATTTCACTTGGAAGGAAGACAACAGTCCTTTTTTCATATGAGAAGTATCAAGACGATCCCGAGTAAAATATTCGTAAAGGATCTGCCTTCTCCTTCTCCTCCGGAATTTAAAGGAGCAGTAGGCAATTTTAAGATAGGATTAGAAGAATATCCTAAGGCTGCCTTTTTAGGAGAACCTTTTCAGTTTAAGCTGACTATTTCAGGGAATGGAAACCTTTCTTCTATTAGAGATCCTTTATTGAGTGTATGTGATACATCTTGTTATCCTGAGATCACTTTTTTGCAAACAAGACAGCAGAGAGATTTTAGGGAACTTGGTCCGGGAGAGTTCGGGTTCTATCTAAATCACTCTTATCACTATTCGGTCCTTCCTAAAAAAAAGGGAGTTTGGAAACCGGAGGATCTGAAATTCACTTTTTTCAATCCTAGTTCAGGCAGATATGAGTCTTCCTCTATTCGTTTTCCCGATTTGGAGATAGGGCCTCCTATGCCAAAACAGGCAATTATTCCCGAAGATACAGGAAGTAAGGGGGGATCTTTTTTAGTAATTTCCATTCTTCTTTCCATCGTATCTGTAGGAGCCAGTGCGTTGACCGTCTTGACATTGCGTAAAAAGCGCCAAGCAGAAGTACTATTGAAACGACTTGACCTCTGGATAGGTTCCAAAAGAGGTTTTGTTTTGAAACATTCTGTGATGACCAAGGGATTACCGGAAGAAGAAGCTAGTCTTCTTGCAAGTTGGAAGTCCGACACGGTTCCATTGACCGAAACTTACAAAGGATTGGGACCTTCTTCCAAAGAAGCTCTGATTAGGATCTCACACTGGTTATCTGATAAATTAAAAGAGGAGGAATCCGAATGAGCGAAGAAGTAAAAGGTAGGATCTCCGTAGAAACGGAGAATATTTTTCCGATTATTAAGAAATGGTTATATTCGGAAAAAGATATATTCTTGAGAGAGTTGGTTTCGAACGCATGCGATGCGATAGCTAAACTCAAAAAAATCTCCTTGAACGAGGAATTCGAGGGAGGGACCGATTATAGGATCGATCTGGACTTTGACCAAGAAACTCGGATACTGACTGTCCAAGATAACGGGATCGGGATGACCGACGAAGAGGTGAATCGTTATATCAACCAGATCGCATTTTCCGGCGCGGAAGAATTCGTAAAAAAATACCAGTCGGAAGGGGACAAACCTGAGATCATAGGACATTTCGGTTTGGGATTCTATTCCAGCTTTATGGTTTCTTCTAAGGTAAAAATAGAAACCAAGTCTTATAAGAAAGGGAGTAGTCCGGTTGTTTGGGAAAGTGAGTCAGGTACTGAATTTTCCTTAAAACCGGGAGATAGATCCGAAAGAGGGACCAAGATCAGCTTATATCTGGACGGAGATTCCGGAGAGTATTTGGATTCTTGGAAACTGAAAGAGTTAGTTCGTAAATATTGCGATTTTCTTCCTGTTCCTATTTATGTAAAAGGGGAGAAGGCGAACAAACAAACCCCGTTATGGAGCGAGCAACCTTCTTCCGTTAAGAAAGAACAATACGATGAGTTTTATCAGTATTTGTTCCCATTTGCAGGAGAGCCTTTGTTCCATGTTCATTTAAACGTGGATTATCCTTTTAGGTTGCAAGGGATCTTGTATTTTCCAAGGCTAAAACATGAATTAGATGCGAATCGAATGGGGATCAAACTTTATTGCAATCATGTGTTTGTCTCCGACGAAGCAAAAGAGTTGGTGCCTCAATTTCTGACCGTTCTACAAGGAACTCTGGATATTCCGGATCTTCCATTGAATGTTTCCAGATCGTATCTACAAAATGACCCTTTAGTAAAAAAGATCTCTTCTCATATCGTTAAAAAAGTTTCCGACAAACTACAGGAAGAGTGGAACAAAAGTCCGGAGGAATTCCGTAAAAATTGGGATGAGATCTCCCTATTCGTTAAGTACGGATTGATGACCGACGAAAAATTTTATGAGTCCGCAAAGGATCTTATATTCTTCCGATCGTCTAACGGTGATTTAACGAAGCTGGAAGAATATGTAGAAAGAAATAAGGAAAAGAACTCTGGCAAAGTATATTATGCAGGAGAAGCGGAACTTTCTTCGGTATATATGGACCTTCTCAAGTCTCAGGGGTTGGAAGCTCTTCTTGTGGATTCGCGCATAGACAATCATTTCCTTCAATTTTTAGAAAGTAAAAACCCGGATTGGAAATTCCAGAGAGTTGATTCGGAGCTTGCGGACCAAGTTTTGGATAAGGATGCAAGTCCTGATCTTGCGGACCAAGATAACAAGACTTCGGAAGATAGATTGAAAGAAATTTTCACAAAATCTATTTCGAAAGAAGGGGTGGAGATCAAGACGGAGGCGTTGAAGTCGGAAGATATTCCTGCGGTGATCCTTCTTCCCGAACACTTAAGACGTTTGGCCGAGATGGGACAGATGTATGGCCAAAAGCCTGGGGACTTCCTGAAGAATCATACCCTTCTTCTTAACCGCCAATCAAAACTGGTTAAAAACATCCTGAATCTTTCCAAAGGTCTCCATCCGGAGAAGGCGGAAAAATTGGCTCGTTCCGTATACGATTTGGCTCTGTTAGGCGCCAAGCTGATCGGAGAGGACGAATTAAGCGATTTGATCCGCCGACAAAGGAGCTTGTTGGAAGATCTTTCCTCGGAATAATTCCGAAAAAAAAGGGGGGAAATCGGAGATCGTACCGATATTTTTATTGGTACCGGTATGCGGACACCGATTTTCCCGATTTTAATATCACTGATTTTACTGACTTCTGCCGGTTTATATTCTCAAGAACCGAGCAAGGGCAAACCGTCTTCCGAGGAGGAAGGCGAGGTGCATAAGGATGGCAGGTCCTTAGATAAAGAATATTACGAATATTATTTTAAAACACTTCCCAACTTAGATGTTTTGGAAAAGGAGAAGTTGGAGTATAACCTTATCCGTTCTTTAAAACTTGAGTTGAGAAAGAGAGATCCGGAGAAGATGACTTCGGAAGAACTTAAAAAAATAAACGCGAACTCGGTAAGATACGAGCGTGTTTTTGAAGATTCCATTTGGATGCGCGGGATCAGAAAACAAATGCAGTATTTAAAATTTAAGGATTTTATGTTTGTGATCGTTTACGAGAAGTATTACTGCTTTATTTCGTACGAGATGAATCCTGCTAGATATATACAAGAGCCTTATCAGGTGCAGTTGATCTTTAAAAAAGATAGCGCCTTTAATACTACTCTACCTCAGCCTTAAACGTTCTGAAATAAAGGCTGACCAAGACCAGTCCGAAAGAGAACAGGATCCCGAATAATAAAAAGTCCTGCATAAAACCGAAACCGGGAGGCGGGGCAGTGTTTCCTACGATCCTACCTAGGATCTTTGTTTTTCCGAAACTATTCCAGACAAGGGTACGAACCTGGACAGTATCTCCCACTCTCATTCTTCGATTCGTGGTTTGGTCCACTTCTTCTGTGACCTCGTGTTTTTTCCCCTGTTCGTCAGGCACCAAGTAAGTATACACGTTTACGGTTCTGCCTAACTTATTGAGTTTTGTATTCTCAACCAGGACCCCGAATTCTTTGTTCCCAGGAAGAGATAAGTTTTTGTATATCGATTCTAAACTTTTATTTTCCCAATAGACTGCAATGGAAAGAGGAAGAAAGAACGCAAGAGAAACCCAGCCCATGATAAAAAGGATCTTATAGAATGGGGTAGAGCTCGTTTTCATTCTCAGGCTTTATCATCTTTTTTGATAGGGATTATTACAACCAAGTTTCCTTTTTCTGTAGGAAGAAAAAACGAATGGTCCAGAGAGTCCGGTGCAATATTCTTAGGATATGAAGGTATCTAGGTCCGACTTTTTGAAATATATGGGAAAGGGGATGCTTGCTTTGACTGCGGCCCGGACCTTGGATCTGTTTTCCGAACCCGCAAAAGAGCCTTCTAAAAAAGTACATTCTTCGCATTCTTCCGTTACAAAAACAAAAAAAGGGATCTCTCCTAAAATTCCGGGAAGTAATTTTAAACCTCTACGCCCTAGTATTCAAGACGATCTTATCTTAGCGGCAGGTTTTACTTATGATCTGATCGCAGTGTACGGAGATAAGATCAACTCTAAGGGAGATACTTTCGGTTATGCTGCGGATTTTAACTGCTTCTTCCAATTCCCGAACGATCCAAATTCCGCGCTTCTTTGGACCAATCACGAATACTTAAACGAATTGGAATATTATGTAACCGGTTACGATTACAACCAAAAAGGTCCCAACAATAGAACGCCTGAACAGATAGAAAAGTATCTTTATTCTTTAGGGGGTTCGGTGATAGGGCTACGCAAATCCAATGGCTCTTGGGTATTAGATCCTGAATCTAAATACGGCAGGAGGATAAACGGAATGTCGGAATTCCAACTGAAAGGTCCCGTTGCCGGCTCTGATACGATCTCAAACAAAACAAAAGTGCGGGGTACGTTTGCCAATTGTTCCGGAGGACAAACATTTTGGAATACCGTTCTTTCTTGCGAAGAGAACTACGAAATGGTAGTAGAAGATTGTAAGCTGGAAGACTCTAAAGAATACGGTTGGATCATAGAAGTGGATCCTTTTGATCCTTCTTCCATTCCGGTAAAACATACTGCACTCGGAAGATTCTCTCATGAGAATGCTGCTTTAACTGTTTCCCCTTCCGGAAAATTGGTTGTGTATATGGGAGATGATTCTAAGGACCAATGTGTTTATAAGTTTGTCTCCGAAAAGAATTACGATCCTAAAAAAGGAAAATTAAACTCAGAACTTTTAGAACAAGGGACTTTATACGTAGGTAATTTTGAAAAATGTGTTTGGGTTCCACTGGATCTGGAAAAAAATCCGAATCTAAAGAACGCAAAAGATAAAGAAGGAAATCTTAAATTTAAGACCCAAGCGGACATTTTGGTATACTGTAGGGACGCTGCAAAGACTGCAGGCGGAACCCCGATGGACAGACCGGAAGATCTGGAAGTCCATCCATTAGATAAATCTGTTTTTGTTTCTTTTACCAACAATGATTCACACGGAAATTTTTACGGACAGATCGTTCGTATCAAGGAAGAGAATTCGGATGCGGAGTCGGTCCGTTTTGAGTTCGAAGTGTTCGTTGCTGGAGGAGGGAAAAGCGGATTTTCTTCTCCCGATAATTTGGCTTTTGATTCTTCCGGAAATCTTTGGATGGTGACCGACATGACCACTCGTTTGTTAGGAAAATCCATCTTCAAAAAATTCGGGAACAACGGTATGTTCTTTATTCCCACAAGCGGAGATGATTCTGGCAAAGCATTTCAATTCGCCTCCGCGCCGATAGGTGCGGAACTTACAGGTCCTTGGTTTACGCCTGATGAAGAGTTTTTATTCTTATCGGTCCAACATCCGGGAGAAGATACCAAGGATTATGATCTTCCTACAAGCCGTTGGCCTGCCAGAACAAAGGGAGATATGCCTAGACCGGGAGTGGTCGCGATCAGAAGAGCTTAGTTTTTAAGACAGGCGGCGATTGCGTCTTCTTCTTTTTCGAAATGAGCGAAAGGTTTCCAAAGACCTAATAAATTAAAGATCTGAATTACCTTTTCTCCAGCTTCCGTGAGTAAAAGTTTTTTACCTTCTCCAGTGAGTCTGTTCTTTAATTCGAAGATTGCACGAATTCCGGAACTGGAAACATACTTAAGATCCGATAAATTCAGAACGGTATTGTTTGCATGACTCACATCCAATACTTTTTCCTTAAATAGAGGGAAGGTGGACTCGTCTAGTCGGCCGGAAACCAAATATACTCTGATCTCTTTGCCTGCATCCTGTTCTAGAATTTTCAAACTATCCATGTTTTTGCACCACCACCCGCAATCTTTCCGGAGAAACGGAAAAGTCCGCTTTTGCCCCGGGAGGGAAATCGTAAATACGTTCCGCCAAGGAATCGATTGAGATCCCCCCGCGCATTTCGGATATTAGACGGAAAGAATTGTGAACCGTAAAGTGATCCAATTTGTATTGGAAACTTTCCTTCTTACGCAACTCTCTACAGTACACTTTGAAATAGGGCTCTTGCTTGTCAAAGCTTACGTCTTTATTTTCGCAAGACATAACCCAACCAGTAGAACCTGCTCCGGTATATACTAAAAGGCCCGAACATTTCTGTTCTTCGGAGACTTGTTCGTGAGAGATCAGAAATCGGCTCGTTAAGTCGGGACTATTATTACGGATAGAAATTTCGCTGATCCCTTGGAATGTCTCTATCGCTTGCCCGTTCGGATATTCTATCCGAACATTGATCCTGGGCCATTCTTCTATAATTATGTTCTCCCAATTTTGGGCAACTGCCTTTGAAATATCGGAGGTATGAAAGGATAAAAGGGCTCCGACAGAAGTTTCAGGATCCGAATTACATCCCAGAACTAAATTGTCCAAGGCATGATGGGCAACGTAAGTAAAATGATTGTCTCCACCTAACGCGATCACCAGATCATAGCGCGCAATATCTATATTTTCTAATTCTTCCCTAAAGATGAACTTTCCATTGGGGAAAGTACGTTTTAATTCTTCTCTGCTTTGGATCTGTCTTAGGTGAGATTGGTAGATCCTAGAGAATGAATCATTTTGGATCTGTGCTACTCTTTTGAATTCTTCTAGAGAGCCGTAACTCTCCAGATCTAATTCATACTTTGTTCTTTTAATGACTACCAGAACAGATTCGATCTTTTTTCGCATTTCCGCCGACATGGATTACCAATTTGGACGGATCTAGGTCTCCTAGAAAACGAAAAAAATCAGACCAATGCGGGTTCTGAAGAATTATTTGTCTTAGGGTCCGAGTCTGCCAGGATCGATTTCAGAACGGACATAGTGGTCCTAAACTTCATTCGATTTCCTGTAAGTCTGTACAGGGCCACCAAATGTTTTAGATTCCTAATATTTTCAGGTTCTCTGGATCTGAGTTTTTCAGCGAATTCCAAAGACTTCCAGTAATCCTTGGTTTTTCTAAGACAATAGGAAAGATAGAAGATATACTCGTTGTCGAATGGTATCTTGGAAAGATAAGCCTCCGTATATTTAGCACCTTCATCGAATTCTTTCGCATTGATGCAGATCCTGGCCATTTGTTTGTAAAGCGCCGGGTCCGAATCGTCTATCGCTAATGCTTGTGCAAAAACTTCTTTAGTCTTTTCGGTATTTCCCTTTTTATATTCTTTGATCCCGATCTGCAGAAGTCTGTTGTAATCATCCGAGACAACTTTTGCGCGGGAAGAAGGAACTTCTACTTCCTTATAGCTAATGCTCAAAAGACTTAAATCGTCTGAAACTTCTCCTGCTGCGTTGATCAATCTTTCTAAATCCTCTAAATTTCCGCCGGAAAGTTCCACAAATCTTAAGAATAAATACTCATCCTCGTTCATCACAGGTTCCGGAAAATTCGGGTCATAGAGTAAAATATCGTCTCTTCCGTCGGAACCTAGGAAAATCCTGTCGCCGGCTTCCAATTTATCCACTCTCACCAAGGGTTCGGTAGTATTTTCTGAGAAACCTAATTTACGAATAGGGAAGTCCGAATCTAAGAAACTCGCTTTTGCGTCCCTATATAACACCATATTGGGATGTTCTGCATTAATAGAATATAATGCTCCTGTCTCTTCATCCAAAAGGCATAGCAAAGCGGAAACCAGCATCGTACCGTCGAATGTAACGAACACGTTTTGTAATTCGGTGTAACAATCTTTTAGCCATTTTTCAGGAGTTTTCTTTTGGTTACTTCTGGAAAGTTGGGTCCTTGTAACGATTGCCTTGAATACTGTCCCCATTACGAGGGCACCACCTGCGCCTTGGATGGATTTACCCATTGCGTCCGAGTTCATGATGGCCAAATATTTTTTACCGTATAATGTGATCTCACTGATGGAAACTAGGTCTCCACCGATATCCGCCTCTTTCTTTCTGAATACGAAAGTTTTCTTTTGTCTTAATATACCGCTGATCTTAGTATTCGGACTTTGGTATTTAGTGGTAGCAAGCGGACGAAGTAGTAAGGAAGTCAGATAGTAATCTCCGTCTTGCTTTTCTTTCAAAGCGCGGAGATCATCCAGGGTTTCCTGCAATTCTTTCGTCTTCTCCTCCACCTTTTTCTCCAGGAACATTTGGTGATCCAAAAGATCCTTTTTCATTTCGATGAATACTTCCGCCATTTCCCCTAATTCGTCAGAACGATTTAAGTCCACAATTTTGGATTCGTCTTCATTAGGGTTCTGCATCGCAAAGTTGAGTGCCTTTACCGCGTCTATAATATCCCTAGAAAATCTATAAGATGCGAATAAGATACCGCCGAACACCGCAAGAGCAATCAGTCCGCAATACAACCAAAGATTTCGAGTAGATTCGTAAAGTTCTGTCTCATCTATCAAGAGAACGAAATCTAATTTAAGATTACTTAATCCTTGGTTTTCGTAAGGGACCTGAGTGAGATAATAATGTCTTCCTTCTAAGGTGAATCTGGAAATTCCAGCAAGGTCTTTCGGTTTTCTATCTCCTAAATATTTTGAGATGGTAGCGTCCGAAAAAGAGATCAGTTTGTCTTTTTCATAAATGGCTAGGTGAACGTCTTCCGAACCGGTGATTGTTTGGATAAACTTATCATCCACCACCTGGCCCACCATCATGATCCCGCCGTTCCTAAGAGGGGCAGTGACCCTAAGTCCAAGACCGCTATGGCCGATCTCCAGTGTCGAAGCGATCCTACCTTGTAAAGCCTCTTGCACTATCTTCTGCCCCGACTTATCGTCCCCATAATCGGCCGGTCTATGGAATCTAAAATAGACATGACCCGTCTTATCATGGATCTCAAAGATAGAAAGACCATACTGAGTCATGATCCCTTTGATATATTCCAGGTTGCCTTGTAGGATACCTCTATTCCCCAAACCATTCTCTAAAATGGAAAGGGTCTTTTGGTTTCTTTCTATTTCTTTAAGAAGAAGGCGGATGACTTCTTCCTTATGTTTTAGTTCCTTCCTGAACTCCAGAGAACGGTCTAATGCTCTTTTGTCCTGAGGTTCGTTTTTAACTTGGTCGATCATTTGAATGAATGTAATCGCCAGAATAAGTACTAATAGAAGCTGACTTGCTCCCAGAATGAGAAAAATTTTTTGTCTAAAACTCATATATTGTTCCGGAAATGGAATCTCCCTAGATCGGGAAGGCGCACTTTGTATTTTTAGCCTTTTTCTCTTCTATAAAAAAGAGACCCAAAACTTACACTGGGAAGATCCCATTCGTACTAAGGTTTCGTGAAATTCAGGTTACAAAAATATTCCGCCTAATACATGGTTAGTCGGTGTTGGAGGCGGAGGCGCGGAGTTAGAATGAGGCGCAGTGTTTATTCTCACGCAGAGCCGCGGAGCCGCAAAGTTTTAGGGCTACTGACTTAAAATCTCCTCTGCGTCTTGGCGCCTCTTGCGTGCCACTTTCCTGCGTCTCTTTTGAACGCTGCGCCTCCTTAAACTTGACCGCAGACCAAGTGTTAGGAACTCTAACAAGATGGAAGATCAAGAACCTAAAAAGCAGGGATTTCCGTTTCACCCTCTGGAAGACTTCGTATTAGGAGAGGTCCTTGGTCGGACCCTAATCAAATTAGGACATTCTAAAGAAGAAGTAACAAAGGCAATTCACTCTCATCTACCTGAAGGCCAGCCCGAGTTCCTTTTTACCCCGAATGCAAAAAAGCAACTTCTGCTACAAAGTATGCCTGTGGAACTCAGAAGTTTCCTGGAAGCAGGTAAAGAAAAAGAAGTTTTGAACATCTTTCGCAAAACTATCTCGGAAGAAGGTAGATTGGACCTTGCACTGGAACTCCTCGAATGGATTTGCACCGGATTCGAAAAAGAAGAATTGGTCCGTTCCATATTCCAAGTGGTATTGAACGGGAAAATAGAATTAAGTTCCGAATTCTATCCTCTTTTAATGGAAGAATACGATAAAGAGATGAGAGGTGACTTGGATAGGATCCGAGAAGAATAAAAAAAGCCGCTTGTTCCCAAGCGGCTTCCAGAAACTCACTAAATTAAATAGATCTTAAGCTACATCAGCTAAAGGAGAAGGCGCAGTCCCGGAAAGTTCTTTTCTTCCTTTTTCGGTCCAAACAGCTCTTTGGATGGTGATGATGCCCATAAAATGTAGTACCTTCATCACTTGATAAGTGATATCCAGCTCGAACCAACGGAACGCAAAATTCGGAGAGTTCGGATGAGCATGATGATTGTTTTGGTACAATTCTCCCATGATCAAAAAATCCACCGGCAAAGTGTTTTTGGAATTGTCGGGATTTTTTGCGTGGTTGCGATATCCATACATATGACCGCACCAGTTCACGATCGCACCGTGAGTTGGTCCCATTAGATAATGGATCGGTAATAAAGCATACAACCAAACTGCGTCCGCAGGAACGAATGCCATATAGAAAAGAGTGTAAGAAGTTCCGAAGAACAAACGAACGAACCAAGAGTCCGCAAAACGATCGAACCAAGGGATCTCAGGATAGTTTCCTTTGAACTCTTTCTCCACTTCTTCTTTACGATCTAAAATGTTTTCGTATACGACTGCGGTAGTCCACATCATATCGAAAAATCCTTTAGAAGCTACAGGAGAATGGGGATCTTTTGCGGTGTCGCTGTAAGCGTGGTGTCTTCTGTGAAGAATTGCGTACGCTCTCGGATTAAGAAAGGAAGAACCTTGTACAACAAAGGTAAAGAAGTAAAAGAACTTTTCCCAGAAACGGTTCAGTTTGAACATCTGGTGAGCGGAATAACGATGTAAATAGAACGATTGAACGAAAGCGGCTAAAATCCAATGTGCCGCAAAAAAACTTAGAATGATTGCCATGGAGGGCTCCCTTTTTTTCTAAAAAATAGGAGTCAATTTGGGAGGGTAGGTTGCAAAAAATGTGAGGGGAAATTGGGAAATTTAGGCGATTATGGTCTCTTTACAAGGATTTTCCCCGAAAAAAAGGCAGGTTTCGGGCTTGCGCATTCGTGCTCGTCCGGCAAGCCGGACTAAAAGCCCTACATACCCCTGTCGCGGAGCGGTAGAAAGATGCCTTGAATAAGAATAGATCCTTCTACTTCTTTAAATTCGGAATATTCGGTTTTTTAAATGCGGCCCTACTTCTGGTCCCGCCTTCTTTTTCCAAAAACTCAGCGATCTCTTTGCGTTCATAAGCAAGCGCCATGGACAAAGGGGTATAACCTTCTGCCTGAGCATTGATGGAAGCTTTTTTACGGACAAGCTCCTTAACTACATTCGGAAGATCGAATACGATCGCAAGATGGATCGGTTTCCAACCTAAATAATCCGCATTCGGATCTGCGCCCTTTTCAAGCGACTCCAGGGATTTATTCTCATTCTTATCGTATAAGCTGGAAATCAAGATACGATTTTGATTCAGTATTTCTTCTTCCGAAATTTTGGTTTCGGAATTGGTGTTTGAATTATCGGATCGGATCACACTGGAAGGATCTCCCGCAAATGCATAATCATAAATAGGTTTTGATGCAGGAGGTTTCGTATGATAATACAAATATGATTTCGAAAAATTCGGATGAGAAATTTTAGTCACTTCCTGAGGATTTGTTTGGCTGAAATAAACGTCCCCATAGTTTTTATTAGTAAATAATAATGCTATAATTGTCTGAGCTGTCCAAGGCGCCCAAGTAGCATAATAACCTTTGAATCCGGTCTCCAGAAAAGGAGAAGAATACATGGAGATCCTCTTTTTAGTTTCTTCGTCCCGGATCACTCCCATATCGTATGCCATATTGCCCGCAGTAAAACAAGCTCCTAAGAATAGAATGATCGCCCCCGGTGCAGGTTTTAAACCGGAAGAAATTTGCTCGTTAGAAACGAATTCTTTTCCCAAATAGAATCCACCTACGGTTCTCTGATCATAAGGTGGTTGGTCCAAATTGGTACCGACCCCATGTCCCGCATACAGAACTATATTCGCATTTTGTGAAGCTTCTTTGATTCCTGACCAAGGATTATTCGGAGGATAAAATTCGCTGACGGAAACTCCTCTGTCTTTTAAGACTTTTACAAGTCCTTTGATATTGTTCACATATTCTCTGGTCTTGGGACCTTCGTTTCCGTCGACTTCGCCAACGATTGCCACCGCTTTTAAACCATCGCCGGAAACGGTAGGCGAGGGAAGTTCCGCTCTTTTTTTGATCCCGGAGAACGTACCGCCGACGGCATTAGTAGGGTGAACAAATTTAATTTCTTCTGAAAAAGAAGAACTAAAAGAAAATAAAAGTAGAAGCGTGGAGAAGAATAAACCGGACGAGAATTTCATCCAATGATTGGATGAAAAAATTCTCTTTAATCAATCAATAATTTATTACAATTTTGAAGAAGCTTCAAAATCTCCCACCCAAATATCGAAAAAAGGAGAATCTATCCTTTGCACATTCGGATAATACTCTAAAATTTTAGAAGAGAGGTTTTTACTTTTCCATGGTTCCGTTTTAAGCATAATATCGAAAACGGGACTTTTTCTGGTTTTTTCTAATTTTTCCGGAGTGATCAATTCTTCTTTGATTTGGATGAGTGCAATCCTTTTACCTTTTTCTTTTTGAGCAATTGTTCTCATAAGTCCCGCGAGGGAATCTTCTTTAGGAGCACATAGTACATTCTTGGATAAGTAATCGTTTCCCATAAAATACATTACGGAAAAATCATGGAATATGAATGTATCCGCTTTTAATTCATGGAATAAAGTATAGGTTTTTAGAAGTTGTTTTCTGGATTGGTTTAAAAAATTTAAACCAATAAAAGTCATGATCATAGGTATTGCGATCAAGATTCCAAAGACGAACTTTTGGAAGAGTATCTTCTTCTTTCTTGCAAAATAATTCCAAAACCAAAATAGGACCAAGGTCACAGAAGGAATTCCGGCACTTAAATATCTAGGTCCCCATTCCCAGAATCCGTAATTCGGGGCTAAGAAAGGGATCGTAAAAAGAAAGAAGAACGCTCCGAGAACGATTGTTTTTCTTCTCACAGAAATTTTGCGAATATTAAAAAGAAGTATCCCAAGACCAATCAGAGCAAACGGCATATAAGTGAAAAAACCGATCCGTAAGGTCTCGTCTATCTTGTTCAGGAATAAGAAACCAATCGCCCATTGGATTTTATCCGAGATGCCGATTCCGGATTCCCCATAATTTGCATGAAACCTAGGCCCCAAAAGGGAAGAATAGCGAAGATAATTAAATAGGATAAAAACTGCAAATATGGATACAAATCCAATTCCGAAGAGTAATGTTTGAGACTTGTCCAACTTTATCTTTTTATTAAATGGAGGAAATCCTTCGCTAATCCACGAAGCAAATAAGATGCAACCGGCAAATACGATCCCTTCATGTCTAAGCCAAATGGACAATCCCGCAAAAATTCCGGCATATATTCCGGATCTTTTATATAAAAAGGTGAGACTTGCAAGAAGGAGAGCTACGAACAAAGTGTGTTCTGCAAACTCCATCATTAAGATTGGGAGATACGATCCGAAAAATGCGAGGGATATAAAAGAGTTAGAAGCCCTCCAAAATTTTCTTAAGATCCATAGATATACAAATACCCCGAGTAAATTGAAATAAGGTAAGCCTTGGTTGCCTGCAATATAATAAAATGGGGTTGCGAGTGCTGCCAATAAAATTGGAAAAACGGAGATGGTAGATGCTCCTAATTTCGTATAATTATTCGCAGGCATCGGAAGGAATTCTTCTTTTGGATCGATGGATTTTGCGGGGTAGGGGAGTTCTTCCGATGCAAAACCTGAGTGAACTAACGCATGTGTTTGGAGAGATTTTGTTCTGGAATCGTAGGCGAGAGAAACTTCCGGTTTCGATGATTTTATGAGAACGATGCAGAAAAGAAGTAGGGATAAGAATCCTAGAAGATTTCTTTTTTTGAAGATAGAGCTCATATATTTCGCCTCTTTTTAGTTCTTTAAAAAACCAGAATATTATTCGCAGTTCTCTTTTGTAAGGGTGACACCCGCGAATATAACGGGATCTTTTCCTTTTTTGAGAATGGAGACTTTAGTTTTTCCGGATTTTGTGATATCGAATTCGAATTTATTTTTTTCGGAGCGCTCGGAATTCAAGCTTCGATCCAAGAATATCATGTCTTTTTGAAAGACCAAGATCTGTAAGTTTGTCTCCGATGAAATTCCTTCTTTTTCGACTTTTGAAAAGACCTTAGCGCAATAATGGCCCGATCTGAAATATACAGTTACATCCGGAAAGATCTTTTCGGAACCTAATAAAACCGAATTATTATCAAACTTGAAAGCTTTTCTGTCCTCTAAGGATCCAGCAACTTCTCCTAATTGGCATTCATAGATCGGTTCTATATCAAGTTTTCCTGTTATATAGGGATAATATGATCTGAACGGCATTGTATAAGGGATCCTTTCCCATCTCCAAGCTTTTTCTCTGATCGGCAGTCTCTTGCACGCTGCCCATTCTTTAAAAGGAGCATCCGAATACATTGCGGATGTATGAGCCCAAACGGAAATTATTGAGAAAAATATTAGTAAGAATTTTAAGACGGTCCGTTTATAAGAAATCGTTAATGCGGGTAAAAGTAATATTGCGAAGAAAGGCATAAGATCGCTTAAAAATCTGGTCGCATAAGATACTCCTCCCCACCATACAAAATGTTTTCCATAGATGTATAAGTAAACAAGAGTCGAAAGGATTGTTGGAAAGACCAAAAATCCGATTTTCCTTCTGCTTCGGAAAAATCCTAAAAAGGATAATAATACGATAGGGGAGAATATAAATAAGCCGAACCCGGGGCTAATTAATAATCCGCCGACTCCCTCCCATAGATCTCCGATAAATCTATCAGGCATTCCTGTTAGGGCAAAGGATTTCTCCATGAGATAATATCCGCCCATTATATGTCCATATTCTAAATAATTCAGAAGTCCTAGTGAACAAAATGGTATGAGCGCACCGGCTGCTGATAAGAGAAGAAGATTGATCTTGTCCTTTGTTGAAACATAACGAAGTCTCCATAAAAATACTAGGCCGAGTGATCCGGCGACTAAGATGGAAGGAGGTCTTACAAAGAAGAAAGAGCCTAATATTACGCCGAGGAGTAATGTTTTTGCAGGAGTTAAAATGTCTTTAGAAAGAAAGAGAAAGATACTTGCTACGATCAGGAATTCTACAAATCCGTGTTGCCATAAAGTTTGAGAAGTGTTCGAAAAATGTGTTGTTCCGAAAGAATAAAGCAAAGTGATCAGAAGTGAAGTTCTGGCAGAGGCTATCTTAGAAATTGCTTTGAACAGTAGGATCGAGGTGATAGCAAAAAGAAGAGAGGACGAGAATTTTTCCAAATAGATAAAATCTTCGATAGTATGTATTTTGGGAGCTGGACCGGAAAGATTGATTGTATCAGGAATAGCGATCTCTACTCCGATCAATTTTAAGGAAAAATAAACAACAGAATTGTAAAGCCCTGGCAACAAAGGGAAGGCATTCAGTAATTTCCCTTCGTAGGCAGTTAGAAAGAAAGGGTGTTTTATATAATCACCTGAGGGCATCTGAGAAGGTACCAATAGAGTTTTTTTGTCTTTGGCTAATTCTGATGCAGTGATAATCGGAGGATTTATATAGAATTCGGAAAGATCTAGATTTCCGTCTTTTTCTAAGCTGAAAGGAGTCAACTTGGCTCCATTGGAATCGTCGCTTGAAAAAAGTCTAGTTACTGAAGTTGGTATAGTAAATAGTAATAAGAATAAGGTTAAAAGTCCCAACTTGGAAAAGTTTTTCCAGATATCAGATATCTTTTTTGTTTTGCAGTAAGAGGTCCCAATAGAAACGGAAAGTAATACGAAAATGTATAGTGATTTAAAGTTTGTGAATAAGGACCCGTATGCTGTCGGAGAGAAAAAATAAAGGGCAATATATATTCCGGTTAATGCCGAAATTGAAATTTGAGTTATCAAATTTTTGATAGATTGCGCTTGCTCCTTGTTTTTATAGAAAAAGTAAGCTATAAATCCGATTCCTAAACCAAATCCTGTCCAGGCTAAATGCCTTGAAAAACCGGAAAGGATTTGGTTTGTGAGGGAGGAAGAAATGAATACGATACCAATGAACAGAGAATTAAAAATTGCTAGCATAACCTAGATAAACACCTTATTTGTATCTTTTTTCGATTTCGGTTTTAGCAGAAGTTTCTACTTCTTCGAAAGAACTTTTTGGATCAATTTGAGTTTGGGCTAAAATCTTAAGCCCAAAATTCCCATATTCTGTCTTGATCCATTTTTCGATCTGTACTTTCGTTTCCGAAAATCTTTTAGTATGAGGTTTACTTTTTAAAACATAATCCAAAAGTTCTGGGATCCCTTTTTTAGTTTTTACACTGGTCAGGAAAATAGGGGGGATACTCCCTCCCGGAACGATATCTCTCAAAAACTCCAAAGTAGTGGAGAGTGTATGATAACTTGCGCTCGCAAGATTTTCTTCATCACATTTGTTTAATATGAATGCATCTGGGACTTCCATAATCCCGCTTTTCATGAATTGGATCTGATCTCCGCCGAGCGGCACCATTACTAAAAAGGAAAGATCTGCGAGTTTCGATACTTCTATCTCGTTTTGGCCGATTCCAACCGTTTCCACGAATATAAAATCGAAAAAACAACGGAGGAGTCGGATCACATGGTAGGTGTACGGATTCAGACCTCCTAGTTCTAGTTGGCTAGGTTGGGATCTGAAAAAGATCCTTTTTTCTCTGACCGGTAAGGATAATCTAGTTCTATCTCCGAGTAGGGAACCTCCGCTGATATGACTGGAGGGATCTATGGCGACTACCGCCATTTTTTTATCGGATTCTGTTTGTAAAAAATTGGTGGAGATCTCGCCTAATAGAGAGGATTTTCCCGCGCCTGGAGTTCCTGTAAACCCGATGGTGACTGATTTGTCCCCGTTAAAGCCCGAACTTTCTAATTCTTTGAATAGAACTTTACGAAATTCGAATGAATCCGGTTTTTCGAGTTCACTGATCAGCTTCGCAAGAGGATATTTTTCCCCTTGAGAAGCTTCTTGGATCAGTTCTTTAAGTTCCTTTTCTGCAAACCGTACGGTCATGCCTTAGACGGACGCTGGGATCTTATCCGATACGATGTCTATGATACGATCCATCACATCCATTAGATCGTAATCTTTAGGCGTAAAGATCGCTTTCACTCCGATGGAATGTAACTTTTCGAAATCAGGCTGAGGGATGATTCCTCCGAAGACCACTGGTATATCCGCCTTATAATGTTTTAATTCTGCGAATATCTGCTCTGCAAGCTCCACATGAGATCCGGAAAGTATGGATACTCCGATCACATTTGCGTTTTCTTCCACAGCGGATTGTACGATTTCTTCCGGAGTGAGTCTGATGCCTGAGTAAATCACATCGAATCCCGCATGTTTTGCGGAGACCGCGATCATTTCCGCTCCGTTGGAATGACCGTCTAACCCAGGTTTTCCTACTACGATCTTAGGTCTTGCTCCCGTTGCTTTTTGGAATTTCTCTACTTTGGCTCTGACATTAGATACTTTGTCGGATTCTAGATTGAGTTTTTGTCCTTCTACCCCGGTGGATGGACGATATTCGCCGAATACTTTTCTAAGAGTGTCAGCCCATTCTCCCGTAGTTACAAGAGCCTTTGCACATTCTACGGAAGCGAACATGAGGTTCTTTCCGTTTCTAGCATCGTCTTCTAATCTTGTTAGAGTTTCCGCTACCTTCTTCGCATCTCTTCTTGCTTTTACATCGGAGAGTACTTTTAAGGTTTGTTCTGCGGATTTAGGATCTACTTTGAAAATCCCTCCGTCAGGATCGTTAGTAAGAGGGGAGGGAATTCCTTCCTTCCATTTATTCTTTCCTACGATGATGAGTTCGTCGTTATTTATCTTAGCGAGTCTTTCTGCCTGGGATTTTACGAGTTGGGCTTTCATGTAACCGTTCTCGATCGCCTTGATCGCTCCGCCCATTTCTTTGATCTTTTGGATCTCTTTGTTTGCGTTCTCGATCAGGTCTTTTACTTTACTTTCTACGACTCTAGAACCTTCGAATAGGTCAGGATATTCAAGTAAGTCTGTTTCGTAAGCGAGTACTTGTTGTAAACGAAGTGACCATTGTTGGTCCCAAGGACGAGGAAGTGAAAGTGCTTCGTTCCAAGCTGGAAGTTGGAGGGCGCGGCATCTTGCATCTCTGCTTAAGGTAACTCCCAAAGCTTCGATCAAAATTCTCCATGCGTTGTTTTCAGGTTGTTCTTCGGTTAATCCGAGTGAGTTTACTTGGACTCCGTAACGGAAGCGGCGGTATTTCTCGCTTTTTACCTGATAAATTCCTTTTGTGATCTCTTCCCACATATCGGAGAAGGCTCGCATTTTGCACATTTCTTCGATGAATCGAATCCCTGCGTTTACGAAGAAGGAGATCCTACCAACACACTGCTCGAATTCTTCGTGAGTGAAACAGTTTCTTTCTTTCACTGCGTCAAGGATGGCCATTCCTGTTGCGAGTGCGAATGCCAGCTCTTGGACTGGAGTTGCTCCCGCTTCTTGCAAATGGTAGGAACAAATATTGGATGGGTTCCATTTCGGAATTCTTTTCAAACAATATTCGTACATATCTACGATGATTCGGATGGAATGTTCCGGCGGGAAAATGTAAGTCCCTCGAGCCAGATATTCTTTGATTATGTCGTTTTGAGTGGTCCCCTGGAGTTTAGAAACATCTTCTCCTCTTTCTTCGGCTAACGCCACGTATAGCGAAAGTAACCACATGGAAGTGCCATTGATGGTCATAGAAGTGTTCATTTCTTCGATCGGGATCTGATCGAATAGGATTCGGAAGTCTTCCAACGTGTTGATTGGAACTCCTACTTTTCCGATTTCCGGCTTAGCGATCGCGTGATCCGAGCTATAACCGCATTGTGTAGGAAGATCAAAGGCGATGGAAAGGCCTGTTTGACCCTTTGCCAGGTTTTTTCTAAAGAGTTCGTTGGACTCCTTTGCGTTTGTATGACCCGCGTAAGTTCTGAAAATCCAAGCCGGCTCTTTGCTAGGATTTCCGGTCTTATCGTAAAGGATATGGTCTTTTTTTTCCATCTTCTTGCCCTCGGAATATGCCTCTTAGTTTAGTTCAAAATGTGTTGGTATAATTTCACCTAAATTTTTAACGTAGCTCCGAAATCCGAAGGAGAAGAATTCCGCCGCATGGACTTGGAAAGAAACAGAAAAGCAAACCCCGCGCTCATTTTACTCTCGACGCTGTTTCTCACCGGTCTTCTGACCCTTCTCTATTCCTGGCACGGAGACCCGTCCAACGGAGAAAGTTTTCGGGCATTGGCGCAATTACGTTCTCTTTCGGAAGACGGAAAATTTTTCGCACTTCAGGAGCCGCTTCCATTTTTACTTTTATCCTTTTGGAAATCGTCCTTCGGTTTGAATTATATACCCGCCTATCTCTCTTTCGGAGCGTTTTTCCTGAGTTTGGGCATCCATCTTTGCGCTTATATCATGGAAAGAGAGAGTTGGAAACTGAACCATTATCTGTTCTGCTACTTGGCAGCGATCAATCCGTTCTCTTATTTAGTACCCTTGAATATGTTAGGAGAATTGGTCAGCTTTTCGTTTTTGTTAGTCCTATTTCTTTCCTTTCGAATGGAAACAGTAGTCGATCTTTTGATCTTAGTTTCCTGCACGGTGCTTGGATTTTTCTCTCATTTCACTTTCTTCCTGATCGGATTTACTATTTTTGTAATCAAGGCCGGAACGGTCGGGATCAGAGAAAAAAAGAAGCAGCAATCCGTATTTTTTAAAAGGAGAAACCTTCCTAAACTTTTCTTATTCGGATATCTTTCCGTTTTTGTGTTGGGGATTATTCTATTAGGAAATCTTAATTTTTATGGGGATCATTCTTTCGGATTTATGGGCCGAGCGGTTTGGAAGTATCTATTAGGTTTCGGTTCCTTTATTGCAATTTTATTCGTGGGTAATTTTTTACTTCGTTCCGAGAAAGAATTGAATACGATCCCTGCTTCTATCGGGATCTTTGCGTTGATCGCTGTCTCCGGATATTTTACGATCCGTCCTATTTTGGGAGTTGATAAGGTTAAGTTAAGTTCTTTGGCAAAGGATGTGGCATCTCTAAAAGGGAGATTGATCATAGACCAGGACGAAAGGATTTATGTTTCTCCTGAAACTTCCGCTTATTTGTATTTCACTTCTAAACAAAAGACCCATTTTACTTCTTATCCTGAAATGAGAGAAAAGGATTATATTCTTTTGTCCGAAGTTTGGGCGGTTGACAGAAAACTTTTGCAGAGAGAAGTAAAAGCTAAGAATACTCCATATCTGTTTTTATCCGGAGAGAGAGTATTGATTAACGGATTCTTATGGAAAAGAATACAAACGGATCCTAGTTTAAAAACCCTAAAGACCAGATCTGTCGAGGCCAAAGCGGAACTTTCCGACCAAAAAGGGTATGATGATCTAAAAGCATTTTTCATTTCTTGGCTTTCTGCTAGCAAGGCGCCCGATGTATGAGTAAAAAACCGCAAGACTCCGATTATATCGCTTACGGAGCCAACGGTCTACCATTCGAGACTTCTTATTGGAGCGAGATTTACGGAAGCGGGAAGGACGTGGATGCTTCCTTCAACGCGAAAGAACATGCAAAATATATAAAGTCTCTTTTTGATCTGATGCAGGTCCATCCTAGAAGTATCGCTGACTTCGGTTTTGGAAAAGCTTTACTTTTGAAGGAGTTCGTAAAAATATTCCAACCGAATCGTGTGTTTGCGGTGGATCCGTCGGAAGAAATGATAGATGCGATCGCAAAACAGAAATGGATCCGTTCTTATAATCTATCTTTTCTGCATTCTACCATCCAGGATTTGGATCTGAAACATATTCATCTCCCTCCTTTCACTCTTGGGATCTGTAATTCAGTGGTGCAGTATATAGAAGATAAACATCTTCCCAAAGTTTTTGAAAAACTGCATAAGATAGTAAACTATCTCTATTTTACCGTTCCTACCAAGAACGATTACACAAGAATGAAAAAGGAGATCTACTTTACGGATCCTTATGCCCACCAAAGATCCAAAAAGTATTATGAAAAACTAATTCGTCCTTATTTCAGGAGAGTTGCGTTCAATCTCCTGGAAAGTAGGATCACGAAAGACAGCCCGTTTTGTGACGAGCTGTTCGTAGACGAATAAGTATTTATCTTGTGAATATGTAAGCTGCTCCTGCGCCGCTGGCACTATTATCCGCACTTCCATAAACACCATTCGTGATCGTATTTTCGGAACTTGATTCCAAATAGGCGCTTACCAAAAGGTTATTCCCGTCTAAACATACTCCTCCAAAGAAGTCGTAAGCATTTGCATTCGGGGCTTTGATGTAAGCGGTCTGGGCCCAGCTTGTGCCGTTTCTTTCGAAAATATAAACAGCACCTGCATACTGAGCGCTATTATCGGAACTTGCGGTATTTCCGTAAGATATGGTAGTCTGAGAACTTGACTCCAAAGCTCCTACAGCGATCGTATTTCCATAAATACTGATTGCCGCCCCGAAATAATCAAATGGATCTGAATTCGAAGCTTTCAGATAAGCTTGCTGGGACCAGATGCCTCCGCTTCTGGCAAACACATAGACTGCACCTGCACTTTCGGAGGAGTTATCTGAAGAAGCGTTTGTGCCAGAGGAGATGGTATTTTGGTTACTGTCTTCCGATGGGGTTCCTACCACTATCGTATCTCCGTAAATCGAAACAGCGGTCCCGAAATTATCGTACACATCCGGATTGGAAGGTTTGATATACGCTTCCGGCATCCAACTATTTCCGCTTCTGCTAAAGATGTACACTGCTCCGGCACCAGGCATGTTATTGTCGGAACTTGCTCCGCTTCCGTTCGTAATATAGTTTTGATTACTAGCTTCGTACTGAGCGCCTACTGCAATCGTGTCTCCGCTAATTGCAACACTATAACCAAAGTAATCGCCTTGATCCGGGTTCGGAGCCTTTATATATGCTTCTTCTACCCAAGTGGTTCCTGTTCTTTTGTAAACGTAAACTGCTCCGCTATGATATAGGCTATCATCGTCAGGAGCAGGTTGTCCGTTAGTGATCGTATTTTGGGAGCCACTTTCATTATGAGAACCTACGACTAATGTATCTCCTTCGATTGCGATCGCAGTGCCGAATGCATCGTTTGCAGTAGGGTTAGAAGGTTTGATGTAAGCTTGCTGGCTCCAAGTGTTTCCGTTTCTCACAAATACGTAAACCGCTCCAGAGTAAGTCATACTATTATCCGAGGATGCAGAACTTCCGTTCGTAATATAGTTTTGATTACTATCTTCTTGGATCGCACTGGCTACTATAGTGTCTCCCGAAATACTTATTGCGAAACCGAACAAGTCGCTTTCTTCCGAATTAGAAGGTTTTAATATAGCCTGTTGGGTCCAAGTATTCCCGTTCCTAACGTAAACATACACTGCACCGGAAGCAGGAGCGCTATTATCGGAAGGACCAGGATTGCTTCCGTTTATGATCGTAGTTTGGCTACTATCTTCTAAAGGTGCACCGACAACCATAGTGTCTCCTGAAAGAGCCCAAGACCTTCCAAAATTATCATTCGCTTCGGAGTTGGACGCCTTGATATAAGATTGTTGGGACCAGAGACCTAAAACACAAGTAGGAGCTCCGTTGATATTCACAGGCAAATAGTTTAGATTCGCCGAATTTCCGTCCCCGTCTGTAACGGTTACGGAAACTTGAAGATTAGAGCCGCAGGTTGGAGCAGTCCATACCATTTCGCTCGTAGTTAAATTTCCATTGATCGTATTTGTTGGAGTTCCAACAACGCCTGAGCTAGAATTCCAGGAGAAGGAGAGTGGAGTATTTTCCGGATCAGTCGCAGTTACTCTAAACAACATATTTCCAGAAGGGTCCAGGGCCAAAGCAGTTTGGAAGCTGGATAAGATCTGAGGAGCAAGATTTACTGTTTGGGTTTGGGAGATCTGTATTGTGAAATTTCCAAGATTCGATCCTCCGTTTCCATCGGATAAAGAAACACTTAACGTGCAAGGCCCTAAGCTTGCAGAAGGAGATGCCGTGAATACAGGGTCCTGTGCATTTGCATTATCAAAACTACCTGCACAACTTGAGCCCCAAGAATAAGAGATCGTATCTCCATCCGGATCAAACGCAGTAAGGGAAATATTTGTAGAAGCGCCCGGAGGGATGCTGGTCGGGTCCGATATAACGTTCGATACAAAAGGAGAAGAATTAGAACCTACATTTATGCTCCCGTAACCTGTTCCGTATCCTAGTTGCACGTCCGCAGTAAAACTTAAGGTAGAACTTGCGCCTAACTGATCACTTACAGTTAATGTGATCGTATATTGACCAGGCGTAGAAGGAGAAGTCCATACAGGATTTAGAATATTCGAATTACTGAAACTTCCTCCGGTCGCTGACCAAAGATACGTTAATGTATCCGAAGGATTCGGATCATGGGCGGAAGAGCTCAAATTAATGGAAGAAGAAGGGGCCACTCGATTTGTGGAAGCCACCAAAGAATCTATGATCGGCGCTGCATTTGAAAAAGGAGGCGCGGGATTTGTCTCGGATAGAACTAAAAGAATATTTGTTATCGAGTTTGCGGTTATGCTTACTCCTGTTACTTGTCCCTGTTGTATCAGAACATTCGAAGCGTTAAAACCTTCTCCCGAAAATGTTCTGTCTGAGCCTGCCGGGATTTGTCCTATGATCCCTTGCCAAGTATTTCCCACTTTAACTAAGTCTTGGACGATAGGAGTGGAGATCCCGGGACCGGTTACTGTGACCGTTACCTTTGTTAACGCACTAGAAACATTCACTGCGAATTGAACATTCCCATAAGAAGGTGTTTGGGGCAGACCTAAGAACGCGGCCAAGGCAGAAAGTCCGGAATTCGTTCCGGAACAAAAAGAATTCAAGCAGATCAATAAGATCAGCATCAGTTTGGTTTTCATTTTAATTTCCTAATCTTTTTAAATATTAAGTTTCGATTATATACTTCTCTTATTGGAGAAGTGCGTTTGTCCCCTTTGGCAGTCCGAAGGGCAGAAACATTCCCGTATAACTTAAGTGCTAACGATAAAATGGGCAATACCCCCCTTGAGGTAGGGAAGAAGGAAAAAATCGGATAAGTCCTGTAGAAAACAAAAATTGCGTTCTATGTCGCTAAAACTGTATGAAGTACAAATATTCGAATAGAGTTTTATTCTCCGATAGATACCATGTGCCAAACGATGATCTATACGTTAACCAGAAGCGAATATGGAAATAGTAAAAGAAAAGGAAATAGATAGATTTGCAAGGGAGGAATTCTATTCTCAAAATTACAGAATAGCTTTTTATTTTTTCTGGATCGTGTGCGCGATCACAATCTGGGGAGCGATTTTAGAATACTTTCGATCTAATTTTCTATTATTATATTTGGATCTGATCTCCGCCTGTATTTGTTTATTCAACCTTGGAGTGATCCGATTCTACTCTGAAAACTATTCCAAAAAGAACCTGATCGTATTCGGCGGGCTTTTTATCTTATTAGTTTTGGAAGTAGAGACACAATTCCACGACAACGAATATTTTTTTTACGATAATAATATGTGGATCACCAACCAAGTGATCCTCTTTTTAGTGAGCTTATTTTTTAACGGAAGGCCTATCTTCTACACTGCCTATTCATTTTCCATACTCGCATTCTATATTCTTAGGATCTTTCCGGAAGGGAGCGGATACTTTTCAGACAGGACTGTATGGGTACAGATCAGCAATATGAGTGCGCTCCAATTATTTATCTGTTTATGTAATGCTTGGTGGTACGGATATAGAATAGAATATCTTAAGAAGACTAAAAATTTGCAAGATAGACTATATAACGAAAGAGAAGCTATAACTAGAGATCTTCACGATTATTTAGGGGCTAAAGTAACTGATCTAAACCTATTGGTTCGTTCTATTCAGGGATATAAAAGCGGGGATACGGATGCGCTCTTGAAATTGGAAAAATTATCCGAAGATATTTTCAAAGGTATCAGAGAGATCACTGCAAGTATGGTGGATGTTAAATTGATATCGGAAGATATTTGGAGTGGGATTAGAGTATTATTACTGAGAAGGTACGGTAACGCGGGTAGAAAAGTAAGATTTACGAGAGAAGGAGAAGAAGACTTTCATATAGATATCGAAAAGGCGGAACAAATTTTAGGGATTGTGACTGAGATCTGTTCCAACGATCTAAAATACGGGTCCGGAACTTCTCATTGGACTTTCTTTCCTAAAAAAGATTCTATAGAGATATCTATCCGAACCCGTACAAATTTTCAGGAAATGAGAATAGGTTCCAAAGGAAATAAAACCATTCAATTTAGGACCTCCGCGATAAATGGAGAATGGAAAGAAAATTTGGAAAATCGGGACTTCAAAGGATTTCTCGAGATCCCAATCCGTCAATTACGGAGAATTTGATACGTGAAATTATACAAAATAGCGATTTTAGAAGACGATCCAGTATTCGCGAGTCAATGCAAAGAAAAATTAAAAAAATTGAATAGAGTTACCAAGGTAGAAGTATATAATTCGGCTGAGGAATTTCCTAAGGACAAGAATACCCAATACGATTTGGTATTCGTAGATATAGATCTTCCCGGCAAAAGTGGATTGGATTTTATCTTAGAAAGATACTCGGCCGATTCTAAAACAAGTTACGCGATATTATCCGCATTCGAATCCGAAGAGGCATTATTCAAGGCCCTAAAAGCGGGGGCGATCGGCTATATATTAAAAAAGGATGTCGGGGATATCCAGGAAAAAGCGGAAATGCTTTTGGAAGGGGGAGGGATACTTTCTCCGGGACTTGCCGCCAGAGTCATTCATTCTTTCCGTAAACCTTCCCAAAAGGAAGTAGAGGTATTATCGAATCGAGAGAAAAAGGTGCTGGATATGATCGTAGACGGCAAAAGAACCAAGGAAATCGCAGCTTCCTTAGGCACCAAAGAAGGAACGGTGAGAGTCCAGATCAAAAGTATATTCAGAAAATTACATGTAAATTCCAGATTGGAATTAGTCAGGAAATTTTCTTAAATTATTTTACTCTTTCCCACCAGGCTTCGGAAACAGGGTCTTTTTGTAGATCTAACCATTCTCCCGGTTTAGGAGTAGCCAGACGAACTCCGTTTTGATCCGCTCCTTGTTTTGTTCTTAAAATAGGTTCATCCCAAGAATGGATGGCGAGATTGAAAGTAGCCCAATGTACAGGAAGCATTGTTTTACCTTTAAGATCTAAATGAGCTTGGATGGCACTTTCAGGACTCATATGAATTCCCTCCCAGGTCCAATCGTAAGCTCCCACTTTGATAGAGGTAAGATCGAAAGGGCCCAGTTTTTTGCCTATCTCTGTAAAATGAGTAGAATAACCAGTATCTCCGCTATGAAAAAATCTATGTTTTGGTCCGATCAGACTCCAAGAAGACCAAAGAGTAGTCTTACCGTTAAAAAGACCACGCCCTGAATAATGAACCGCAGGTGTGCATATAATTTCAATATTCTTAATGTTCCCTTTCTCCCACCAATCTAATTCTACTATTTGGTTTTCCGGAATTCCCCAGGACTCCAAATGAGCGCCAATACCCAAAGGTACAAAATATCTTGTTCCCTTCTTCGCTAAAAATCGGGCAGTAGCCATATCAAGATGATCGTAGTGATCATGAGAGATCACAACAGCGTCTATATTAGGAAGTTCTGATAGTTCTAATGGTAAGGGAAAAAATCTTCCGGGACCGACACTTTCGAAAGGAGAAACTTTTTGAGAGAACACAGGATCGGTGAAAATACGTATCCCGTCTATTTCTACCAGAACGGAAGAATGTCCGAACCAAATTGCTCTTAATCCTGGCGTTATCGGGTCTGAAAAAGTTTTTAAGTCCGGCTTTTGGACCGGTATCGGAGAAGGAGGAGTTCTAATCTCCGAACCGAAAAGTTGTCTTTTTAAAACTGCAAGGTAAGTTCCGGGACTTAGCATCGGAACAAAAGGATCATTTTCAAACTTCCCTTCGTGAAACATCTTGGAGGTTTTCATTTTTTCCAATCGAGTTCCGCTTGGATTACTTCCGAAGGAACTCAAACAAGCTGTTTGGCATAAAATCGATAAGAATAAACCGAATAGAACGAAAGAAGTGTAAATAGTGATTTTTTGGGCCTTTTTTCCGAACATAAATCTCTCTTTGTAGGAAGTCCTACAGGATCTCATTTTTCGATTTTTTAAAATCAGAAAATAAGAGTTAATTCACTTTTTTAGGAAGAAGTTTGACAAGATTCCCGGAGGATCTAGGATCTGAGCCCTTGTATAAAGTACGTCCGTTCTGGTAGATTTGATATGCAAACTTATTTAGAAACTCCTTCCGAATGTTTTTCCAATTTAAAGGATTATCCTTTTTCTCCTCATTATATTTCCGTAGGTGAATTTAAAATGCATTACGTGGACGAGGGGCCTAAAGATGCAAAGGAGACCGTTTTACTATTACATGGAGAACCGAGTTGGTCTTATCTTTACAGAAAGATGATCTTCCCTTTATCAGAAAAAGGTTATAGAGTGATTGCCCCCGATCTGATCGGTTTTGGAAAATCGGACAAACCCACGGATCTAAAAGTTTATACATATAAAAATCATGTGGATTGGCTGAAAAATCTAATTTCAGGTTTAGACTTAAAGAATATTACCCTATTTTGCCAAGATTGGGGAGGGCTCTTAGGTTTAAGAGCGGTCTCAGAATTGGATTCTCGTTTTGCAAGGGTTTGTGCCGCGAATACTTTTCTGCCAACGGGAGATATTCCTCCCAAGGAAGATTTTTTGAAATGGCTTCGTTTCTCCCAAGAAGTCAGTAAACTTCCTGTAGGAAAGATCATCCAAAACGGATGTGTAACTAAATTAAGTCCGGATGTTATTCGTGCATATGATTCTCCTTATCCGGATGAATCTTATAAAGCGGGAGCTAGAAAATTCCCAACTTTAGTTCCCATCTCGCCTGATAATCCGGAGACGGAAAGAAATCGCCAGGCTTGGATATTTTATAAGAATTTTAAAAAACCTTTTATTACTATGTTCAGCGATTCGGATCCGATCACTAGAGGAGGAGATATATTTTTCAGAAGAGTTATTCCGGGTGCGAAAGGACAAAAACACACTGTAATCCAAGGAGCAGGACATTTTCTGCAAGAGGATAAGGGGGAACTGCTCGCCGAACTGCTTTCCGAGTTTATTCAAAATAATCAGTAAATCCAGTAACCTTCTTGGTTCGAAGTAGAAACTAAAGGATACAAAGGGAAACTGTCATGTTATCTAAGATCCGATTTTTTGCTTTAATTCTGGCCGCATTAACTCTTGGGATGAGATTTGCGCATGTTATGGAAGCCGCACCCAAATTGCATTGGGAAGCGGAGCTGTATTTTCAAGTCCAAACCAGTTTGTATAAATATTTTGCAATTTTAGGTCCTGTCGTACAGATAGGTTCCATTCTTCTTATTTTCACGATTGCTTATCTTTCTAAGGGAACAAAGTCATTCCGTTACACGATTTTGAGCGCCTTCTCCTTTATTTTTTCTTTAGGAGTTTGGTTCTTGTTCGTTGCGCCCGCCGCTTCTCAAATCAAAGAATGGACTGTTACTCATACCATTCCGGAACATTGGAATAGTATAAGATCTGCATGGCAATTCGGACAAGTGGGTGCATTCAGTTTTGATTTTATCGCATTTTGCCTTTTGGCAAGTTCCGTTGTATCAAGAATGGATGATAAGTCTTAAAGTTTATCGGATAAATATATGTCTCAATTGGCAATGGGAGTCCGAACTATACTGCCAATTTAACAGAACATTTCCGAATAAAATAGAATTATTATATTCGATAAATTTCATTTAAGGTTTGGGAAATTTAAACCTTTCATATCCGTAGTTAAACTTGTCGAATCGCCGAATCTCTTTTCGGGCCTGGACAGTCTTTCTGAAATGACATACTATCCATTTTATAAAAATATATGAGTCTGCTTTTGAACAAGTATTCGGATCCGGACACAAATATTACTCTAATATAAAGTGATTAGGATAGAGTATGAAAATTTCTGAACAATTTATCTCGAATGAAAAGACAGGGATGTTTACCGCTTTTTTGTCCGTTGCTTCTCCTTTATTTGGTGAAGTAGCCGATGCATTTTTATCCGTTCCGATTGGGGCAAAGGCGGTCGTATTCATCAATTCCGGCCTTGGTGACAAATTTTGGGAGGAAGAATCGGAATTCACGGACATAATGTTTAATCTTCATTCCGCGAGAATTGCCACATTATATTTACGTCAAAAAGCTCTAAATGATTGTTATCATAAAATTCATTCTTCCTTATTGGTGGAAGCTTGGGAGGAATCCGTTCAAACCCTTGAAGAATGGACCTTTCAATCCGAGATTATCCGCGATCTGCCTTTGATCCCCTTTTATCCTCTTCCTACTTCCAGCACGTTTGAATGATTATAAAATCGTAATGAGATTTTAATCGAATGAATAACTTGCTCCCAACAATATAGCGGGGATGTCCGACTTTAAGGAATGTTTGAATTCTTCTACTCGGATATCGTTTTTGGAGAATACAGCATGGTTGAAGTTCCAATCCGCAGAACCTCCATTATAAACTCTCACAGGAAGATAATATAATAGGGTAAAATCGAATTTCCATTTTCCGGTTGAATATCCGAATCCGCCGGAGACTAGATCTTGGACCATGATGCCTGCCTGGAGTGCATTCGTTCCTTCCGATCTTAAAACTCCTGAGTTATGCCTTGCTCCCAGTCTCCAAGTCCAATCGTTTACGATCCATTCTCCTCCTATTCCTAAAGCCCAAGAATCATGGTAACTTAAATTCTGGGGGATTACATTCGTTTGTCCGAATGCAGTTGGAAATACAGGAGCAGCCAATGTTTGTTTATAAGTAGAAGTGTATGAGGCGTAATTGTAATATAGAGCGTCTATTCCGATCTTGAAAGTATCTGTTCCATAAGAAAAACCTAAACCATGTCTTTCCGGGACTGCAAATGTAGCGGAGACTCCGGTGCGACTCGGATATGAACCGACTTGCATACTTCCGTCCAAAGGGACTTTTGCGGAAGTTTGATAAGAATAAGCAATCTTTAATGTTTCTGTGATCTGATAAGTAGTTCCGAAGATACCGCCGAGTGCGTACGCGTTTTTACTTCTATAATCAAAACCTTGGCCGGGGACTTCAATATTTCCCGTAATATCGTAAAATTTTTGGTAAGCGATCTGTCTGGAATAAATTCCCTCCACTCCGAGCGCAATGGAAAGTCCGCCGATCTTATAAGAGAGTGCATGAGTCGATTTTACTAGATAAAAAGTAGAGGAGTAACTTTCCTGTATCCTTCTGGAATCTCCTATTGGACTTGGAAGTTTCATCCCTGACCAATCGTTCAGGCTTTGACCGTTCGGTGTGATCCTTGTGATCCCGGAAACTTCTCCATTTCCTCCGCCAGGTATATAAATTCCTCCGCCATAAGTCCATTTTTCGCTAATTGCAATTCTGATCGCAAAATACGGGAGTGGGGCGAGAACGTTATAGGATTCGGAATTTTCATAAGAAAGATTCGGATCCGGGTCCGTAAACTTGTCTCTGTATACTGTACGGATGTACGGTAAAGAAATTCCGAACTCCAACTCTTTTCGGTTTTTGAGACTTAAGTTAGCCGGATTAGTCCCTATATCCATGGGAGATCCCCCTATGGCTAAATTTACTCCTCCCATGCCGCCGTATCTAGCGTTATGAGAAGGCTGAAAAAGTCCAACGGCTTCTAACTTGGGAGCAAGGAAAGAAATTATAGCTAAGAAAAACAGGTAAATTTTTTTGAGAGCTCTAAATCCAAAAAGCATGCTTCAAGGAATTCGTTACGGTTTTTTTTACAAGTGCTTTCTTTTTAAAATTCAAAATATAAAACTGGCGCATTCCGGAGACGAGGTTTTGTTTTAGAATGAATTCGAACGAGTTACGTGCATTACGAAAAGAAACTGATCCATTAGCGGACGAGATAGTCACAAAATATTTTACCGAATCCGCTTTTGACAGAGAAAAAACGATGCTCTTTTTCGACGCCCTTTCTAAGAATTCGGACCCGATCCCTGCCGGTTTACCGGATTATCTTGAAAAATATTTTTATGAGACGGAAGACCTTCCTGTTTGGGCGGATAAGAACAAGATCGCAAAAGGTGAGCAATTATTCTCCACTTACGGTCCTCAGATCTTAATGATGCTTTGCGTTAAGTCTCTTCCCATGGCTTACTCTTGCGGAGATGGAGCGCAGGTACTTTACAAAACCGGAAGATTAATAGAACAGAATGGTGTAATAGACGGAGTCAATCGAAGACTAATGGAGACTACTCAGTTCGTAATCTCTGTCGCTCAGGAGAACGGACTAGGTCCACAGGGTAAAGGGATCCGGACCGCTCAGAAAGTAAGACTAATGCATGCATCCATTCGATATTTCCTTGGAAAGGGAAAAGATTGGGACCCTGCTTGGGGACAACCGATCAACCAAGAAGATATGGCTGGTACTCTGCAATCTTTTTCAAGTTTGGTGATAGAGGGTCTTGGTCAATCTTCCTTAAAACTCAGCCAGGATGAAAAAGACGCATACATTCATCTATGGAGAGTTGTGGGACATTTTATCGGAGTAAAACCGGAACTTTGTCCGGAAGGATACGATACTGCACATTCTTTGGGCGAATCCATATTTAACGATCAGCAAAAACCTTCGGAAGCGGGCAAGATACTTGCAAAATCCTTGTTGGACTTTATGGAATATATGCTTCCCGGAAATTTATTCGACAATCTTCCATTATTTTTTCTGCAAACGTATATGGGACAAAAAACAAGCGAGGTGCTTGGGTTAGGATGGCCTCCTAAAAATCCTTTAGGTTATTTTATGGAAAGGATCTTCAAGGACTTCGACTCTCATGTGGACGATGATGAGGGGTTCGGAAAGTTAGTCGCTTATTTTGCTTCCAAACTACTTTTTTCTATGGATCATTTTTATTACGGCGGAAAAAAAGCAAGATTTTGGATCCCGCCTTCATTAAGAGAGAATTGGAGACTATAAAGGATGAGTTTTTGGCAGACATTAGCAACGGATCCGGAGTATTTCGGACGTTATACGCTGTTTGAGAATATTTGTTTACTCTTAGGAGTGGCCTTTTGGGCCTACATGTATGCAGTTCTTCTAATAGAACCGTTCAAGAAAAAATTTGTCGAGATGCCCGTTTTTATCGCCTGTGGGAACATTATTTGGGAATTATTATGGGGGTTCTTCTTCAAGGAGCCTATGGGTGCGATATTACTCTGGGGCTATAGACTTGGATTCGTATTGGATATAGTGATTTTCTATCAAGTAATCCGATTCGGTAAAAAACAAATTTCCTTGCCAATGTCGGACAAGGGATATAAATTCCTTTTGGGCGTTTTGGTGGTTTCTTGGGGATTATTGATCTTTACTTTCTATAAGGGAGGTTATGATCTTTTTACCGGATCAAATTCGGCTTATATCTTAAGTTTGATCATTTCGGTAATGTATCCTATCCTTTTCCTAAAAACTGGAGATCCGAACATGTTCTCCTATTCTGTTTCTTGGGCAAAGTTTTTGGGGAATGGGTTCTTTACGATCTTCATCTTTCTATACTTTCCGGAGCAGTATTTTGTTCAGACATTGAGCGGGCTCGGAACGATAGCCGACATTTATTATGTTTGGATCTTTACCCGCCAAAAGTATTCGCTCTCTAAAGTGTAAACTTTAAAATTTAGTTCGGGTGGGGTTTCGGGACCGCGTAGGTTCCGAAAAAGATAAAATTGGAAACTACACAGGATTTGTCCTCAGACAGAGTTCCTTATGAATTGGGGGAATTGTTGTACGAGGACAGTTTTTCCCAAACTTACAGGGGAAAATTCGGTAGGACCAGAGAACCTAAGATCATTCGAATACAAAGACCGGAGGGGAAGGAAACTTCTTCGGTGTATTTTCTAAATGAATTCGAATTGGGAAAACTAGTTAGTGATCCTGGTATTCTCAAACCGGAAGATATGTTCGAAAATTCGGACGGTATCTGTTTGGTTTATGAAAATATCCCTTCTAAACTTCTCCATCAAAGTTTGGCAGGATTAATTTCTCTAGAAACTTTTTTAGAAATAGCGTTAGCCATTACTGAAAATTTAGCAAAGTTACATTCTTTCGGGATCGTTCATAACCAAATTTCACCGCGTGCATTTTTTTATAATCCTGATACTGGCGAAACAAAACTGGCTTGGTTGGGAGGAGCCTCTCTTCTTCTTTCCGAAAAAGGAAGTTATGCGCCTCTTAGATATACGTTCGATATTCTACCTTATTGTTCGCCTGAAAATACGGGCAGGCTAAACCGTCCGGTTGATTTTAGGTCCGATGCTTATTCTTTAGGTGCGTTATTCTATAAGATGATCTCCGGTACGCCTCCGTTTGAAACGGAAGATCCCTTGGAGATGGTCCATTATCATATTGCGAGATCTCCTGTTTCCTTACTAAAGAAAAGAGAGGATGTTCCAGCAGCAATCTCTACTTTGGTGGACAAATTACTCTCCAAGATGCCGGAAGAAAGATACTTCTCTCTGGAAAATCTGATACATGATCTAAAGAGTATTAAAGATTCTTTAAAGTCCAAACGTAAATTGTCGGAATTCGTTCCCGGGGTTTACGAAAGAAAGGTAGGGTTCAGGGATTCTCCTCGGATCTACGATAGGGATAGGGAGAGAAAGGAGATCGAGTCCGGTATAGTAAACGTAACTAACGGAAGAAGGTCCGCTATATTTATCGGAGGCAAATCAGGTACTGGAAAAACGGCTCTAGTAGAAGACGCGATCACATATCTGGATATTTATTCCGTAGTCCTTTTACGAGGGAAATTCGAAGAAGATAAGAAGGAGATCCCATATTACGCGTTTCGTCAGATCATGGAGGATCTTTTAAGAAGGATACTTCAGAAAAAAGACGAAGAGATCAATCTACTTAAGAATTTTATAAAAGAATCTTTAGGGGATAATATAGAGATCCTGACACAGTTCTTACCTGATCTAGGAAAAACATTAGGGATCGAGATACCGACAAAAACGACTAAGAGGCAGAAGGACGAAAAGGTCCTATTTGCAGTCGCTCTTAGATTTTTAACTCTTTGTTTCGACCGAAAAAATCCGGCGATCATTTTATTGGACGATTTGCAATGGGCAGACTCTGCTTCGCTTGCATTGCTTGAATTTATTTTGAATAGCGAGGACTGGGAGGGATTACTTTTTGTCCTGACCAGTCGCTCCGAAGATTCGGACTTTTTCCCGAATGTGAACGTAAAGCAAGGGTTCCCGGGTCTGGATCTGAGAGAAATACGACTTACTCCTCTGAATGAACATAGCGTTTTTAAATACGTATCGGATAGTATTCATGTTTCACCAGAGGATGCGAATAAACTCGCGGAAATTCTAGTTTCCAAAACTGGGGGGAATCCTCTATTCCTGCATCAGTTCTTGAGATCCTTGTATGAAGAAGGATGCCTAAGTTTCGATCAGAAAACTGCTTATCATAGGGTGGACTGGGATAGGCTTTCGCAAAGAGCAGTTACGGATAACGTTCTCGATCTCTTCTTGGACAAGGTAGGAAAACTTCCTGACGAAACACTCGAAGTTCTAAGGGTCGGGGCTTGTATCGGAGCTAAATTCGATCTGAAAGATATGTACGATTTTTTCAAGAGTAGGCCCGGGGTCTTGTCAAGAGGAATTCGAGAAGCGATCAGAGAAGGGATCGTGTTTTATAGAGAAGACGGGAATATGTTATTTCCATCTTTGCAATATATTTCCCAAAGAAAGATAGAAGAATCAGGCATGTATTCATCTCTTTCGAATGTTCAGTTCCATTTTTCGCATGATAGAATGATCCAAAGTATTTTGGATGCAACAGATTCTGAGGAAAAGGCGAGGATCCATAATACGCTTGCTAAGTTACTTATCGAGCGTGAAAAAATTTCGGGTGGTTCCGAACAGATCTTAGATATTGCAAATCATCTCCTGCGCTCCAGAGAATTATATACAAACGGAAGGGAGAACGAGGACTTCTTCCATTACACAATACTTGCAGGAAATTCCGCAAAAGCAGGTGCAGCCTACGAGTCTTCTTATTCTTTTTTCAGTTTGCTCGCTTCTCAGTTAAAGGACTCTTATTGGCAGAAGGATAGAAAGAACGCGATACATATCCTAAAGTCCCTTGCTGAATCGGCGTATTATTTATCTAGAAGAGAAGAAGCGGAGAAGATAGTATCCGATCTACTTTCCAAACTCCATAGTCCATCCGAAAAAGCGGACATTTATCTAATGCAATTAGAAGTGATGAACGTTTATAACGATTTGGATTCTGCATCTAAGATTGGGATCAAAGCTTTACAGTCTCTTGGAATAGGTTTCAAGGAAAAGCCCGGGTTTTTAGCTGTGTTAGGCGAAGTACTAAAGATGGTCTTTTATAGTAGAGGAAGATCTCCCGAAAAACTAATACACGCAAAAGATAGTAAGGATCCTTACAAAACGGAAGCCTTGAACATTTTAGTGAATCTTCTGAACTACGGAAAACATATGGATATGAAGGTGATGGCTTATATCTATTTAAAGCTTATCAACCTTACTTTGAAGGAAGGAAACGCTCCATTTAGCTTTTTCGGTTACGCTGGATTCGGTTCCATTCTACTTTCCATCAACGGAAATTTCCAGCAGTCCATGAGATATTGGACCCTGGCGGAAAAAATATTAAAAAAGTTTAAATCGGATGAACTCTACGGGAGGTTCGTTTTCGGCCGGACGATTCTTCTTGATTATTTTATGTATCCTTTCCGTTCCATAGTGGATTATACGGAAGAGGCATTTCATAAATGTATGCAGTATGGGGATTATCTATGGGCGGCATTTGCGCTTTTCTCCCAGAATACGAACCAATTATATTCCGCAGAAAATTCAGTTTCTTATAGGGAGAAGATCAGAGAAAATTTGGAAAGAGGCTCCAAACTAAATTACGATATTTTGATGATCCTCTTGCATTCTTCCGATTCGTATCTGGATCGTTTGGAAGGAAAATCTACCGAAACAGTCCGATATAAAGAGAATTTATATACTGATCGGGAGTTCGAGTCGAAGGTTCTGGAGTCTGCGGGAAATGGAACCGCTAATTCTTGGTATGCAACCTTATTTGGTTCTCTTGCCTATCTTTCCGGCTATTATTTGGAAGCGGAGAGAATTTTCGAAAATTACCAATCGGATCTCGAAAAATCCAGAATCATGTTTATCTATTCCGAATATAGATTTTATAGATCCTTGGGGCTTTTGAAGTTGCGTAAGAAAAAACTAAAACTTACTGAAAAGCTCTTCTTTAGATATTCATTATATTTGTTCAAACTCTGGTCAAGGATCTATCCGCCTAGTTTCCAGTTATTCTATTTTGTGCTGGCAGGTCTTTACGAAGATTATGCAGGAAGAAAGGAAAATACTTCCAAATACTTTGATATGGCAATGCAGCAAGTTGAATCCGAGCCTAACGATTTCAGGAAAGCCGTGGTTTATCATCATATTGCAGAGTGGAATGTTCAGCAAGGTAGGACCTCCTACGGAAAATTCTTGATACAAAATGCAGTCCGACTCTATGGATCTTGGGGAGCCAAATCCATCGTAAATATGCTTAGGGACGAATATGGAGAATTGCTTCGTCCTCAAGGTACTCCAAAACGTTCTGTGGAAAAGATATTAGCGGATTCTATGCTTTCTACATCTTTCAATCTGGATTTACGAACCGTACTTAAGGCTTCTCAAAGTATTTCGGGAGTGATAGAATTGGGCGAATTACTCCGACAACTTATTCGTACTATCATGGAGAATGCCGCAGCTACAAGAGGGTTTTTGATACTTCCTCAAAACAAAGAATTGTTTTTAATGGCGGGTTCGGATATAGAAGAGCCCGGGTTTTTACCCAAACCGATCTCATTGGATGAGGCCGGACATCTTTTACCCTTAGAAGTGGTATATTTCTGTTTTCGTTCCGGACAGAAAGTTTTGATCTCGGACGCTGCTAAGGATTCTTTCTATTCCGTAAATCCTTATATCAAAAGAAGTAAACCCAAGTCTTTGTTATGCATGCCGATCACAAAGCAGGGGAGAACATTATGCGTTCTTTATTTAGAAAATCGACTCACTGCAGGCATCTTCGACGAACATAGATTGGAAATTTTGGAGATACTTTCCGCTCAGGCCGCAATTTCGTTAGAGAATGCGAAATTATACGAAGATATTACTCGGATGAATTCCGAATTGGAAAGAAAAGTAAACGAAAGAACGGAAGAATTAGCTAGATCTCTTTCAATTATCCGTAAGGACATGTTGTATTCTCAAAAGATCCAGAGGAGTATACTTCCTGAGTTAAAAAATATCCCAGGGCTCCGATATTCGGTAAATTATCTTCCAATGGACGAAGTAGGCGGCGACTTCTACGATATATGCAAATTAAGTAATGGAAGGTATCGGTTCTTTTTGGCGGATGCAACAGGCCACGGAGTACAGGCGGCGTTAGTCACAATGGCGATCAAGGGGGAATACGAGAGCGTAAAGTCTTCTTTAGAAAAACCGGGAGAAATACTCTTCGGCTTGAATAATTCTATTTTAACTAAATATAAAACACTCTATTTTACCGGAGCGATTTGCGACGTGGATCTCTCTGAAAAAAAAGTGTATTTTGCGTCGGCAGGTCATATCTCACAATTTTTAATGCGTTCTTATCGAACGGAAGAGATGCCTAAGACCGGGGCAATCTTAGGGTTCGTAAAAGATTATCCGTATAGAACGGAAGAATACAAAATAGAATCAGGGGATAGGATATTTCTTTTTTCGGACGGGATCTATGAACAGTTCGACGAGGATAAATCAGAATACGGAGAGGAACGATTTTTACATTCTATCCTTGCAAGCGCTCAGTTTGAACCTCAGATCCAGGCAGAAAGGATACTCACCGACCTTCAGAATTTTATTTCTAAAAGTTCCATCCAGGACGACATTACTCTATTGATCTTAGATATAGATTGATCCGCTTTCTTATTATCGCTTGCGTTTTGGTTCTCTGAATTTCAGGATCACAATTAAGAAGTTTTCTGATAGGACATTCTGAATTGCTCGGTCTTTTCGTTATTCTGTATATCGTTGTCACCATTCTGATCGGGGCGTTCGCCTCTAGATTCGTCAATAGTTCTAAAGACTATGTATTAGCAGGAAGAAGGCTCCCGCTTGTACTTGCGTCTTCGGCTTTATTTGCTACTTGGTTCGGTTCGGAAACTTTGATGGGCGCTTCTTCTAAGTTTGTGGATGGTGGGGTCTTGGCTGTGATCGAAGATCCTTTCGGAGCGGCGCTTTGTCTTTTTTTAGTAGGGATATTCTTTGCTCGGCCATTGTATCGGATGAATATTCTCACCTTCGGCGACTTGTACAAAAATCGTTTCGGCCGCAAGGTGGAATTTCTTTCCGCATTATTTATGATCCCTTCTTATTTCGGTTGGATTGCCGCTCAGTTAGTTGCTATGGGGATCGTCATCCATTCCTTATTCGGATTTGATATATATGTGGGGATCCTTTTGGCATCCTTCGTGGTTTTGATCTATACTTATATCGGAGGTATGTGGGCAATCTCCATTACGGATTTCTTACAGACAATGTTGATCATAGTAGGACTTTTGGTTTTGGTTTGGGATTTGCAAGATAAAGCCGGCGGATTTCAGACAGTAATTGCGACCGCTAAACCTGGATTTTTTTCCTTCTTTCCTCCTTTGGAGATTGAAGCCGTTCTTGCATACATTGCAGCATGGATGACGATAGGGTTGGGCTCTATTCCACAACAGGATATTTTCCAAAGAGTGATGTCTTCCAAATCGGAAAAAGTGGCAGTGTATTCTTCGTTTTTGGGAGGAGGAATGTATCTCACTGTTGCGTTTCTTCCTTTGCTTGCAGGATATTTTGCAAGAAGAGTTTACCCAGAGATCGCAGCAGGCGACAATCAGATGATACTTCCACACGTGGTATTAGTACATTCTACTTTATTTATACAGATCCTGTTTTTCGGTGCGTTACTTTCTGCGATCTTAAGTACCGCTTCCGGAGCGATTTTGGCTCCAGCGTCGGTTTTAGGGGAGAATTTGATCCGTCCTACTTTGAAAAATCCTTCCGAAAAATTATTACTTAGAGTAATGCGTTTTTCCGTTTTGATCGTTACGATTGTATCCACTGGAATGGCATTGAGCGAGACGAACATTTATCAGTTGGTTGCGGATTCTTCTTCCATTAGTTTAGTTTCTCTTTTTGTACCTTTGGTTGCCGCTTTATTCTGGAAAGATGCGAATGCGAGTGGAGCAGTTTATGCAATGTTTTCAGGGATGATCGTGTGGTTATGTTTGAAATTATTCGGGCCGGAATGGTTACCTCCTACGATCCCTGCCTTAGGTATCAGCTTCTTTGGACAATATATAGGAAAGTATATTAAGGTTTCTTTATTCGAACCGAAGCCGGAATTAAGCAGAGACTCTGTTCCTTCCGGCGGCCTTTGATTCGTATAATTTCTTATCTGCCGCTTTAAGGAAATCTTCCGGAGTCTCGTCGTTATCTCTCGAAGCGACACCTATACTCACAGTAATCGTCCAAGGAATCTCTTCGAAGGTTTCGGTCTCTATTCTTGCCCGGATCCTTTCCGCTACGAATTTTGCTCCTTCTATATTCGTATTGGAAAGTACGACGCAGAATTCTTCGCCGCCGTAACGAGCCGCTACGTCGCAATCTCTCACAAGCCCGGACAATAATCTTCCGATTGTTGCCAGCAATTTATCCCCCACTTGGTGTCCTAACGAATCGTTTGCCTTTTTGAAATGGTCCAAATCGAGTAGAAGAACAGATAAAGGGAAATCGTATCTTTTAGATGCCGCTAAAAGGGTATTTAAAGATTCCATTAAGTGTCTTCTGTTGAAAAGGCCAGTTAACGAATCTTTATGAGATATTTCTTTTAGGTTTTTGTTGGATTCTTCTAATTGCAATTGCAGAAGGTTACTTTTTAATCTAGTGCCTTCTACGTTGATCGCAGCTCCCATGCTAGCGATGGAAAATGCGATAATAGGGGTTATTACGGAAAAGTTTAGTTCCCGTTCGGTCATAAAAGTATAACCGAACGAAAAGAATAATAGATTGACCGAAACGATGATAAGGTAAGTAAGGAAGCTTGCTCGGATGAAAAGAGGGAGCATAAGCAGCCCGAAACAGAATGCGGAAAAGTCCGCGGTATGATATTGATCTACCAAAGTTGCAAATGTAGTTACTAAGGTAAGAACTCCGACATAACCTATCGTGGAGAAATAAGAGAGTCTCTTTCCTTTTAAGTCCTTTAAGGCGAGAATCACCAACATCAATCCCGAGAATAACGCGGCACTTCCGAAGCTAAGGCCATATAAGAATTGAAGCTGACCTCCTATCGCAGTCCCAGGTGAAAGTATAGTTTGGGCCAAAAGAATGCATGAGATCAAAAGCGTAAAAACGCTGAGAATTCTGACGGACTTGTCATTATCTAAGGTTCGAAGTTTACGGATTTCTCCCGATCTCGAATAAGAAAAGTCTTCCGAAAGATATCTTTTGAGTTTCATAGCGGATATTCAGATAGACGGATGAAGATTTAGGTTTATACGCTTCTACAAAAGGAAGTGAAAAATCCGCATAACAAAAATCGGAAAATTATTTACCTGATTAAGAAAGAAACTCGGGTGCCGATTCGTCATCCGAATCACGCATTAAAATCGTATTTATAGAATTTTGGAAATTTCTTGGACTAAGTTCTAGACGATCAGTCCGGATCTATTTAGTCTCCAAACTTTGTAAAAATAAATTTATACGAGTAAAATGCAGAACTTCTAAAAATTTATCTCCTTATAACTTATCTAAAAAAACTTGGTAAGTATATGGAATCAGTAGCTTCACTTCCTAAAACAAAAATAGTTCGTCGGGAATTGTTTCTGATCTTGCTTCTAGCGAGTATTCAGTTCACCAATATCATGGACTTTATGATCATGTTTCCGCTTCAGGATTATTTTTTGAAGCAGTTCCAGATCGATACCGCAATGTTTTCCTTGGTACTTTCTTCTTATTCTTTTGCCGCAGCGATTGCGGCCTTGATCGGAGCAAACTTTATAGATCGTTTCAATCGTAAGTCCGCCGCTATTTTCCTATACATAGGATTTTTAGTAGGAACTGCGCTTTGTGCGGTCGCAAATACATATTCTTTTCTTCTTTTTGCCAGGGTTACTGCAGGGATTTTCGGGGGAATGATCAGCGGAGTGATCCTTTCCATCATAGGCGATGTTTTTCCGATCGAAAAGAGGGGGAAGGCGATGGGAGGAGTGATGGGTGCATTCTCCGCTGCTTCCGTTTTAGGAGTTCCTACCGGTATCAGAATCGCAATGAGTTCAGGTTGGAATTATACTTTTGCATTTATTGTGGTCATTGGCCTTCCGATCCTGGTTTTAGCGATTCTGTATTTACCTAGTATCCCTTCTAAAATGGAAAAGCAGAAGGTGGCGGATTTCAGCCAGCTAATTAGTTTACTTTCGAAAAAAGATCACTTGGTGGCTCTGGCGTTTTTTATGAGTGTGATCTTGGGCGGGTTTACTGTCGTAACTTCGATAGCTGTTTATATGGAAAGGAATATGGGCTTTTCCAAGACTCAGGTTTCTCATATCTATGAAATCGGCGGGATTTTCACTTTCGTTTCCTCTTGGATCGTCGGTCTTTTATCGGATAAGTTCGGAAAACATAAGATTTTTCTGATCTTAGTTCTTCTTGCCTTATTGCCTATTCTGGCGATTACTCATTTGCCTAAGGACCTGCCTGTTTACATGGCCCTCGGAGTTACGACAGTTTTTATGGTCCTAGTATCCGGTCGGGTCATTCCTTCTATGGCAATGCTAACCTCTGCCATTCGACCTGAGGTCAGAGGAAGTTTCATGTCAGTGAATTCAAGTCTACAGAGTGTTGCCACAGGTATCGGAGCACTTCTTGCAGGAGCGATCTTGATCCAGTTGCCGAATGGAACTTTCGAAAGATTTGATATAGTAGGTTATTTCGCGGTCGGTTTTAATCTTCTCGCTCTCTATCTATCCAGGAAGGTGAAAATAGTTTCCTAAGTTACACTTTGGAAACTTGTTTCTGAAATCCGTAAAAAAATACGCACATTTCTTGACTTTTTAAAGCGACAGAATATGGTCTGGCCACACGTTAAAGGAGGTGGTTTAGTTGAGTAGCGACAGTTGCAGCAAGAAAATGACCTGTGAGGTGGCTGAGCAATAGCCCAGGCCCCTGCAAAAAGGCCCTCTTGGACCTATTGCAATACCATCAGACCACTGGCCTTTCTGAGTTCCGAGAATTGGTCACTTTCGGGCATTTAGCATAGCTAGACGCAGACACTCAGAAGGTTTTAATTTCTTCCTTTTTAGATGTTACTTAGGCTAGTGTAGTAACTTCGACGCGAATTTCGAGATCTTCCCCTTAGCTTTCTATCCTCAAGTTCATATTAGATGCTGATATTCGGGCTAAGACGAACTCTTGTGAAATCGTCGAAGATACTACAAACTTCCAAATCAATATTCCGTCTTGAAATTTACCTGCGAAACCGAAGACTGACTCCGGCGGGAACTTATTTGGAATGAAGCGGGCTTTGGTATTATCCGGTGGAGGCGCTCGAGGCGCATATCATGCCGGGGTCCTAAAATATTTAGAGGAAATCGGATTCAAGCCGGATGTAGTCTGCGGAACTTCCGTGGGCGCGATCACTGCCTCCGCTTTAGGTTGCGGAATGGACGCAGCTAGGATCATTGACCTTTGGAAATCCATCGAGATCCAGAAGGTGATGAAATATTCCATCTGGAACGATTTTCTGGACCTGATCTTCCGCAGATTTTCCCCGCTCGCGGATACAACTCCTTTAAAATATCTGCTCTATTCTCAATTAGATTTTCGTAATATGCGGAAAAACCCGATGGAGATCATCATCACTGCGGTGAATATACTGACCGCAGAGCTGGTCTTTTTCGGGAATAAGGATATAGATATAGAACATGTGATGGCTTCTTCTGCCATACCTTTGATCTTCCCTTGGCAATATGTGGATGGAAAACCTCATTGGGACGGGGGAGTGATGGCGAATGTTCCGATCCTTCCCGCAGTAGAAAGAGGCGCAAAAGAGATAGTAGTAGTATTGTTGTCTCCTGTGGGGGGAGTGAACATGGGGCTTCCAAGGAACAGAAGGGACGGTCTTGAGAGAGTGTTCGAACTTTCCTTGATAGGATCTTTCCAAACTATTATGGCGAACTTGCAATATCAAAAAAAGCAAAAGGATAATAAGAAGAAGGGATTCACAAAATCCTTATTATCCTTTTCTGAACCTGAAAAGACGGATTATAAGATCAGAGTGATCGGACCGAGAACTTCTCTCGGTTTCGGAAGTATATTAAATTTCTCTCAAGTGCAAGCGGATTATCTGATCAGCCGCGGATATGAAGACGCTAAAATCCAATTCGGGGAAGATTAAGATCCAATGCTTGAAATCAAGGTAGAAGACGGGAATTTTATAGATTCGGAAGGATATATTCTCCAGTTAAGAGGAGTAAATCTGTCCGGAAGTTCCAAACTTCCATTCAAGCCGGATGGGACCACACATTTCGATCAGTCACTAACGTTCCACGATCATAGAAAAGTTTCCTTCGTAGGAAGACCTTTAGAGGAGAAGGAAGCTGCTGAACATTTAGATCGTTTGAAGAAGTGGGGATTTAACTTTCTCCGCTTCCTCGTGACTTGGGAAGCAGTGGAACATTTAGGCCCTGGCAAGTATGACCAAGCTTATTTAGATTATATTGAAAGAATGGTGGCTCTTGCCGACAAGAAGGGATTTTACGTTTTTATAGACCCTCACCAAGATGTTTGGTCCAGATTCACAGGAGGGGACGGAGCTCCCGGTTGGACTTTGGAAGAAGTCGGAATGAATATAGAGAATATTAAAGATTCCGATACTGCGATCGTTCATCACTTTCAAGGCAGGAATTACAAAAGAATGTCCTGGCCTCTTAATTACCAAAAGTATGCCTGCGCTACAATGTTCACTTTATTCTTCGGTGGAAAAACTTTTGCGCCTAAACTTTCCATTCGTGGAAAGAACGTCGAAACTTTTTTACAAGATCATTATATAGAAGCGATGTGTAAAATAGCAAAGAAGGTTTCTAAATACAAAAACGTATTGGGATTCGATTCTTTGAACGAACCTTCTCCCGGATGGATTGGGAAAAAGAATATAGGAGAATTTTCCGGACTAGGTTTCGGTAAAGTTCTGACTACTTCTCCTTTTCAAGAAATGTTTTTATCCGAAGGAAGGACTGTAAGAGCGAATAATGCGTATATGCTCGGATTCGCAGGATTCCATTTAGGAAGAACCAAGTTAAATACTAAGTCAGTTCCACTTTGGCAAGATGGGAAACATTGTATCTGGAGACAACATGGAGTTTGGGATTACGATCCGAACGGCGCTCCGATGCTACTTCGTCCCGATTATTTTAATAAATATAGAGGAAGAAAGATAGAATTCTACCCTGAATTCATGCTTCCATTTATCAAAAGATTCAAAACAAGAATTCAATCCGTTCAGAAAAAGTTCTCCATCTTCGTAGAATCGGATCCAGGAAGTTTAGAATTAGATTGGAATGAAAAACCGAAAAAAGGAGAAGGAACGGTAATCAACGCGACTCATTGGTACGACGTTTCCATATTAATGTTCAAACGTTTTATTCCTTGGTTCGGAGTTCATATCTTTAAGCAGGTTCCTATATTCGGAAAGAAGAATGTAGAGAAAGCTTACGAAGATACGATCAGAATGATCAAAGAAGTTTCTATCAAAAAGATGAACAACTGTCCTACTGTGATCGGAGAAACAGGGATCCCTATGGACATGAATGGGCGTTTGGCGTTTCGAACAAAAAATTATTCTCATTTGGAAGCTTCTCTGGATCGTATCATTACTTCTATCGAGAAAAATTTCGTACATTATACTCTTTGGAATTATACTCCTGATAATACTCATAGTTTGGGGGATAGGTGGAACGAAGAAGATCTTTCACTCTATTCTTTGGACACACCTAAAAGTATAGATGAGGATGGGGGAAGAGCCGTTAGGGCATTTTCCAGACCGTATCCGATCCGAACAAAAGGGAGCCCGGAAGCGATCAGCTTTGATATGGAAAAGTCAATGTTCAAATATTCTTTCCGAAAGGAAGGAGATGAAATTCCGGTAACAGAGATCTTTCTTCCGGAAATGCATTATGGAAAAGGATTCGAAGTACTGGTAAATGCAGGAAGTTGGAAGTTCGACTCCAAAAAAAGAATGCTGACCTTCAAGGGAGAAAAGTCGGTGTCCTATTACGGCATTACTATTTTCCCAACTAAAAAATAACTTTTCTATAGAATGGGAATCGTTAGAATGGCCTTCGTCGTTAAACTGTCGGAATTCTCCAAGGTTTTGGAAATTTTCGATCTTATATAGTTAGAGATTTCGACTCGGGCTAATATTAGCGACATAGAATTAAAAATTCGCAGAGGTCTTTGCATGAAAAACACGTTTTTTTCGATCCTTACGATTCTAATTTTTGCAGGTCTGATTTCTTGCGGCGGAGCGAAAGTGAGCCAAGCAGAATGTGATCCAGTTGTAAACGAATTGATTTCCAATCTTGCCGTTGGTCAAACTCCTGAGCAGGCAGAAAAACTGAAAGCTATGCAAGGTCAAATTTCCGCTCATCTACTCAAAGAGTGTATGACTGGTAAATACGATCTTACTTGTTTAAAATCTTCTAAAACACTCGCAGCTCTCGCTACTTGTAAGAAGTAATTTTGCACAATAAAGGGCCGGGATTCTCTGGCCCTTTATCTCCTACTTAATCTTCTTTTATCAAAAAGAAACCTTTCTCCTCGGAATAACATCCATGTTCCCTATACAATCCGGAAGGATAAAAATGTATCCTCTGTACATACCTGTATCTACTCGAAACACATCTAAGGCATATGTCCCAGCGGATCGCCCAGTCGCATTCTTCCTTTCTGAAAGCGGGAAGGACACGTAAAAGTGGTTTTGATTCAGGAGTTTCGTTTGGGAAGAAAGCCTCTGGAGAGGGATGGAGAAGTGGGGTGTAGAGGATGGTCGAAGTTACTACAAAAAGGGCTAAGATAGGAAGGGTTCGACTCATATTCTAACTGGATTCTCGGGTCCAGATATGAATTCTATCGGTCCGATTGAGAAGGACCTGGAGTATTTGAAGAATCTAAATTATGTCTCATAGAAAGAACTCAAATCAGACTGAATGTAGTAACTTCGACCGATTGCTTGGGACCTGCGAATCTCTCGTCGAAGTTACTACTAAACTCCCATCTCGATCTCATTACCAAAAACCATTCTCCCCGAATTCGAACTGATTCACTTTCAAAATTTCGCTTCTTCTTTCCTAGAATCGGCTAGAAGAAAAAATGTAAACCTTCCTACAAATTTTTCTCCTCCATGTAAAAAAGTCCGACCAGATATGTTATTTCTATCAAAGCCCGTTCGCGAAGAGGAGAAAAGGGTATAGTTTAGAACAGCCGTCGGAAATTACTTGAATTAGCGTTTCAAGTTGGAATCTTTGTGTAATGGCATCCCGAAAAGATTTTATGGAAACCCTGTATAGGGAATCCAACGGGAGAATTTTTGATTTCTTGTACAAATATACCGGAAATCCAGAAACCGCCTCTGACCTAATGCAGGATACTTTTCTTAATTTTTTTAAGAAGTATTCCAATTCCGACTTAAACAAAGAACAAGCCCTAAAGCTGTTATACACGATTGCAAGAAATCGTTCGATTAACTACGCCAAGAAGTTTTCCACCGTGAAGGAATCCGGAACGGACGATATGGGAACCTACCGAGAGGAAGGACAGAGTTTCGAAAGAAAAACGGAACTTTCCGACTTGGAATCCAGACTGATGGATTGTTTGGACGACTTAGAAGAAGGAGAAAGATACGCTTTAGTATTAAAGAATATAGAAAAATACACGTTGGCTGATATTGCGGATATTATGGGGATCTCGATTGCGACTGCATCAAGATTGGTTGTCAAGGCGACCGGAAAGCTCGTGGAGATCGCAAAAAATAAACAGATTTTGCCGATGGAATAATACAGAGAAGAGCTTTGAAGGGAAGAATGGACGAAAATTTCGAACATAAAATTAGGAAGGCGATCGAAGGCGAGAAGAATGAATACAGTTCTTCTATCGATAAATTGTCCGATATGCTTTCCAAATCTTGGGCTTTTCCCCCTTCACATATATCTTTCGAAGAACTTTACGAAAAGACCCAAGCTTCTAAGGTTATCAGCTTCAAAAAGCCGCTATTATATACTATTGCCTCCGCTGCTGCGATCTTGATTGGAGCATTCAGCTTTCTTATTTTACAAAATCCTAAAGTTCCTCCTTTAAAGAACGAACTCGGAATCTCCGTAACTAAAATTGTAGGGAAAGGATACTTATTCTCCTCTGATTCGGAGAAACTTTTGGCCTTAAATGAAGGCGAATCCGTAGGTTACGGGCAGATCTTAAAGACCGAGCCGGGCTCTAAACTTTTTCTAAGCGTTGCAAAGGGAGAAGGTATGATTTTGGAAGAATCTACGGAACTCGAGATTATGAAAGAAGGAAAACAATCCTTCCGACTTCGCAGCGGAAGTATCTTAGTTCATTTGCACAAAAACCTGAAAAAGGATGAATTTAAGATCATAACTGAAACAGGTCTGGTGGAAGTCAGAGGAACAAAGTTCGAGGTCAGAGAAATTTCAAAAGAAGGAACTATAGTCTCCGTTTTAGAGGGAAGGGTAGCTGCAAAGAGTATCAGTGAGCCGAATCGCGGAGAGCAAGTTTTGGAACCAGGCCAAAAGATCCGTTTAGAGGCAAAGGGGTTCCAGAGAACCTTTCTATCTACTGCAGAGCAAAAGGATTTAGGGTTCAAGTTTTCAGAGCTTCACGTGGACGAGATCCCTAGAAATTCCGAAAAATCTTTCTCCAATAAGGACGATTTATTTAACGAGTACCAGAGGTTGGAAAGGGTCATACTCGCCAATGGTGAAACGTTAGAAGGTGTGATTGTCGACATGGACGAAAATTTTATGTATTTGCAAACTCTTGAGAAGGAAATAAAAATCCAAAGAGATTCAGTTATGGAGGTGATTCAACTTCGTTAAAATTGAAATATTTTTGACATGTGGAGAATTTTCAAGAAATTCTACCAAAGAAGGCTAAATCCCATGTCTGAAGAAACAGCAAACTCCTCCGCAAAGACTCCTCGTTATAAAAGACATCTTGCCAATTATCTGATAGATAAGGACTTTCAATTAAGGTTCTTCTTAAACTTTTCTTTATTGTTTATCTTTGGGTTACTGCTTACTCTCGGATTTTTATTTTGGATACATTCTACCAAGTATGACAAAGGAGTGGTTTTCAGACTCCGCCAAGATACTGTTAAAGTCTATCAAAAGGGATTTGAGATCGTTAACGGAGAAGAGAAGGACAAGTTTGTAGAAAAGGAACTGGCCCTTCCGGATTACGATCATGGATTGGATCTATTCACGATCCAATTTAAAGGAATTCTCTTATTCTCTATGTTGTATCTTCTACTTTCGGCGATCTTTGTCTTAGTCTATTCTCACAAAATGGCCGGGCCGATCTATAATATTAAGAAGAATCTAAAATTACTACTGGAAGGTAAAGACGTAGATAAGATCCGGATCCGGAGTGGGGACGAGTTTCAGGATCTTGCCGATCTACTGAACGAGTTGATTGATAAAAAGATCCACGGCAAGAAGAATTAATAGTCGGGATTTTGTAGTATCTTCGACTTATCCTTCTTCTTATCGTCGTTTTCTAAATTTGAATAGCCAATTTATGGTGCTCTCGAATCATGCGGAACGTGTATGAAGGAAATACTCGTTCCGGAAACTTTTCATTTATTATATAATTCCGATTCGAGAAAAATGGATAAGCTTTCGGATGAAAGTGTTAACCTCGTATTAACTTCTCCTCCTTATCCCATGGTGGAAATGTGGGATGATCTATTTAAAAGTTGGGATAAAAAGACCAAGAAAGCTCTTGCCAAAAACTTGGGGAATGAGGCCTTCGAGGCAATGCATTTGCAACTGGATAAGGTCTGGGCCGAATGCTTCCGAGTTTTGAAAGAAGGTGGGATCCTTCTCATAAACATTGGAGATGCTACTCGGAGTATTGGGGGGGAGTTCAGTTTATTTTCGAATCACTCGAGAATTTTACAGGCTTGTCGTAACTTCGGCTTTGTTTCTCTGCCCGACATTCTTTGGAGAAAACAGACTAATTCCCCTACCAAATTTATGGGTTCAGGAATGTACCCAGTTGGCGCATATGTTACCTACGAACATGAGTATATTCTGATCCTTCGGAAAGGGGGGTTGAGAAAGTATTCTAAATTTGAGACGGAGATCCGACGAAATAGCGCCTTTTTCTGGGAAGAAAGGAATATCTGGTTCTCGGATGTCTGGGACCTAAAGGGAGAAAGGCAAATTTTTAAGGATGTCGGAGCTTCGCGTGAAAGGACTGCGGCATTTCCTCTAGATTTCGCCTACCGATTGGTAAACATGTTTTCCATAAAGGGGGATACTGTCTTGGACCCGTTCCTGGGAACTGGAACTACATCATTAGCCGCCCTCCTTTCTTCCAGAAATAGTATCGGATATGATGTAGATCTAGGAATTCTCGAAATAGCTAAGAAGAAGCTTCTCAGTGCGGTAGGTGTTTCGTCGAAGATACTACAAAATAGATTGCAAAGTCATCTTGATTTCATTTCGGATCGGAGGAAAAAAAAGAAAGAGATTGTGCACAAGAATAAATACTATGGATTTCCAGTAATTACTTCTCAGGAGACAGAATTGACCTTTGAGTCAGTAGATTCTTCACTTGAGAACGAACATTTCTCCTTGAAAGCTTGTTATTCCCAATTTAATCTGCAAAATTCTTATAAAAAGTAAGATTCAAATTGTTGCTATTCTAATAGATCTAGTAGATCCTACTACAGCTTTATTGAATAAATTAGTTTTATAGGAAACCCTCGCATGAAATACCGAGCACTCATATCTGTCTTCCTCATTTTCTCTACTTTAGTAGCTTTACCATGTTCTTTATTTGCAGAAGAAGAAATTGCGATCGTGCTGTTCGTTGTGGGCGACGTTTCGGGCACTCAGGATGGGAAAAGGGTCAGCCTGAAAAAAAATTCGATATTGAAAAAGCAGGACGAACTCGAAACAAAAGAAGGAAAAGTTGATCTTCAGATTGGTCCTTCCGTAGTCGTTCGGATTGCGGCCTTTACTAAAGTTAAGATTGCTGAGCTGAGTTCCGACAAAAAGTCAAATAAATCAAAATTAGAACTTGTTTCTGGCAAAGTATTTGCCCGGGTCGATAAAGGATCGAAGAAAGAAGATTTTACGATCACTGCGCCCTCTTACAATGCAGGCGTTCGTGGAACACAATTTGTAGTTTGTGAAGAAAGTGAAGCTCAGCGTAAAGAAAATCCCGATAACGAAGATTCCGATGTACCGAATGGAATATTTGTGAAAGAAGGAGAAGTCGGAGTTACTACAGAAAATGGAAATAGCTTTCCGTTGAAACGAGATGAAGAAGCTGTGGTATATCCACAAGGCCTTCTGAAACAGCCATTAGAAGAGTTTATGCGTGAAAAAATGAAGATTTTAGATGGTTTCAAGAAGATAATGGAAGAAAACTATAAAATGCTCCGAGACCAAAAACTTCAGAACCAGGAGTTATTAAATCAGACCAAGCAGGATATATAATTGATCCTATTGTCGTAACTTCGATAAACTCAAAAAATTCTCACTCGCTAACTTAAACTTGGGAAACGAGAAGGGCATGAACTCTACCGTTTTCCAAAATGAGAAGCTTAAGCAAAAGGCAAAGATTGTTAAGAATCCATATCCTTCTACGGCGTTGGTTCCTGAAAGGCTTTGGAGAAAAGTTCCAGTCGATTGCAAACGAAACTTTCCAAGATATTTGAAGCGTTTGCAAGAGAAGTATAGTCTGTTGCTCCAGTCGCAGAGATATTTGGGAAAAAATCCGCTTCGAACTTCCTTTCAGGCAAAAGGCCAAAATTTGGTTCGCCACAGCTATCGCCCAAAAGAAGAAAATTACCAAGAGCTGAGGAATGTAGCTCTAGCGCACGGTGTTTCAATGAACTATATAATCGTGTTAATGATCTATTGGGAATTACTTGAAGTAGATAAAAGAATTCTTTCTCACTTTTGGAAAAATCGAAAACCGGCGACTTCAATCATCTTGGATATTCGCCGTATTTTGAATTTAGAAACCCAGGAGGTAGAGATCATTTTAATAGGATGGCCTCGGAGATTTACTCTTGAAAGGGGATCTCCAAATTGGAGTTAATATTCGCCCCATGATAAGGAATTTATAAGACATAATTAGATGCCGAAAAAAAGGTAATTTTTGCTTGAAGAAATCAAGATATCTTGATATCTTGTGAGAAAGGCTTAAGAATGTCGCTGAAGGATATATCTCTAGAAAGAGAATCTGTCGGAACTTACTCAGATTCCGCCCTTGCGGGGCCTCTTCCTGCAAAAGCTATTTTTCAGGACCGGGATATTCTGCTAGCAATAAAGGCATTATCTGATGAAACCCGTATTCGGGTTCTTCGAATACTCTCTATAGCGCCTCTCAATGTTCAGGAGATAACGGAAGTTTTGGACATGGGCCAATCTCGGATCTCTAGACATTTAAAGATATTGGCAGATGCAGGATTTCTGACATTTCAACGAGAAGGTTCTTGGGTATATTATAGTCCTAAAGTTTCGAACGATGATTCATTGGATTTTTCTGCAAGATTTCATACGCTCCTTCTAGATTTTGAGAAGAGCCTTCCTTATTCAGAACAAGATTTAGCTAAGACCAAAGATATCCTCAGGCAAAGAGATCTGAAAAGATCTAAATACTTTGATGATGTCGCCCAGAATTGGGAAAGCATTCAAAGCGATGTTCTGGATCCGGTTTTATATCGGAATAAGATTCTGGATTTACTTCCGGAACATTCTCGTCGGATCTTAGACCTTGGATGCGGTCCTGGCGGTTTAATTCCTTACCTATTAATGAAGGGCCAAGAAGTGATCGGGATCGATTCCTCTGAAAAAATGATTAAAGAGGCAAAGAGTTCCTTTTTAAATAATTCCCAAGTCCAATTGCTTACGTCCGAAATTGAAACTTTGCCACAGAACCTAGTCAAGTCTGCCGATTCTGTCGTAGCTTCGATGGTCTTACACCACCTTTCCAATCCACCTCAGGCTATGAAAGAAGTACATAAAGTTCTCAAGGACAACGGCACTTTTATCATCGTAGATCTTAAAAAACATAACCAAGAAATCATGCGCGATAATTTCGCGGACTTATGGCTCGGATTCGAGTCGGAACTTCTCACTGATTGGCTAAGCCACACCGGCTTCAGCCTTGAATCTATCGAAGAAGTGGAATCCCAGAAATACTTCAAAGTATTAATAATTAAAGCTAAGAAAAGAGGAGGACTTTAATGTCCGCTACAATACAAGAAAAAGGTTTAAAATATAAGGTTAAAGACATTTCACTCGCGGACTGGGGTCGCGAAGAAATCATTCTGGCAGAGAAAGAAATGCCAGGTCTGATGTCCTTACGCAAAGAATATAAGGGTAAACAGCCTCTGAAAGGTGCGCGTATAGCTGGTTCCCTTCACATGACCATTCAAACTGCGGTTCTGATCGAGACTCTGACCGAGCTTGGAGCAGAAGTTCGTTGGTCATCTTGCAATATCTTCTCCACTCAAGACCATGCGGCAGCTGCTATCGCAAAGACCGGAGTTCCCGTGTTCGCTTGGAAAGGTGAGACGGAAGAAGAATACTGGTGGTGTGTAGAGCAAACCCTGTTCTTTGAGGACGGCAAAGGTCCGAATATGATCCTGGACGACGGCGGCGATTTAACCATGTACGTTCACGAGAAATATCCTCAACTTCTGGCAGAGATTAAAGGAGTTTCTGAAGAAACTACTACAGGAGTAAAAGGTCTGGAAAAACTCCTCAAAAAAGGCGAGTTGAAACTTCCTGCAATTAACGTGAACGATTCCGTTACTAAGTCCAAATTCGACAACTTATACGGTTGTAGAGAATCTTTGGCTGACGGTATCAAACGTGCGACCGACGTCATGCTTGCTGGAAAAGTAGCTCTTGTTTGCGGTTACGGAGACGTTGGAAAGGGTTCCGCTGCTTCTTTACGCAATTTCGGAGCGAGGGTAATCGTTACTGAGATCGATCCTATCTGCGCTCTTCAGGCAGTAATGGAAGGATACCAAGTTCTAAGAGTGGAAGACGCTATCGAATTTGTGGATCTTGTAGTAACTGCGACCGGAAACGACGATATTATTTCCCTTGAACACATGAAAGCAATGAAAGACGGCGCGATTCTCTGTAATATCGGACATTTTGATACTGAGATCCAAATGTCCAGATTGAACGCAGAGAAAGGTGTCGTGAAAAAGGAAATCAAACCACAGGTGGACAAATATACTTTCCCGAACGGCAGATCCATTATCGTTCTCGCAGAAGGTCGTTTGGTGAACTTGGGTTGTGCTACCGGTCACCCGTCTTTCGTAATGTCCTGTTCTTTCACGAACCAAGTATTGGCTCAGATCGAACTTTGGAACAATAAATACGAGATCGGCGTCTATAGATTGCCTAAAAAATTAGATGAGAAAGTTGCAGCGTTGCATTTGGAGCAATTAGGAGTTCGCCTAACCACATTAAACGCTAAACAAGCTGAATATATCGGAGTGCCGGTAGAAGGTCCGTTCAAACCGGAACACTACCGTTACTAATCGATAAAGGAGAGGTTGTGGCATACGTAGTAACCGAACCCTGTGTAGGGTGTAAAATTACTTACTGTGCCGCTGCCTGTCCTGTTGAAGCTTTCCGAGAAGGAAAGGATTATTTAGTCATAGATCCGGACATATGCATCAATTGTAACGATTGTTTGAGAGAATGTCCGGTGAATGCCATTTTCCCGGAGGATGAGGTGCCGGTGATATGGAAAGATTGGATCGCTTTGAACGCAAAAGAATCGAAAACGTTGCCGATGATCAACGATCTTAAAAAACCTCTTTTAGATAAACACTGCAATATTAAAGAACTATGAAACATAAATTTCCCACATATACAAATCCCAAAGCGCAAGAACTCTTAAAATTGTTGGAAGAAAGGATACTGGTCCTTGACGGTGCAATGGGGACCATGATCCAAAGATATGGTCTGGGAGAAGAAGACTTCCGAGATGAGAGACTCAAGGATCATCCTTCTGCATTAAAAGGGAATAACGATCTACTAGTGATTACAAAGCCGGAAGTGATCGAAGAAATACATTATAAGTTTTTGGAAGCAGGGGCGAATATCTTGGAGACGAATACGTTCAGCTCCAATAGAATTTCTCAAGCAGATTATAATGCAGAAGCCTATGTGGATGAACTGAATAGAAAGGCGGTAAAAGTCGCTCGCGCCGCAATGGAGAAGTTTTCTAAAACCCATCCGGATCAACCATTATTTCTCGCTGGATCCATAGGGCCGACTACTAGAACTGCATCTCTCTCTCCTGATGTGAATAATCCTGCATTTCGTGCAGTGACATTCGATGAACTGGTAGAAACATTCTACGAGCAGGTCAGGGCGCTAGTGGAAGAAGGAGTCGATATTCTTCTTTCCGAGACTAATATCGACACTTTAAATTTAAAGGCGATTATAGTAGCGATTGAGAACGTATTCAAAGATTTGAATGTACGAATCCCTGTTTCCCTTTCTGTTACGATCACAGACGCTTCCGGAAGAACTTTGTCGGGACAGACAATTGAAGCATTCTACAATTCAATCTATCATGCAAATCCTCTTTCTGTTGGGATCAATTGTGCCTTAGGCGCAGGGGAGATGAGACCTTACATAGAAGAATTGTCTAGGATCTCCGGTTGTTACATCAGTTGTTACCCGAATGCAGGATTGCCTAACGCATTCGGAGGATATGACCAAACTCCTGAAGAATTCGGTAGCTTCTTAGATGATTTTTCCAATCAAGGTTGGTTGAACATCGCGGGAGGATGTTGTGGAACTACGCCTGCTCACATTAAAGAAGGTGCTAAGGCTGTCCAAGGCAAAAAGCCTAGGGTCATTCCTGAGATAGAAGGGAAAACCAGATTATCTGGATTAGAACCTTTGAATATAGATGAGGCAACCGGCTTCGTTTTAATAGGAGAAAGAACTAACGTAACCGGTTCTCCAAAATTCAAAAAGCTTATCTTAGAGGGTAACTTTGAAGAAGCGGTATCGGTCGCACTACAACAGGTAGAAGCAGGAGCTAATATCATCGATATCAATTTTGACGAGGCTCTTTTGGATGGAGAAGCCTCCATGAGAGAATTTTTGAACTTGATCGCGGTGGAACCGGACATTGCTAAGGTTCCTTTCATGGTGGACAGCTCCAAATGGTCCGTTTTGGAAACTGGATTAAAATGTATCCAAGGAAAACCGATCGTAAACTCCATCTCCTTGAAAGAAGGAGAAGAAAAGTTTTTACAACAGGCAAAAACGATCAAGATGTACGGCGCTTCCGTCATAGTAATGGCTTTCGATGAACAAGGCCAGGCTGCGACTAAAGACGATAAGGTCCGTATTTGCAAGAGAGCTTACGATCTATTAGTGGAGAAGGCGAACTTTTCTCCATTTGATATCATTTTCGATCCGAATATTCTAACTGTAGGAACAGGTATAGAAGAGCATAATAACTATGCGGTCGATTTTATAGAAGCGATCAAAGAGATCAAAGCTGTTTGTCCAGGAGCAAAAATCAGCGGAGGCCTAAGTAATATTTCCTTCTCCTTCCGCGGAAACAATCCAGTAAGAGAAGCAATGCACTCAGCATTCCTATTCCATGCGATCAAAGCTGGGATGGATATGGCGATCGTAAATGCCGGAATGCTTGCCGTTTATGAAGAAATTCCTAAGGATCTTTTGGAAAGAGTAGAAGACGTTCTTTTAAATAGAAGATCCGACGCAACAGAGAGATTGATCGAATTCGCTGAGTCCTTTAAGTCCGGCGAAAAGGCTGAGAAAAAAGAAGAAGCCTGGAGAGAAGGAACAGTCGAGCAAAGGTTGGAATATTCTTTAGTAAAAGGAATTGTAGAATATATAGACCAAGACACTGAAGAAGCAAGACTTAAATACGACCAACCATTACAAGTGATCGAAGGTCCTTTAATGGATGGAATGAGAGTGGTTGGAGATCTGTTCGGGTCCGGGAAAATGTTCCTTCCTCAGGTGGTAAAAAGTGCAAGGGTTATGAAAAAATCCGTGGCGTATCTTCTACCTTTTATGGAGGAAGAAAATCGTAAACAGGCTCAGATTTCTAAAAAACAGAAATTCCTGATCGCTACGGTAAAAGGGGATGTTCACGATATAGGTAAGAACATTGTAGCGGTAGTTCTTGCATGTAATAATTACGAAGTGATAGATCTAGGTGTGATGGTCCCTTGCGAGAAAATTTTGGAAGAAGCAAGAAAGGAGAATGTGGACATCATAGGTTTGTCTGGGTTAATCACTCCTTCTCTTGACGAGATGGTCCATGTTGCTTCCGAAATGAAAAGAACGGGTTTCGATATTCCCCTATTAATCGGAGGCGCTACTACAAGTTCCGCCCATACTTCCGTAAAAATTTCTGAAAAATATGACCAACCTGTGGTTCATGTGTTGGATGCTTCGCGAGTCGTAAACGTTGTAGGAAAACTTTTGAATCCTTCTTTAAAACCGGATTACATAAAGCAGATCAAAGAAGAACAAAAGATCCAAAGGGAAATTTATTTCAATACCAGAAGCGATCGTAAACTTGTTTCTATCGAAGATGCTCGAGAGAATAGATATGTTACCGATTGGAATGTGAGTAAGGTAACGAAACCGAACTTTGTAGGAGTTCGAGTTTTTGATAACGAGATCTCTTTGGAAGAATTGGTCCCTTTTATAGATTGGTCTCCATTCTTCCAAGCCTGGGAATTGAAAGGACGTTATCCTTCCATTCTCGAAAGTGAAACTTACGGTAAACAGGCCAAAGAATTATTCAAAGACGCTCAGAAATTGTTAGAAGATATCGTTTCTAATAAAAGATATACAACTCGAGGAGTGATTGGAGTCTTCCCCGCAAATAGTGTGGGTGACGATATCGAAGTTTACGAAGACGAAACCAGAACAAAAATTAAGACCGTTTTCCATACTCTTCGCCAACAGATCAGCAAAGAAGAAAAAGACGAACCTAACTATTGTTTGGCGGATTACATAGCTCCTAAGGAAAGCGGGATTGCTGATTATATCGGTGGTTTTGCGGTTACTGCAGGTCATGGAGTGGAAGCGTTTGCATCCATATTTGATTCTCGCCTAGACGATTACAATTCCATCATGGCGAAAGCTTTGGGAGATCGTTTTGCAGAGGCTTTTGCGGAATACATGCACTTAAAGATCAGGAAAGAGATCTGGGGTTACGCTGCGGATGAAAATCTTTCTACTGAAGAATTGATCCGGGAACGTTATCAAGGAATTCGCCCCGCGGCGGGATATCCTGCAAGTCCGGATCATACCGAAAAAAGAACCTTATTCGATCTATTGGAAGTAGAGAAGAATACGGGCATCACCCTCACGGAACATTTTGCGATGATGCCTGCAAGTTCTGTGAGTGGTCTATACTTTGCTCATCCAGCCGCTAAATATTTTGCGGTAGCAAAGATCAATAAGGACCAGATCCAGGATTATGCAAACAGGAAGGGAATGACCGTTTCCGATGTCGAAAAATGGCTTTCACCGAATTTGGCCTATGACCCCCAGGAGGCGGTTTCCAGAGTCTAATCTTTAATGAAGAGATTTGTCGAAGTTACTACAAATTCGGTTCATTCTGAATACCAGGATGAATCGGAGCCTGGAACAGAGTTTCCGTTCCATCCCTGGCTGGCATCTAAGATTAGGGAGAAGCTAGGAAAGGAAGATTTACGGTTGAAATTGAGCGAGATCAGTTGTGAGGAAGTTGCCTGCCCCGTGATGGAGACTAGGATAGAGGTCATAGATACTACATCGGGTAAAATTACTTCTCTTCTTAGATTTGGTAGAAAGAAAGAGCAGATCAATAAGCTGGATTTGCAACTTTCCCTTCAGAAAATGCAAATTCTGTAGTAACTTCGACAAACTCAGACGCGAATTCAAATTCCGTCGAAGTTACTACAAACCTCAATTCAAAACAAATCCGGAAATTACCTTCTCAAAATTCGCCTTCTCTTTCTCAAATTGGCTTTCCAGAGTAAAAGTAGAGAACTGAACGGAACCGAAATTACCACTGGCTAAAAAAGAATAAAAAATAAATCTAAGGCCTTTGATTTGGGCCGTATATGTTACGATCTTTCCCGGTACTCCGTTTACAGAACAATCCTCTATGTTTATGATCCTAGCATCCGGGTCCGTTTTTACTACATTCAATAAAACTAATTCAGGAAATGATTCCAGAGGTATTTCTAAACCTTCATAGATCACCATCGCGTTTCCGGTTCTTGCTTGGTTTACAAAATGGAATTCTGCAAACTCATGGTTTTCGGTCACACTTGTCCATAGAGCGGAATTATAGAAAACAGAATATACTCCCGATTTACTTTTGATAAGACTCGTTTGGTCCGCAGCTTTCAAAATGGCTCTGGTCGAATTCGATTTTTTAGAAGGATCTACTTTCGGCTCTGGCGCGTATTGCCAGGTGAAATTTTCTTTGAGGATCACCTTTTGGCCTGTTTTGGTATAAACCACTTCATCGGCTAATGTGGCAGTAGCAGCGCAGAATAAGAGTAGAAACTTGATTTTTTTCACAGGCCTTTCTCCTGGTCTTGAAAGATTTTATGAGGGCTGACGAAATTATATTAGAAAAACTTGATTTTTATTTTTGTAAATTAGGGGAACTATCCGAAAATTTGTATTTTACTCCCAGCATACCTTGGATCTCAGGAGTGAGTAGTCCGTCCGTATTTGGGAACGGTTGATGGAGAGGTAAACGTACTAAACCTTCGAAGCTCAGGTTTTTTGTGGAGATCGAAAACCCTGGGTTCACGTAATATTCGTAACCTTGTTGCCAGCCTCTGAAAGCCTGAGGTGTTTCAATTTGTAAAAGACTTTTATCGTTAAATCTTTTGATGCCGGAAACTTGTAAGAAAAAATCCATCTTATTCAAACTGCTGGAATTCGAGATCAATGAATAACTTATCCCGATAGAGGATTTGGCAGACTCAGGTATCGCCAAACCGACGTTATTTCCGGCCATTCTCCAGCCCAGGTCCATTTGGATGCCTGCTCTTCCGAGTAAGTATCCGAAGAGTAAATTCCCGGCTTGGTTGTCTAAACCTCTGGAAAGGTTAGAGCCTAAACCAGGTAAAACGGAAGAAGTGGCTCTCACATCTGTCAGAGAATCGAATGCCCTTCTTTCCGTATTCGCTCCTACATAAGCTTCGGATTTATTTTCCTTGTTCTGGCCCATACTCATAGCCATTACAAAAACTTCTTCTCTTCCAAGCGCCGGATACAAAGCGAAAAACTCTCTTTTCTGTAAAAGTATCCTAGGTTGGTTTGGTAATTTGTTAGGCAACCCAGGAATGGAATCAAAAGATGCGGACTCGGTCGGAATATATTCCCGAAATACTTTCATTTCATAAGGATATTTGAATGTAAGGGAGGAAAAAAACTGGACCTTGTGCTCTTCCTTCTCTTCCGTTTGGCCGGAAGTTTCCTTTTGGGAAAATAAGGCCTTATTTTTGGAAAAGTTGTCGAAAGAATCCCAGAAAAAAGTAGAACTGTTCTCTCCGTAGATTACGGATAGGCTCGCGACAAAAGGAAAAATCACCTGCAAGAGAGAAGGGAAGGTCTTTCTAAAGAACGAGCGCTTACGTTTAGGAAGAGATTTGGAATCATATGTCATCTTCTCGGTTCTCATCCTATATTTATTGATATATGACGGAATATTCTACTTTGCCAATGAAAATTCCTTCATATTTATCAAAAAATAGGACCTTCTAAATTTACACGGAATCGCTATAAATGAACACAAAGATCAGAAATTTCGGACCATGCAAAATTGAAAGCCCAGCTGCTTATGAATATTACACCGCAGACGAATCTAAGGTGGTGTTTAAGACAGTATTCGAAACCGAAGAGAGCTGGAAGGATTATATAGGAGAAGGAGCCGAATTTTTCGAGCAAGCGGGTCCCAGAAATAAGATCTACTTCGATCCTAAAGAGGTGACTGCCGGGATCGTTACCTGTGGAGGGCTTTGCCCTGGGATCAACGATGTGATCCGAGGCATCGTAATGGAATTAAATTATAGATACGGGGTCAAACGTATCCTTGGATTTCCGTACGGCTACCAAGGCCTTGTCAAAAAATTCGATCATAAACCTATAGAGTTGAACCCTGAAAATGTGGCTCATATAGGAAGGGACGGAGGAACTATTCTTGCTTCTTCCAGAGGAAATCAAAGCCCCTCGGATATGGTGGATCGACTCTCATTGTACGGGGTCAAAATGTTGTTTTGTATCGGAGGAGACGGTACTTTAAGAGGAGCTAAAGAGATCGTAAAAGAGATAGATAGACGAGGAGAAGAGATCTCTGTCATAGGAGTTCCTAAAACGATAGATAACGATATCAATTATGTGCAAAAAACTTTCGGATTTTCCACAGCCTTCTCTAAAGCGATGGAAGCGGTAGAATGCGCGCACGTAGAAGCAAAAGGTGCACCGAATGGTATCGGTGTTGTAAAATTAATGGGAAGGCATTCCGGATTTATCGCGGTCAATGCAGCCCTCGCTTCTCAAAACGTAAATTATTGCCTGATCCCTGAAGTGGACTTCGATCTACATGGAAAAGGTTCCTTTTTAGATGTATTAAGAAATAGGATCTTAACCAGAAAGCACGCGGTGATCATCGTAGCGGAAGGAGCAGGACAAAAGTTTTTCGGAAAATCTGAAGAAAGGGACGCTTCCGGAAATCTAAAGTTAGGCGATATAGGCGTTTATCTCAAAAATTCCATCCAGGATTTCTTCAAAGCGGAGAAGATAGAAGTGAACGTAAAATATATAGACCCGAGCTATATCATTCGTTCCATTCCCGCAAACCCTGAGGATTCCATTTTCTGCGGATTTCTGGCCCAGAATGCAGTACACGCAGCTATGTCAGGCAAGACGGATCTAGTGATCGGAATGTGGAATAACGTGTTTACTCATCTTCCTATCGATATCGCTATTCAGGAAAGAAAGGTACTACAGCCTACTAAGAGTACTTTGTGGAGAACATTATTGGCCTCAACTGGACAACCCGCTCGTATGGTATCTGAATAAGTATAAGAATTTTTTCCGAAACGGATTATATAATTCTAATTGAGTCGGACCATTACTAAAGTGTAATCGTCATGAGGATCTGCATCCCCTCTGAATGCGTCTGTGGTATCCAGGATCAGTTCTTTTAGATTTTCCACGGGCATGTCCCCGTTTCTTTCGATCAGTTTCGCAAGATTCTCCAGAGAATACATTTCTCCGGTTTCATTTGTAGTCTCGCTTACTCCGTCGGTGTATAGAACAAGAAGGTCTCCGGGTTGGTATTCCACTTCATGTTCTTCTATCTCCGACTCTTTAATCCCTAGAGGCATTCCTTTTCCGGAGAGAAGTAGAACCTTCTTCTCCTTAGCTTTATATAATAGCTGCTCGTTATGACCCGCGCTAGAATAACGTATTCTTTTTTTGAGCATATTGATGCGGGTGAGCATAACGGTTACAAACATAAAATAACCGGACTTTTCCTGGATGATCCGATTCGCTCCCATAAGGCTGATGCTTGTGGAAGAGTTACGAGCTACTTCCCCCGCGATAATCGTTTTGGAAAATTCCATGAAGAGCGCGGCAGCGATCCCTTTTCCGGAAACGTCAGCGATCAGGATACTTACTTCGTCAGGATTATGATAGATCAGATCATAGAAGTCTCCGCCGATCTCCTTGGATGCTGTGTAAGAAGTTTCGATCTCCAATAGATGCATCTTTTTCGGAATATTAGGCAACGAGTTGAGCTGGATCTGAGAAGCGATCTGCATATCTCTTCGGATGGAAGTTAACTTCTCTTTTTGGTTTTTTGCCAAAAGGCTATTATATGCCTCTGCGATCTGGTTAGAGATCGTGCTTAAGATAGAAAGATCTTGGTGGGAAAAACTATCTCCGCTCATCTTATCTGCGGCATTTAGAACGCCTATGATGGTCCCATCCTGACGGATCGGAACAGAAACAAAAGACCTAGTCTTATAACGGTTCGGTGTGAGAAGGTCAGGATTGATATCCGTTTGTCCTTGAACTAGGATCGCACTTCCTTGTGACAAAATTTCATTCAAGATCCCTCGGGATTCGTCCACTAAGTGGGATTCTTCTTCTAAACTGAAACCGATGGACTTGGAAAGTTCGAACGCTTTTGTCCTAGGATTTTGGAAGATCAAAGAAACTCTTTCCGCACCCAATACGTCCGAGATCGCGTTTACCGTAAGGTTTAAGAACTGATCCAACTCGCTTATATTGGAGATCGCCTGGCTGATCTGATAGAGGCAATCCAGCTCTCTCGCACGATCTTTTAAGTCGCGGATCAATCTTCTGTTCCTGATCGCGATCGCAGCAAGATCGGAAAGATATTCTAATATTTTAATGTCTTTATTTGTGAATTCGGGTCTTTCTAGAGAGTTAACCGCTTCCAGAACTCCTTGGATCTCCCCTTGCGCTTTCATCGGAACACAGATCAGATTTTTTGTGGTGAAACCGACTGCGTCGTCTATGTTTCTGTAAATTCTAGAATCGTTTGCCGCGTCATTTACTATGACCGGTTCGAGACTTTCTAGAACCATTCCGGCGATCCCTTTTCCTCTAGGGACTTTTAATTCGGTGAGGGATTCTCCCTTATCACCTTTTGCAACTTGGAATACTAGACAATCTTCGTCCGGATCATAGAGTAGAAGGGAACATCCTTCCGTATTGAGTACATCTTTTGTGGTCTCTATGATAATTCCCAAAAGTTCTTCCAGATCGTCCGTGGAGTTGATCCTGGCGGTAATGTCTGAAATAAGAGCTAAGGAGAGCTGTTTGAAACTCATTTGGTCCGGGATTACTTCTTTTTTTGAGAGATTTTCAAATCGGGAGGGCTTATTCCAGCCCAAATCCAACTCCTGTCAAGGAGATTCGGAGTTTCCCTCTCATTCGATCAAGGAGCCGATCCCTTGATCGGTAAAGATTTCGATCAGGATAGAATGAGGGACTCTTCCGTCAATAATATGAGTCCTTCTGACTCCTTGGTCGATCGCAGAAAGACAACATTCTACTTTAGGGATCATTCCTCCGGTGATATCTCCTTTCCGAATATAATCTTTTACTAAGGCCCGGTTCAAACCGGTTACAAGTTTTCCGTCGATCAGGATGCCGCTTGTGTCGGTAAGAAGGATCAGCTTTTCCGCTTTGAGGGCTCCTGCCAATTCTCCCGCGAAAGTATCCGCGTTAATATTTAAAGACTCTCCGGATTCGGATTCGGCGACAGGAGAAATGACCGGGATAAAACCTTTTTCTTGGAGAGATAAAATTACAGTCGGGTCTATTTTGTCGATCTTGCCCACAAGACCCACATCTACTAATTCCGATTTTTTTCCTTCCACATCTACTTGGATCTTGGTCTTGGAAGCGACTGCAAGATTTCCGTCTTTTCCGGAAAGTCCTACAGCATTCCCGCCTTCTTTATTGATCATGGAGACGATCTGCTTGTTTACTTTTCCTGTGAGAACCATCTCCACAACATCCATGGTCTCTTCGTTTGTGACTCGATGTCCATGAACGAACTCTGTCGGAATATTCAAACTATCTAAGAGTCTATTGATCTCCGGTCCGCCTCCGTGAACGATGATCGGATGGATGCCTACATATTTTAGAAGAACGATATCTTTTGCAAAAGATTCCTTTAAGTCTGCTTTTGCCATCGCGGCTCCGCCATATTTGATGACCACAGTTTTCCCGGAGTATTTTGTAATATAGGGAAGGGCCTCCAGAATATTGTTGACCCTCTCAAAGGAATGTTCCATACCAAACAGGGAAATCGTTCCCCGCTTGTACGTCGATTCGGAAATGTTTACAATTTTAATCACTGGAGGAAGTGGAGGGCTTGGTAGAGCTCTTGTTTCCGAATTAGGAAATTCAGGTTATAAAATCCTAAATTGGGACCTGGTTTCTCCTGACAAACTTCATCCGAATGAAACATTCCAAAAAATAGATCTCACATCTTCAGATGAATTGGAAATTGCCTGCAAGAATTTAGAGTCCGAGGCATCTCCGAACATTCGTGGATTTATACATTGCGCGGGTTATGGCGGTCCTTATCATAAGATCACCGAAGTTTCTTTGGAAGAATGGGATAGGATCTTTTCGATCAACCTTCGTTCCGCATTTCAAATTACAAAATCGTTACTTCCGCTTTTTAGCACTCAAGGATCCGGAAGATTCGTTTATATAGCTTCTTCCTTATCCGTGCAAGGCAGCGCATTGTCAGTGGCTTATTCTTCTTCCAAACATGGGATCATAGGTTTTATGAAATCTATTGCCGCAGAATGGGGAGAGAAGGGGATCACATCTAACGCAGTAAGTCCCGGCTATATGGAAACTAAAATGGGGATCCAAGAGGACCAAGTGGATGATCATCGCAAAAAGATAATAGAGATGACACCTGTTAAGAAGATCGCCTCTCCGGATGAGATTGCTAGAGTGGTGTCCTTTTTAATCTCTCCCGAATCCGGTTATATAAACGGTGCGAACTGGACTGTCGACGGAGGAATTACTTCGATATAGTCTTTTTAGTGGAAGGTTTCGAAATTCTAGGTTCTTTCCCAAGATGTAAAAAAATCTCTCTCAATTCTTTAGTTTCACCTTCCGCCTTTTCGTCTATCCAGAGTTCGTTTGCAGAAGGAGAAGAATCGAATTTGATCTTTCTTTTTAAGATCTTTCCTCTTCTGGAAAGAAGAAGGTCCGCTTTTTTGCCGGGTTGGTACTGATTTAATAATTCTTTAAAGTTCCCTGGAAGAATTCTTTTGTCGTCCAAAGCGATCCATTCATCGCCTAAATTGATATCAGTTTCTTTTACTGATTTGGAGAGAAGGATCTTACTTACGATCATTCTTCCTTTTTCTTCCTTTACCCTAAATCCTAATTCAATTTTAGGTTTGGAAGCGGTTCTTTCTATTCCGATCAAATGCAGATATGTTTCGACAGGGATCCGTTTAGGTTCTGTGATATAAGGTTCGAATTCCAGTTTTAGATCAAGGCCTGTGGCCTTCTTCGCGGTTTGAAAAAATTCAGCTTTAGTGAAGCCTCTTTTTTTCTCCTGATGATACTGTTTGTTTAATGCAGTCATAATATCCACCAAGGATTTTTTCCCCTTAGTTTCTTTCAGGATATAAAGGTGCATACTTAAAGATAGAATTGCGCCTTTTGTATAATAAGAGATCCCGGTATTCGAAAAATTCGGATCGAATGGACGATTATAATATTTAGTCCAAGCTGTAAAACTAGAATCTTCCAGGCTCATCCAGGACTCTCCTAGAGATTCTTCCAGTTCCTGTACGTCCTTCCAGAGTTTGTTTAAGTATTGTTGTGGAGAATAAGACCCGCAAAGAAGAAGGAAATATGCATCGAAAAAACTTGTAATCCCTTCTGCGATCCATAACTCTTTTGTTAAGTTAGGCTTTTGATAATCGAAAGGTCCAAGCGCGATCGGACGAATTCTTTTCACATTCCAATGATGGAAATATTCATGAGATAAAAGTTCTAATAGTGTCCTGTAATTATCTGGATTAGACCATCCGTTTGGATCGAATTGGTTGATACTAGAATTGAGATGTTCCAATCCTCCATATAGATTATCACTCATATCTAAGACAAAAAGGTAATATTGGTTTTCCGTTCCGCCCATTAATTTGATCTGGGTCTCTACTATTGTTGCCAGATCTTTGGAGATCTTCTTCTTATCTTTTGTTTCGATGTCTCCCAGAATGACTAGATCAAACTCGCAGTTTTCGACGCTAAATGTGATCTGTTTTTCGTTTGTAAGGAGGATAGGGCAGTCGAAAAATTCGTCGAAGTTTTTAGCCTTCCAAGTCTGCTTGGGACCTTCCTTTTTCTTTAAACCTGTATAACAAAAACGGAAAGGTGCCAAGCTCTTCCAACTAAGTTCAGGTTCTATATCGATCCTATCTTTAGGATATAAGAATGTAGCAGGGGGATGGACTAAAATGAAATCGCTTATGAAATAGTTTGTCCGGACTGTATGTTCAAAACCGTAAACTAGATAAGAAATTTTGAATATTTCTCCTTTGGAAGAAACTTTCCAAGTATCAAGATCCGTCTGCTCTAGGTTCCAGCCAGGTTTGGACTGCGTAAATTGGACTTGATGGATGGATTTAGAATAATCTCGGATCTTATAAGAGCCTGGGGACCAATTCGGAATACAAAGAAATGTTTCCTGCTTGTCCGGGTGGACTTCCATTTCCACCTTTAATAAATGTCTGTGCGGTTGGTATGTATCTAGGGTATATTTTACGATCACGCCTTAGGCACCGGCCTCTTTTAAGATCTCCTCTAATGTCTCTGCGACTGTTTTAGTAGGATCCACTTTTCTCCATACTTTGCGTATGGTCCCATCAGGTCCCACCAAAAAGCTGTCTCTAGAAAGTCCCTTAAATACTCTGCCTTGCCATTCTTGGTCTCCGTAAACTCCTAAAGGTCCGCTCAATGTTTGTTTCGGATCGGATAGAAGAGGAAAACTCAGATTGAACTTATCAATAAATTGTTTATGACTGTCCAAAGAATCCGAGCTGATCCCATATACTTTCGCTCCTGCTTTGGTGAACTTTTCCAAGTTGTCCCGATAAGAACAGGCTTGTTTTGTACAACCCGGGGTATCGTCTTTTGGATAAAAATACAACAAGGTCCAAGAACCCGCCGAGTCTTTGGGTAGATTTACGGTGTTTCCAGCAGAACTAGATAAACTTACTTCCGGTAATTTTTTGCCTTCCCATAAGTCGGACATAAAGTTTTCCTCCTATTTTCCCTTCCGGATAGTTTCCACTGAAAACATTCTCGGGAAAAGGAAAAAATCCTTTAAAAAAGTTGAAATCTCGCAGTTTTTCTCATCCAATTACTGCTGTCGAATAACGCATGGTGCAAAAACAAAAAATTCCGGCTTTACCTTTCAGATCTTTACTCTTCATTTCTTTTTTATTATTCTCTTTTTATTCTTTGGGCTCTCAGGAAGAAGGGCCCATTTCAGGTTGGAAAGACTTGGATCTAAAAAGATTGGAGTGGGAATCCGTACAAGGATTTAAACCTGAATTCAAAAACGGCTTCGAGTCCGTCGAACCTGGATATTTAAAAATAGAAAAATTCCCGATCGTTCTGAACCAACTCTATAAAACTCCGGTATCCGACAAGGTGCAAGAGTTTACCATTCAGACAAAATTTAATTTAAACTTCGATCCAAAGTCCCGAGTCTTTCTGAACCCGATCCGACTTTATTTAAATTTTATTGGAGAGAACTGGGAGATCTATCTGAACGGCCATCTTCTCCAAAAAGAGGTACATTTGGATCCGAATGGAAAAATGCAGATCCGAAAAACTCTTCGCGATATGGAAATCCAGGTTGATTCCAGCATCTTACAGGCTGGAGAAAACAAATTGGTATTCCATCTATTGGGAGATGCACCTGCACTCCATCTTTCAGAAGAAGAATATCCCGTACTTTCTCCGATATTCACACCTACGAATGTGGATCTTGGATTTTATTTGGACGGAGACTATACTTTAGGTGTTGAATACGATTTTTCCAAAAAGATTGGGATCTTGATCAATCTAAGCTTAAATACGATCTATATATTTTTCGGACTCTATCATCTTCTCATTTTTTCCAAAAGAAGAACGGACAAATACAATTTATACTTCGGGATCTTTTCCATTTCCATGGCGGTTTACTCGTTGAGTAGGTCCACGATCATTTTCGATTTTATACAAGACAGCACATGGATTACAAGAATTGAATACGCCTCCGTATCTTTGCTTGCGCCATTATTCTTACTTTTTCTACACGATTATTTTTACGGATCTACTTTGCCGAATAAGGCGATACTTACGATTACAGGATGGAGTTTTTCTATCTTCCTGTTTTCCTTCTTTGCTCCATTCCAATACTTGATGATCAGTTTGAGAGCTTGGCAGATCTCCATTCTACCTTCTCTTATTTATCTATTGTACTTTATGGGGAAAGCGGTCTATCTGCGCAAAAAAGACGCTTCTCTCATGGCAATCAGTATGTTTATCATCGTATTCATTTCCGGTTACGATGTGTTAGATTCTATGTTCTTTCAATCCGGGATCCGATTCACTCAGTTTGCATATCTTCTATTCGTAATTTCATTAACCACCATACTTGCGAATAGGTTTATAGATCTATATAAACAATCGGAAGAATTGAACATAGAACTCAGTCATCAAAAACTGGAATTGGCAAGACAGAAGAATGCGTTCTTCCGCTTCGTTCCGATGCAGTTCCTAAGCGTGCTTGGAAAAGATTCCGCGGTGGATGTGAATCTTGGCGATTCCGCATTACGCGAAATGAGCGTTCTTTTCACGGACATTCGCTCTTTTACCACCATCTCGGAAAAGATGACTCCCGAGGAAAATTTTAGATTTATCAACGGATATCTTGCGAAGATGGAACCTTTGATCCAAAAGTACGAAGGTTTCGTGGATAAGTTTATGGGAGATGCGATCCTTGCGTTATTTTCCGCAGAAAGAGTGATCCATTCCGAAAACAATTGGGAAGGTAAGTCTGCCGCAGATAGGGCGGTTCTTGCCGCAATCGATATGAGGAGAAGAGTCCGTGAATTGGAAGAAGAAGTTAAAAGCGCCCACGGACATGTGAAAGGTGTTCGGATCGGTATAGGTATTAACACAGGGAATCTGATGCTCGGAACTGTAGGATCTTCTCATAGATTGGACACAACTGTGATAGGGGACACGGTAAACGTTGCATCTCGATTGGAGAGCCTTACAAATTTATATAAAGCTGATATATTGATTACCCAAAATACCTTGTCTAGTCTCACCATTACTGATGAACTCGCGATCAGAGAGGTGGACTCCGTTGTGGTCAAAGGAAAAAGTCAGCCGATCATCATTTACGAAATTTACGAATCTGACGATCCTCATATCCGCAAGCTGAAAGACGCTACCTTACCTTTGATCTCCAGAGGGATCATTCTTTATAAGGTGGGAAATTTTAAGGAAGCTCTCCAAAATTTCGAACAGGCCTTAAAAGTTTATCCGGAAGATATAGTGGCGATTTTGTACAGAAAACGTTGCCAAGAATATATAGAAGCTCCACCGGTTGGAAATTGGGTCGGAGTACAACATCTTTTGGAAAAGTAGATAATCGTTTTTCGCTTCCCATAAGACCGAAGGATCTTAAGAATGATCACCTATGATTTCTTATCCGGTGTACAAACTCATTCATATCCTTGGTATTTTATTCTTATTCTCCGCGTACGGTGGTCTAGCGCTTCACGTTTTAGGCGGGGGAACAAAAGAGAACGCTCCCAAAAAACTGATCGCTTCGGCTCATGGAATAGGTATGACCCTCATACTTTTGGGCGGTTTCGGGATGCTTGCAAGGATAGGGCTGTTGACCAGTTTTCCGGGTTGGGTGATCGCTAAGATCGTGATCTGGTTGATCTTTGGCGGATTATTGACTGCTTATTACAAAAAGCCAGAGTTTGCAAAAATACTTTGGTTCGGCCTTCCGGTGCTTGGTACATTCTCCGCTTATTTGGCTTTGTACAAACCGTTTTAAATTTTTATAAAAAAGTTTTATCAAATAAAATTCCCATTTTCGTTTTTGAGAATGGGAGCATAAATATAGTGAAGGGATGAACTTATGGCAAAGGCAAACGTTTCCAAGTCAGTCAAAAAACCGTCTTCTAAAAAAGATACTAGTCTCAAGCCGATCAAAGATTTTTTAGGCTCTCGCAGTCTTCCTGCTCCGGTAGATCGTTTGGAAGATGTTCGTAAAAGAGCAAGGAGGTTCAGAGATAAATTTTTATCTGGGCCGCAGATAGTATATTATAAATCCTTTGATCTGGTCCGTGTGCCTTATCCTACAAAGTATGCTTTGTTAAATGCGTTTAGTCTTCCTACACCATTTCTACACATCATCAATCGACTATTCATCATCCAGTATAAAACATCGGAAGGGATCAAAACTTTGTTATTCTCCCCGTCCGATGTGGATGCAAACGCAGAAACACCGTTTTTTAAAAGGCTTTCCCAAAGTTTCGGACCTTTTCAAAATATCGGAAGAAAGATCATGGCTCCTACTTTGAATACAGTAGAGGAATGTCTTAAGAAAGTAGGACTCCCTCCGGAGAAGGTGGATTATATTTCTTTCGATCATTTGCATACTCAGGATCTGCGTAAATGGTTGGGCGCGAATGGCCAGCCAGGATATTTTCCAAATGCTAAATTATTGGTAATGAAAGAAGAATGGAATTCTATACAAGGACTTCTCCCTCCTCAATCCGATTGGTATTGTCCAAACGGCTCCGGCGGGATCTCCATGGATCGTGTCGTTCTTTTGGATTCGGATATGGAATTGGGTGGAGGAGTCGCTTTGATCAGAACTCCAGGACATACATATGGAAATCACAGCTTGGTCGCGAATACTCCGGAAGGGATTTTTGTGACTAGTGAAAATGGTGTGAGTGCAGATAATTATAATCCACTCAAATCTAGTATTCCTGGAGTGCGTAAATATGCTAAAAACACCGGAATGGAAGTGATCTTAAATGGAAATACTTTAGAGTTAGGTCTTGATCAGTATATCTCTATGGTATTAGAAAAAGAGATAGCAGGTCCTTCTTTGCGGAACCCTGAATTTTATAATGTAATGCCTTCTTCTGAAATGAGCGGGTTCTGGCTTTTTCCAGGTACAAGCCCTACCTTCTCGTTTGGACAATTAGAATTCGGTAATATAGTTACCCATTAGGAAATATACATGAATATACTCATCACCGGTGCAAGCGGCGGTTTAGGTAAAAATCTGGTGGAGAAAGCCTATTCATTAGGTCATAATATACTTCTCACCAATCTGAATGAAAAAGCTCTAAAAGATTACGTTACTAAACAAAAATTCGATAAGAACAGAGTTTTAACTTCGAAGTTAGATGTGACTTCGGCTTCCGAATGGAAGAAGGTAATGGATCTCGCTTATAAAAAATGGGGCAAACTAGACATTCTAATGAATGTTGCAGGGTATCTTCTTCCCGGATACATTGAAAACGTAAGTCCTAAGGATATCGACAGGCATATGGATATCAATGCTAAGGGTCTGATGTACGGAACCAGAGAAGCTTCTATCCGAATGATCAAACAAGGAGGAGGTCATATTATAAATATTGCATCTTTGGCCGGCGTGGCCCCTATTCCCGGAATATCTCTTTATTCTACATCAAAGTTTGCAGTCAGAGGATTCTCACTTGCGGTTGCACAAGAGTTAAGGCCTAAAAAAGTATTCGTAAGCGTTGTATGTCCCGATGCGATCCAGACTCCGATGCTTGATCTGCAAAAGGATTATGAAGAAGCATCCATGACATTCTCCGGAAATAGGTATCTTAAAACCGAAGAAGTGACTGATATTATATTCAACAAAGTTATTCCGAATAAACCTATGGAAGTTCTGATCCCCGGTTCCAGAGGATTTTTGGCTAAGGTAGGAAGTTTCCTTCCTGGTTTGAATGCGTTACTCAGTCCTTCTCTCATGGGTAAGGGAAAGAAAAAACAAATGATTTACAAAAAGAATTAAGGTGGATCTATCTTATTTTTTCAATTTGGCCGGGGTTACCGTGTTCGCGGTGTCCGGAGCCTTGGCCGCTGCGGAAAAAAAGACCTACCATGCAGACGCATTTAGCGTATTTTTTACAGGATTTATCACTGCAATAGGCGGTGGAACGTTAAGAGATATCACTCTTGGAAACTATCCGGTCTCTTGGGTTTCCGATTCGAACGTTCTCTGGGCGATCTTTCTAGGTTTTGCGATCACATTTATATTTCCCAGATTCTTGATCCGAATGAAAACCGGGATCTTTTTTTTCGACACGGTCGGGATCGGGATCTATACGGTTATCGGAACCAGGATCTCTTTACTCAGCGGAGTAAATCCGTTTGCGGCCGCCATCTTAGGAATGGTATCCGCGGTATTCGGAGGAGTGATCCGAGATACTCTAATCAACGAAGTTCCGATGATTTTCCGAAGAGAAATTTATGCCACTGCATGTTTGGCAGGTGCGATCTTGTATATCGTATTGGACCGATATGAAGTGAACGGAAGTTTAAATACGACAGTTTCGGCTCTGCTCGTGATACTGGTCCGAATGATCGCAGTGCGATTTAATCTTTCTCTTCCTAAATTCCGTTTGCCGGAATAGTCTAATATCTCAAAGTCCGATCTGGTTTTTTCGGAGGAACATCTAGGATGTATAGAAAAGGGTCTAATCACGGATTACTTTGGATTTTTGCGGTCGCACTTTTACTCATCGTTTTTATAAAACCGAAAGATAACGGAGCTGCTTATACTTCTTATTTTAAAAGTTTGAATGCAGAGTTGAAACAACATGGTCCCGGAAAACCGATCGTGCTTATAGACTTAGATCGTTTGGATTCTAATCTAAAACTTTTGAAACAAAAGATCAAACCTCCTTTATCATATAGAGTGGTAGTAAAGTCTCTCCCTTCCATAGATCTACTCAAGTATATCGTAGATGCTACCGGTTCTAAAAGGCTGATGGTATTTCATTCCGGAGACATCGTTATGTTATTGAACGACCCGGAATTCCAAAAATTCGATATTCTTTTGGGAAAGCCGATGCCTATCGCCGCTTTGGAGAATATATACTCCAAGACCAAAAAAGAGAATTTTCAAAATGTACAATGGTTAGTGGATACTTCCGATCGTGCCAAACAATACTTAGAATTTGCAAAGCAGAAGGAGCTAAAATTAAGACTGAATTTAGAGATCGATATAGGATTGCATAGAGGTGGATTTTCTAAACCGGAGGGCTCTCTTGCCGTGTTGGAACTCCTACATACAAATCCTAAAAATCTAGAACTTTCCGGATATATGGGATACGAACCTCATGTCGCTTCCGTGCCGGTGATCTTTGGAGATAAGATTTCCGCTATGGAAAGTTCTCTTCAAAATTCCTTAGAGAAATATTCAGATTTCATAAAACTAGGAAAAGAAAAATTCCCGAATTTATTCCGAAAGGAATTGGTATTTAATGGAGGGGGAAGTAAAACATACAGTTTCTATCAAAAGAATCCGGGCGTAGTCAACGATGTGTCCTTGGGTTCTGCCTTGGTGAAACCAACCGACTTTGATGTGGAAAGTCTGGAAGAACATAGTCCTGCAGTATATATCGCAACACCTGTCTTAAAACAATTAGAAGGGACCCAAATCCCATTTTTGGAATCTTTATCCTTTCTATTCCCTATCTGGAATCCAAACCAAGAGCTAACTTATTTTATTTATGGAGGAGCTTTTTCCGCTAAAAAGGAATCTCCTAAAGGACTCGAAGACAATTCTTTATTCGGTATAAGCACCAACCAAAGTATATTAAACGGCTCTAGAGCTACGTCTTTAGAGCCTGACGATCATGTATTTTTCAGACCCACTCAAAGTGAAAAGGTAATGGCAGAGATGGGGGAGATCCATTTGGTCCGTTCCGGCAAATTGATAGGTGTCTGGAAAACTTTTATCAATTAAGGCAAAAAATCAGGAAACATACTCCCCGTTCTATGAAAGAAAAGACACTTTCGAATAGTACCATGGCAGGTTACGCTTCCGCGGAAGTAGGCATCACTGCGGTGGAAACCATGGCCCAGATCTATCTTCTGGATTTCTACGTTTCTACAGTCGGATTAAAACCGTCTTTATTCGGTTTGGCAATGTTGATTGCGATCTTATGGGACGCGATCAGTGATCCTATTATGGGATATATTTCCGATCGAACTAGTTTTACGAACGGAAGAAGAAGGCCTTATATTTTATTCGGAGGATTTTTGCTTGGATTAGGCGCCACTTTTCTTTTCACTCCTCCGGAATTGGGATCCCAAACATCAAAGTTTTTGTATCTGGTAATTGCTTACTTTTTCACGAATACGTTTATGACCATGATCGCAGTTCCTCATATTAGTCTGGGCGGGGAGATCAGTTTTACGGAAGGTGAAAGAAATCGGATTTTCGGTTGGAGATTATTTTTTGCCAATTTAGGCCTTTTGTCGGGCTTACTTCTTCCTGCTATTTGGATCTCTTTTGGCAAAGATGGATTTAGCTCAAGGAGCTTTTCTTCGGCAAGTATTTGGGTCGTATTGTGTCTTGTATCATATTTTTCTTATGCTTTTACGAAAGGTAAAGATTTCCCTTATAAAGGATCCGAAACAACGCATAGATCTGCGGAAGGTAATGTTCGGTCTTTTTTAAAATCCGCAGCATTTATATTAAAAAATCGTTATTTTCTGCCCTTACTTCTGGCGTTCGTTGTCGCGACTGCCGCAAGGACCTTGAATTCCTCTTTAGGACTTTTGTATTATAAAGAAAGATTATTGCTTGAGGATTCACAAGTGGTGATACGTATTCTTCTTCCTTTCGTATTCTTTCTTACGATTTCCATTCCGCTTTGGATATACTTAGCAAAAAAATTTGGGAAAAAGCGTCCTGCGTTTTGGGGAAGTTTTTTACTTGGAGTTTTGACTATCGTTGTTTATCCGATACTGCCCCAAGGATCTTACGAGGCTCCTTTGATTGCGGCATTTTTAGGCGGAATATTTGCAGGGTCGATCCTACTTTTCGATTCGTTGGTGGCCGATGTTGTGGACTACGACGAACTTCTTACGGGAGAGAAAAGAGAAGGGGCCTATTTCGGATTTTGGAAAATGGCGACCAAGATCATAAGGGCAATCGGGTTTGCATTTTTAGGGTTTTTATTGGAAGCGATAGGATACCAAGCAGGTGCCGAGACTCAAGACCCCGAACTAGGCTGGAGATTAACTCTACTATTTGGACCGGTAGTAGGAAGTCTATTCGTCTTTGCTTCTTTGATCTTTACTAAAATGGGGCTCACTTCCGAGGTTCACGCAAAGATCCGAGAACTTCTATCAAGAAAACAGAATATTCAAAAAAGAAGAAGTTCCGGCACACCGGCCGGATAAGTCTTTAATACTTGTATTTCCTCTTAATTTCCTTTAAAGCGTCTTGGATATGTTTTTGTCTGACCTGAGGTCTTAGGTTCTTGCGGATCGGAAGATAACTTTCCGTGGTCGCAAGGCTTTTATGACCTAAAAATTCCCTTATGTCTTCCAAACTTTTCCCTTCCGCCAACTGATGGATCGCTCTGCTATGTCTGAGAGTGAATAGGGTTACTTGCGCTTTGATCCCTGCATACTTTGCTAGATCTCCGACCAAACGTTCTACATTCCTGGAAGTCAAATGAGTGCCTTGGTATTTGCCCGGGAACAAATAAGAGGACTTTTCGGTGCCGACTTCCTTTTCGAACTTTTTCAAGATCTTTTGTAATTCCCCATCCATCAAAACGGTTCTATTTTGGGTTGGGATGGGGGAGTCCACTTTGATCGTCTTTTTAGAAAGATCGAATTGTCCCCATTTCAAACGAATGATCTCTCCTACTCTTAAACCGCCATAATAGGCTAATGCGCAGAGAAGATGCGATCTAGGAGACTCGGATGCGGTCTCCAAAAGGAGTGAAATCTCTTTTTGGCTGAGAACCTTTGGGGTTTTATATTCCCTTGCAGGTCTTCTGAAGTCTTCGAATACGTTCATATCCAGAACTTCTTCAAAAAACATTTTTAAAGAGCTAATGTTTATCTGGATCGTGGAAGAGGAAACCTTCTTCTTCCTCAGATATTCTATGTACTTCTCGATATCCTTTGTAACTACTTTTTCCGCGGGTTTGTCCGCGAACAAAAGAAAGTCCAAATTATATCTTAGGTAAGTGTATTCGGTTGCCTTTTTATAATTCCTTTGCCGAATTACCTTTACTAGTTTCTCGAAGGAAGACTTATTCTTCTTCGGGACCTCCGTATCTATCATCTCGGACCTCTAGTACTAACTGTATCATTTTTATATTTTGTGTATCCGGACGTTCTAAAAGGTCTCTTTATCCTATGGATCAGCGATGTAGGAGTTCCAACGTGCGCGATCTCTAGTAAATTTCCCGATTTGTTGGAGCTCCAACAACGGGGTTGGACTTTTTAGAATGATTTTTTTCTCATCCGGTTATAACGAAGATTCTAATTCCATTAGAAAGTCGTAAAGATATTTATGATTTTTGTAATATCTTATAAATTTGGACGTTTAAGGAAAGGGCAGAACGCCCTATTTGTATTAGACCCAGCCGGATCTGCGTAGGATTTCCTCGCAAACCTCTTCCGTACTGCGTTCATCTAAGGCAATCTGGATATCCGAATGGGCCCTGTATTGAGGTAGTCTGGATTCTAAAATCGTTTTATAAGAGAGAACGGAGCTTAAGGGAGGGCGAGTCGGATCGTTCTGTATCTTCTCTACCAAGTATTCGGATTTTCTGGATAAAGAGATCACAAAGGCGATTTCTTTTAGTATATTTGTCTTTCTTTCACTTACAATCTCCTTGCCCGATCCGTCTTGATCGAATAAGATCCCGCCACCACAATCCAAGATCAGATTTTGAGAACCTGAGATTTGTTTTAGGATTTGGAATTCTAAGTCGCGGAAAGGTTTCCAATTTCCTGAATTCGATTTTACGAAGTCGGGGATGGAGACTCCGCCTGTCAGGTAGACAGCTATCATGTCAGTAGAGATTACAGGTTTGCCTGTGAGTTTGGAAAGTTTACGGGAGATTTTGGATTTTCCGACACCTCTAGGGCCGATCAAGGCTATGTTTTTCAAACCGAGATCAACTCTTCGATATGTTTAGCCATCTCCGGTAAAAGAGTGTAGTACATTTGCAGATCTCCCTCTGTCACACCTACGTTTTGTAATGCTTTAGAAGAGAGTGGAATTTTCAAACCGCCTATGTCAATTCCCATTCCGCCTAATAGTACGATACAATTCGCGATATGTACGACGGAAACCAATTCGGGGAATTGAGTGGCCTTTTCCGGCTCGGCATAATATCTGGCAACTTCTATCAATTCCTCTGGAAAATTCCATTTAGCTAAAAGTTTTGCTCCAGCTTCCTGGTGAGTGTATCCGAAAAACTTTGCCTCTAGATCAGTATAAGGTCCTTCATAGGTTTGTAATTCGGTTCTGAATTGCATGAGTACGGTTGGGAAAAAATCGGCAAGGATCACTTTTCCTATATTATGAAGTAGGCCGGCAGTAAACACTACGTCCTTATCTACTTTTAATTTTTTCTGGACCGCGATTCTTTTAGCAAGTTCTGCCACGATCAAAGAATGAAGCCAATTAGCTTCTCCATCTACTTGATAACCTTTGAGTTCTTTTTTTAGGATACCTTTGGTCTCGTTCAGTAGAATGATCTCTTTTACGGTCTTAATTCCGAGAGTCATCAATGACTCTTGTACGGTTTTTACCGGTTTGGCAGGACGAAAGTATGCAGAATTGGAAAGTTTTATAACCGCAGCGGTAAGTCCAGGGTCTTTGGAAATTTCCTTAGCAAGGTCTGCTATGACTACATCCGGTTTTCCTACCATCTCCATTACTTTACTAACTACGGAGGAGATTTTAGGAAGCTGGGCCTCGTTTTCAAAAAGTTGATCTATCTTTTCTTTCATTCCGTTACCTGACCTTGTAAAGGTACTTTTCGAATCCGCCCTTCTTTAAAAGGATCCTGCCATCATCCAAATAGAGACTGATCGTTCTGCCTTCATGGCCGCCGACATCTTCTACGAGTAACGTTATTTTTTCTTTATCTAAAAATTCTTTTGCGACACTTACATTCAAGTCCCCGATGTTCTGAAGGAAACTGGAGTTCATTCCCTTGAACATGGAAGCTCCTCCGAATAGACGAGCGAAATATTCTCCCTTATTACAGCCTAACTCCGCCATTCTTTTTACCAATTCCGGAAGAGCAGTTTCTGCGTATTTATGGGGATTTTTGGAGGAATCTTTTCCGGAAGGATCTTTGGCCAGCATGATATGGGCCATAGCTCCTACCTTTTTTTCCGGAGAATAAAAAACGACTCCGATACAGGAACCTAATGTGGTGCGGATCATAGAAGGAGACTGGCCTCCTTGGATATCCGCGATCCCGACGTTTATAATTTTTACGTCTTTATTGAGCATACTTTCTGTCAGTAATAACCGGGTAGTATTTTAGGATCATCCAAGTTCCTTCAAATCTTTTTTCCCGAAAATTTGACCGGGCCGGGATCGAATTATGTGACGATTTAACCTTCTAAAATTCCAGTAGGAATTCCCACTCTTTTTGGAAAAATAGAGTTTCATATCATCCAGCGTAAAGGAAACTGTATGTAAAGAAAGGAAATCGACCCTCTTGCAAACAATCGCCTCCTCAGAACCGATCCGCACCTTGGAATTAAACGGTTCCCAGATCACCATTTTGGGAACGGCTCATATTAGCCAAAAAAGTATAGATGAAGTTTCCAGAATTATCCAAGAAGAAAAACCGGACACGGTCTGTGTGGAACTTTGTGCTTCCAGAATGAGATCCGTTCAGGACCCGGATCATTGGAAAAAATTGGATATTTTCAAAGTGTTTAAGGAAAGAAAGATGTGGCTCCTTCTTTCCAGCCTGATCCTTTCTTCTTTCCAGAAAAAACTAGGCTACGGAAACATTCGTCCCGGGGACGAGATGAGAAAAGCGATCGAAGAAGGAAATAAGATCCACGCTAAGATCGTGCCGGTTGACCGTGAGATCTCCACCACTCTCAAAAGGGCATGGTGGAACGTCGGCTTCTGGAGTAGAATGATGTTATTCTCCACTTTGGTAAGTTCTCTTATCGTTAAGGAAGAGATCTCTCCCGAAAAAATAGAAGAGATGAAATCCGACGATGTACTCAAAGATCTATTCTCTCAACTTCCTTCCAGATACCAGTCGGTCAAAAATGTGATCATAGACGAAAGGGATGCATACTTAGCGCAAAGGATCAGACAACAAGCCGCAGTAGGTAAGAAAATTTTCGCAGTAGTCGGCGCAGGGCATTTAGAAGGTATCGTAAAACATATAATAGAGGACAAGGATATCGATCATTTGGATATCCAACCTACAAAAGGATTCTGGGACAGAATACGTCCTTTATTATTTCCCGCCATCATTATCTCCGCTTTTACCGCTTTGTATTGGTTTGGAGGAAAAGAAGAAGGTCAGGAATTTTTGATCAGGTGGATCTTGGTAAAAGGAACTCTTGCCGCGATCGGCGCGATCATCGCTCTTGCGCACCCAGTTTCCATTCTTCTCGCATTTATTGCGGCTCCAATCGGAAATTTTAATCCGATCATCAAACCTGGTTGGGTAGCTGCGTTATCCGAATCTTGGTTTAGAAAACCTTTGGTAGAGGATTTCGAAAGATTGGGAGAAGATACTGAAACTTTCAGCGGATATTGGAAGAATAAGGTAACTCGTATCTTTTTAGTATTTATGCTTCCTCAAATAGGAAGTAGCATTGGTACTTTTATAGTATCTAAACAGATTTTTGATAAAATATTGAAATTTGTAGGCGCTTTTTTCTAAAATTTGCGTACGATCTGTAGCCGAATGCGAAAGAAAATCAAGACTCGATCTATAATCTTCTCTAGTTTTCTTTTGATGATCTTCTTCTCTTTTCAGATATGGGGAGAAGCTCAGGTCTATGAAAAAAAGGATCGTTTCTTCTTAGAGGAGAAGATGGATGGTGTGTCTCTTCTCCCTTATCTTTCCGTTTACCAAGACGAGACTGGCAAAAAATCTTTTAAAGAAGTATTAAAAATTTTCGACCAGGGAGGCTCTGAAAAGATCTTCCAAAACAGTTTAGGATATTCTAAATCCGCAATTTGGGTCCGTCTTCGTACGGAAAATCAAACTAACAAAGTTGTAGATTGGGTCTTAGAAATTGATTATGCTCTTTTGGATTTTGTGGATCTGTATGCCGGAAGGACTTCCGATTATGCGATCAATTATTCCGGAGATCTTAGGGAATTCGGCACTCGTCCGATCGAACATCGGAATTTTGCGTATCCATTTTCGGATGAGCCTGGTTCCAAAAGAGAGATCTATTTTAGGATCGCTAGCTCCAGTTCCATTTTATTACCTTTTCTGGCTTTTTCTAAAAACGAATTTATAGAACATACTTCCACCGAGCAACTTGCCTTAGGACTATATTACGGTTCCATGTTGATCATGGTGGTTTATAATCTTTTTTTATTATTTTCCACCAAGGACAAAAGTTATCTATATTACGTTGTTTATATATTAACTTATATACTTTTCCAATTTACATTGAACGGGCTTTCTTTTCAATATTTATGGAGAAGTTCCGTTTTATGGGGAAACTACAGTCTGCCTTTCTCTATCTTTACCGTGCTTCTGGCAGCAGGCGCATTCAGCAGATCATTTTTGAACGCTTCCGAATATACTCCTAAAACCGCCAGACTATATTATCTACTTTTTGCTCTCAGTTTCGGGGGAATGATCTCCACATTATTCATTTGGGAATATAGGACTGCGATCATGAGTAGCCTAGTTCTCATGTTCTTCACTCTAGGATTTTTGATCTCCAACGGTGTACAATGTTTATTGGCGGGAAGAAGGGAGGCAAAATACTTTCTATTCGCTTGGTCGTCCTTTCTATTCTTTAGTTTTCTATTCGGCTTAAAATCGTTCGGAATACTTCCGAATAACTTTTTTACCTTATGGGGAATACAAGTCGGTTCGGTGATGGAAGTGAGTCTTCTATCTTTGGGTCTCGCAGATAGGATCAAAAGATTGTCCGATCAATTGAAACAAAGAGTCGAAGAACTCGGAAATATTCGAAACTACGCGGAAGAATCCGAAGCAAAGTATAGAAGTTTATTCGAAGTAGAGGAGGACTTTTTATTTTCCTTGGATCAGAACTGGAATATACTCGCTGCGAATAGATCCGTATCCAAACATATAGGCTTCAAACCGCAAGAAGTGATCGGCAAAAACTTTATGGAGCTGATATACAAGGCGGGAGAATTACAAGACGCATATAAAAAATTATACGTATTGGAAAAACTGGAGGAACTTGCCTCCGAAGGAAAACCGGTCCGATTCCTTGGGGAATTTTTACAAAAATATTTGAGAGAACCGAAAGAGTTACAGGTGCAATTTCAGATCTTGGAATACGAAGGACAAAGGGAAATTTTAGGCAGGGCCTACGAACCTGACCAAGACTTAATGTCCAGATATGTTGACGATGAGAAGACTGTCTATTCCGCGAATAATTACCTTCAGAATGCGGAACTTTTAAGCCAACGAATGACTGCAAATTTACATAGATTTGCGGATCCGGGTTCGATCATCGCAATGAGAAATTGTCTCCGAGAAATGATCATCAATGCGATAGAGCATGGAAATTTGAATATAAGCTTTGAAGAAAAGACAAGGGCAATGTCGGAAGGGAATTATTTCAGGTTCGTTCAAGAAAGGCAGAAGGATCCTTATTATAAATCCAAAAAAGTAAAAGTGGAATATTCTCTTTCCAGAGATAGGATCGGTGTCAGGATCACCGACGAGGGAAAAGGATTCAACCATGCCAGGTTACAAAAAAGTAGTATGGAAAAATTGAATTCGGAAGGGATCACTCATGGCCGAGGGCTTACTCTTACTTTGGCAACATTCGATCTGGTGAAATTCAATAGCACTGGAAATCAAGTCACATTAGTTAAATATTTTTAATATAGGTCGGAAAATGAAAATACGGATCTTCCTATTGGCTCTTATATTATTATTGGGTTCATGCATGTCTTCCGGAGAAGTTAGAAAGAAAGCGAAGGATCCGAATGCGGGAGTGGCAACGATTGCCTCCGAGCTAAGATATCAATTTTTGGCTTCTCTTAAAGCGCAAGGAGGCAAACTTCCTGCAAGACTTGCAATCTTGAATATAATCAACGAAGATGGGACCAATTCACAATTAGGAAGACTGATTACCGATCGGCTCGGAAAAGAATTATTCGACCCAAAAACGTTCCAATTATTGGAAAGAGATAGGTTGAACCGGGTCGTAGGGGAACAGGACTTCCAAGCAAGTGGGCTTGTGCTAAACGATCAGATTGTTTCCATAGGAAAACTTTCCGGAGCGGAGTATCTTGCCCTAGGACAGTTGGTCTTCCAGGATCAGGAGTTTTTGCTGAATATCAGGATCGTTTCTTTGGGTGGAGTGATCTGCGCCACTGCGGATATAGTCTTCGATTCAGATAACGAGACGTATTCTAAATATAAGGAATCCGTTAAATAAGTAATTACTTGAAGAATACTTACTGGTTCTTATTCTGTCTGTAAGTTTATGAAAGTCATCTTTCGTTTCCTAGTATTCTGCATTTTTCTTTTTTCCGTAACGAATTTGTATTCGGAGGTGCCTAAACATTCCGAGATGGACAAGATACTTCTTTCTACTTGGAACAAGGCATTCCCGGTCCCTTATACAAAGATCCTAAAACGTGATCTTGCCGAAAAAGGAGTTTTGTATTATAGGAAAAACTCCAAAAAATCGGTGTATATCTATTCGTATTCAGTCTTCCTTCCTTTGTATGCGGAGCAGAATGAAAAACCCGTAAAAAAAGATGATAGCGGAAGAGAAGTAAAATTAAAACTAATCTATGATCCTACTTCCAAAGATGAAAAATATACGATCGAATTGGGTGAGTTTGACGAAATGTACGATGCGAAAGGAATTATAAGATGGATCCGATAATTGCAGAATCCGAAAAATTAGTCAGAGAAAAAATGTTGAGGGAAGGACTCTCTCAAGAATTCATTTCCGATTTTATTTCCAAGATCCAGGAAGTTCGAAACGGTGAGACTGGGATCGTAAAATGGGAAGAAGTAGGGGACCTGGATCCGAACCAGGATGAGATCTCTCTAGAAAAAATAGAGTCCGAATATTCGGGAGATCCTAAATTTTTAAAAGAATTAGTGGTGATCAAATTAAACGGAGGCCTTGGGACCAGCATGGGGCTTTCCGGGCCAAAATCTTTGATAGAGATCAAAGATGGAATGAGCTTCTTAGAAGTAGTCTGCAGACAGATAGAATACATCCGACAAAAATACAATCTCGAGGTCCCTCTCATCTTGATGGATAGTTTTAGTACCCAAGATGAAAGCCAAGAAGAGCTCAAAAAAATCAAATTTTCCCAAAGTTATCCTACAAGCTTCCTGCAACATAAGGTGCCGAGACTGGTTATTCCTGAACTGAAACCTTTGGAAATTTCCAAAAACAATTCGGAAGAATGGTGTCCTCCAGGCCATGGAGATATTTGGTTCACACTTTTGGAAACAGGACTCTTGGACCGACTTATAGAAAATGGATACAAGGTAGCTTTCGTTTCTAACGGAGATAATTTAGGTGCAACTGTTCATCCGGGAATATTAGAATATATTCTGAAAGAAAATCTGGACTTCTGTATGGAGATGACTCCTAAAACGCTCGCTGACAAAAAAGGCGGCGCAATTTTCAGAAGAGTTGTAGGTGGAGAAAAAAAGAACTTACAATTATTAGAAACCGCTCAGGTGCCTTCTGATCACATGCACGAGTTCGAAGGTTTAGGTAAATTTAGAACATTCTCCACTAATAATCTTTGGATCAGATTGGATGTCTTAAAAGAAAAATTACTCGCAGGCTCCTTCAAACTATCGTTGATTGTAAACCCCAAAAAGGTAGAAGGGAAGGAGGTCCTACAGCTAGAAACTGCAATGGGGTCCGCCATCCAAAACTTCTCTAATACAAAAGGACTCATCATTCCAAGAGATCGTTTTGCTCCAGTAAAAAAATGTGAGGACTATCTAGTCAGACGTTCCGATGCCTATTCTTTGAATCCTGATTTTTCAGTAACTATGTCGGAAGAAAGAAAGAAGGCAGGTTTAGGAGAACTAGTTATCTCTTTAGATGAAACTTATTATAAGAAGGTAAAAGATTTTACCGATCGTGTACAAGCCATTCCTTCTTTAGTGCGCTGCACCTCCTTGAAAGTAGAAGGAGATATTTTGTTTGATAAGAAAGTAATTCTAGAGGGAGATGTTATATTAACAAACCCCGGACCAGGACAAAGAAAATTGTCCGAATTAGGTGTGGACCGAATCTCGAACGATAGTTTACGTTTCCGCTTTACATAAAACAACAGTCGTTTAAAATCCAGTCCACGGGCTTGCGAATCGTAAGCTCACCCTATGCCGATTAATGTCGCAAACGAAATGACCGATGCTTATAACTTAAAATTAAGATCCTTTGACATGGGGGATCTAGAACAGTTTAAGACGGTATTCATCAATGAAAATCGAGGAAAGCCAATCTTCCTCCTTAGATTTCAAAATATTTCCACAGTTTCCCTAGTAGAATTCATACAATTGATCCCTCAAAGGATCGCAGATATAGAGCCTTCTCATCGTGAACTATTTCGTTACTATGCTTACGGTGATAAAAAAAATCTGCTGATCGGCGTTTCTCCTTTAGATAATTCAGGACCGATCAGCCTTGCTAATTTTGATGCTGCCATGGGTAGGTTCCATGACCAAGCGATCCGAACCGGGACTCTTAATTTTGATTTCGGGATCGGTAGGACTCAGTGTAATTTTATTTCCTATGTAGAAGAGATCTTCCGAGAACTGGAAACTTCTTCTTTAAAGAATCTAAAGGACAATCTAGTTCGTTGGAGTTGGACTTATCTAAATCGTGTAAACGATTACTTTGCGAGCGAACGTGCTGATGCGGTTATCCAGCCGATCATTCATTATAATCATAGGGACCATACTTTCTCTATGAAAGGTGGAGAAGTTTTCGTAGGTGGAGAGGCTTATGCCGGATATGCGGATTTGATCCGAGACATTCCTCACGACCAAGACCTGAACAGGATAGAACTTTTGATCTTAGAAAAGTTGATCATGTCCTGCAACGGTTCTCCCGGACTTCTGAAATTTAATATTTCTCCTCAAACTCTTATTGATACGTTCGATACGGACGAAAAAGTCACTCGCTTTCATGAACTTCTTCTGAAACAAAACCTGAATCCTCAAAATGTACGTATGGAGCTGATCGAAAAACCGTATGAAGAAGGAGAGGCAACTCTCAAGTCCGTATGTAGAAGGTTCTGGAATTTTGGGATCAGTTTCGCCGCTGACGACTTCGGAGTAAAAAGCCAAAGCCACCAGGTAGTCTTGGACCTGGGAGAGATGATCAAAGAATTCAAACTGGATCCTATCAGTTTTAAATTCAAAGCAGACCAGGACTTGACCAAGTTTTTGGACAATCTCGCATTCATAGATTATTGTAGAAGACTTTCCGATAACAGGGAAGCGATCATCACTGCGGAAGCATTAGAAGATATTGATTCTTTAAACTTCTTGATCACCCACCAAGTGTATTATTTCCAAGCCAATCTATTCTGTAAAAAGATCTGGATCCAAGACTACCAAGAACGTTTTAAAGAAATGCAAAAACTTCCGGAGACCGCAGTCACTAAGATCCTGAGTTCGTCCGAGCTTACTCAAAGATTGAAAGAAGTCGGAAATATTTTCGTTCTAGCTAAAGATGTAGATTTATTTTAGTTTATAGGAACTCCAACAGAGGAAGGGTGCCCCACCCTTGTTCTGGGTGGGGGCTGGTCGGTGGTACCCACTTTGACAGAATTGCCTTATCACAAATCGATAAAAGATCAAGCAGATCTTTTATCGATTTCACGTGTAGGAGTTCCTACACGCGTTTCGTATTGAGAGTTGCCTTGGTTACTCTTTCAAAAAGTTCAGGGTCGCTTTTTGATTGATGATCCCGTTATCTTTCAAAGTAACCTGCAAAGCATCCCCGGCGTTTTCGATCTCAATTCGGAATTTGCCTTCCTTATCGATGATAGGGCTGTTTTCCACATATCTCCCTTCGAAAATTTTCTGTTTATTGAACTTCACAACATAATTCACATTATCTTGGCTTTCAATTTCGAGCAGAACTTGGTTTACACCTTTGGAGCCGTCCCATGACATCGCAGTCCAAGGTCCTTTAAATTTTTCTAAACTAGAATCTCCTCCGAATGAGCGCATTACCTTAGCTGGTTTTGCTTGGGAAAGTACTGCGGAAACCGGTGTGGCCTTATCGCTTTCTCCTCCCAGATCCGTTTTGGAAGTCACCGAATACAGATACAAAATTTCTTTTTCGGGAACATCTGCAGTAAAATTGGTAGTCTTTTCATTGGTCCCTGAAATGAAATCCCAAGAAGAAGCTCCTCTTTTTTTGCGATACACATAGTATTCATTGGCTCCTTTTACGGAGTCCCATTTTAAGGAAATTTTTCCGGTCTTGGTGTCGAGCGCTCCCTTTAGGTTTGTAGGACTAGGAAGTTTTGCCGCCCTATGTTTGTTTGGATCTATATATCCATACGCGTAATCGGAGAACGGTCCGGATTGTCCGTCCTTATTCACTGCCGCGACTGCATAGAATGCATATTGACCATTTAACTTTTCGTCAATGAATGCTTCTTTTGCCTCTTCTCCAACTTTGGACCAAGCGCCTCCACCAAAAAGTCCGCTTACATCGTAACGATAGACCAGATATTTAGAAGCTCCTGAAACCTTTTGCCATTGAACTTCTATTTTACTATTATATAATCCTTTTGTAGCGGTAAGTCCGAAAGGTTTAGGAGGTTTCGCTTCCGACTTCATAGTATAACCTGAAGCTGCATCGGAGGCATCCCCGGTTTTGCCGTTGCTGATTGCGGCGATTACATAAAATTCAGTTACTCCATTCTTGGCGGCCGCATTGTCAGTGTAGTTCGTATTTTTCACTCTTCCGACGGATAGATATTTTTTCTGGTTGGAGTTCCACTTGTATACATAGTAATCTGTAACACCGCTAATAGACTCCCAAACTAGATCGATCTTATTCGGATATTGCCCTTGGCTTGCCTTAACTCCCACTACTTTCGGCGGAGCTTTTGCCTCTTCCGTTTTTGCATATCCGATTGCTTCTCCATCGGATAGATCGGAAGAATCAGTATCCGTTAAAGTTGCAACTTTATATGAGTAGGCAATATCCTTTTGGATCCCGTCGTCCGTAAATCCGTTTGTTTGCGAAAGTCCAACCTTAGAAAAGGAAGAATCTCCGGGGCCCTTTCTGTGGATCTCGTATCCGATCGCGAGTGGAACGGAGGCCCAGGTCAACACTACCTTATCCGAAAAAGAACCTTGGGTAGCCGCGATCTCTTTGGGAGCGGTCGGCTTTACTTTTTCAGGAGGTACAGGTTTTACATCCGTAGAAGGTGTAGTAGTGGTTGTGTTCGTTGTAGTTGCGGGTGTCACATCATCCACAAGAACGAAAGCGGATTGGCAAACCTTGGTGAACCATCTGTAATCTATATAACCGTAACCATTATCTCCCCATTGAGTGGACCAGGAGTTGATAAACTTGAACGCACCTTTGGAATCATCGTAACCTACGATCGCGATCGCGTGTCCTCCGTAGGTTTTCCCGACTCCTTCTTTATATACTTCTTTTCCTTTTAAGCTCATAAAGTTTTCGTAAACTAGAATCCCCGCTACAACAGGCCTTCCGAGAGCGAGCTGGTTTTTTAGTTCGTTTGGATCCGTTTGTCTAACTCTTAAGAACTCTTTTGCTTTATAAGAAGAAGCAACATTAAATGCATCTTGAGGCGGGCGAGCCAAATAATCTCTTTCATTGTATGGCATAGAAGACCAAGGGGCGGCTCCTTTTTCCACTACCAATCTCATCGCATCTGAGATCAATGAACCGTTATCTCTTCCTCCATTGATCTGGTTATAGATGAAGGCAGGTGAAAAAATATTGGAGTAGTTTGGAGTACCCGAAGGATCGCTCAATTTCCAACCTCTGTCCTTTCTTTCCATATATTCCTGAAAAGACTTAGTGGCGTAAGCAGTAGACCAAGCCACACAAGAACTCTGTTGGCCCTGGTCTCCTACTGGAGGCATGTATTGGGATAGATCCACAGAAGAAGAGAGCCCTCTGTGAGAGATCCGATTTGGATTCGCTTCTTTAAGGGAAGCCAAAAGTTCCGCAGGTTCTTGTTTCATTCCCAGGCCGGGAGGGGTTTGGGAGAATAGACCGGTTGTAGAGAGTAAAAGTAATAGAGCGGATAATAAACGTAAGTTCGGTTTCATCTATTTGTCCTTTAGTTCTTAATTAAAGATAAAATGTTTTCTTCTAGTTGTTTGTTGTATTCTCTGAAAGCGTAAGGATGGGGCTCGTATAGGCCGATGATCTCGGATTCCGTTCCCTTGCTGTCCTTTACCTTTTTCTTAATTAAAAAAAGTATATATTCTCCTTCTTGTGGAGCAGCCTTTAGCCATTTTCCGAATAATTCGGGAAAGATCAGAAATGCGATATCGAATTTCTGTGGGAGTTCCTTGCCTCCCTTCAGGGATTTAAGGATTTCCACATTCGCTGTTACGGATATGGAATTGGAAGAGATCTTACTTTCTTTTACGTTGGAAAGTTTTGCCAAAGCGATAAAGTCGGAAGAATTCACCTGAGATTCCAGGCTAGGAGGAGGTGTTAATGCTGAAATTGGCGAAATGAATAATAGGATCAGTACGAATAGGACCGATACGAAACGTCTCTGCATTTGGAATGACTCCGGAAACAATTTGTTAACGCGGCTTTCTACTCTACTTCTGATCCGGGGGCTTTTTCAAGAATTTTCCTTTTAAAAAGTAATCTAGAATATTCCAATTTTTGGAAAATAATTTATAGAAAGAGGCGTTTTAAAGGATTTTCGGGAACTTATTTTGCTCTGACAAGTAGGGAAGGTAGATCTATAGAGTCCGGTTTTTCAGGAATTTTAGGAAAGATCCCTCTGATCTTAGGAGAATCATCCACCCAGATAAGTGCAGTCTTGTGCTTCACATTTCCACTTTCAGGTTGGATATAAGCTTGGATCCCGAAAGCTCTAGCTAGTTCTAATGCGGCGCTTGAGTTTGTAGGTTGGAGTAAAACTATCTTATCAGTCAGTTTACCGAATCTAAGCTTTAGATCATTGTATGAGTCTTTTTCGGGAGTTAAACTGATAAATACGAATTGTGAATCCCCTGGTGCGGATATATCGAACCAGTTTAGGAACTTCTCCACTTGATCTAAATCGTTTTTGGAAGAGTCTAGAGATCCGAAATATAAGAAGCTTTGTTTGCCAACAAAAACTGACTGAACGGAAACGGTTTTTTGTTTATCCGCTATAACTAAGTTTTCTTTAGGAACATCCTTCTCCGCTTGGATCATTCCCGGGTCGGAATGAGAAAAGAAGAACATTATGATCAGACTGGTTATTACGCCTGTCAGAAAGAATTTCCAAGCTCCGGATTCCATCTATAGTTACAATGGACGAGGACTAGGAAGAAAACCGCAGCTATATTCTTATAAAACAACCTTGAATATTTAAGGAATCTTACTCGGAAAAATATTTCCTATGTGTAAAATATGGAAATATTTAGGCGGTTTAGAACGTCAAGATTAGTTATCGTCCAGCTCGAAATGGACCGGAACTCTGTGGTTCATACGAGTGGGTCTTCCTTTGGCGTAACCGGGACTCCAACGAGCCAGTCGTATTACTTTGACTGCTGCCTCTTCGAAACCGTATCCTCGAATGGAAGATTTGATCACCTTTGCATTGATCAGATTTCCTTTCTCATCCACTTGCACTTCCAAGTAGATCATTGCGTCAGAGATCCCTTGTGCTCGAGCATTCTCCGGAAAATAATCTCTCAAAGAAAAGTCGATGATAGGAGTAGGGGCCTTGTCTCCGTAAAAAGCGAATAGGAATCCGTCTTTGTCGGTACCTTCCCCGCTGATCTCGTTCTCTTTGATCTCATTCGGATCCGGGTCTTTTCCCTCTTCGTTAGAACCTTCTACCCATTCGTTCGGATCTTTATGAGTGGGAGAAGTTTCTCCTCCGATCAATTCAGGAGGAATATCTTGGATATCAACTTCTACGTTCATCTCCAATTGTTCTGAATCTACGAATTCTTTTTCTTTGTGAGTGACGTAGTAATATGTTAAGAACAGAAATAGGTGAAAAGCAAGTGATCCGTAAACACAAATCTCCCAAAGAGAAAGTTCTTTGAGTTTTTGGATTACGTCAGTCTTTACTTTTTCCAGAGTAGGGTTCATTTCTCCGGATCACCTTTTAACGGATAATGCGATTTGGTGCACGCCGGCCTTTTTGATCTTTCCCATAGTCTCCGCTATTTTGCCGTAAGGAAGGGAAGAATCAGCGGATAACGTGATCCTCATGTTCGGGCGGATCTTGGCTTCTCGCTGCAATTGAGCTTCGAGTCTTGGGAAATCTGTTTCGTTCCCTTCTAAGAAAATTTTTCCGTCTTTAGACAATGCTACTTGAACGGTTTTAGCTAAATTCGCATCCACTGCGTCCGCTTTAGGAAGATTGATATTGATGGATTCTTTTTTTAAAAAGTTTGCAGTAACCATAAAGATCACCAATAGAACTAAAATAACGTCCACCATCGGAGTGATATTAATACTGCCGATTTCTTCTCCGTCGCCGGAAGAACTTTGACCTGCCATATATTCTCCTTTCTAGAAATCCTCTGTTTAACCTTTCCGGGACAGACTTGCTAAAAACTCTTTAGAAAGAATTTCCAGATTAGATTGGATGATTTTCAATTTTCTGGTGAAGTAGTTATTTGCCATTACTACTGGAATTGCGACTGCAAGACCTACAGCAGTTGCGAGTAACGCTTGTGAAATGGTTCTCATTACCACTTCTCCTGCAGCGTTTCCCAGAGTCCCTAATTTATAGAATGCGCTGATTACTCCGAATACCGTTCCCAATAGTCCGATAAATGGAGCGTTATTTCCCAATGTGTTTAGAATGGAGAGTCTTGTCTCGAAGCCGACTCTTTCTCCGATCATTTTTCCTTCCATCAATTCGCCCAGGCTTTCTTTTCCGCCTTTGGAATGTTCGGAGGAGAAGTCAGCGAATCTTGCATACACATTCTCCGGATAATTTTCTGAAAATTTAGGAGCTCCGGAAAGATCTCCCTTTCTTGCGGTTTGGATGATTTCAGGCAATACGAAGGCGGAGTCTTTCGTATTTTTAACGAATATGATCGCTCTTTCTACTACAACAGCTACTGCAAGAACACTCGCGATCGCCATGATCACAAAGATTGCCGTTTCCATGTACCCGATAGCATTTTCAAAACTCATTTTATTAGTTCCTTCTTAATTTCTGTTTTTTTGTCTGATACGATCCCAGTCATTCCGTTTTTGTTCCGAAATTTCGGACTTAATGTTCTGGTTCTGGCGAATAAAGTTCTTTGCAATTTCTGACGCAGCCCAGGGTCTCTACTCCGGAATTAGAAATAAGTAGTTCAGAACCTTCTCCGCTACAATCGTTCTCGGATTCGACCTTGGACCAATAGGCCTCGTTACAGTTAAAAATGCATTCTTGGGTTTTGGAATTTAAACCGGACATCTGCTCTTGGGCCAATAACTGGCTGCAATAAGATTCATAACTCTTAGCGGTTCCACCGGAGAATAATCCTGAAATTTCGGCTTGTCCGCTTCCGTTTAAATCGGAGGAAGTTTTTAAACAATCTTCCGTTTCTTGCATGGAGGACTTACATGCTGCGGATGGATTTGCGGAATAATTTAAGAGAGATTGTAAGACTAATGTGCTTTCGTTAGGCGTCTCCGGAGAATATTGGGAACAGTATGAGAATATAACTAGAGCGGAGAATAATCCGAACCAGTGTGTATATACCTTTCCCAAACTCCGGATATGCATTAGAACTTCACCTCGATACCAATATTGAAGAACGGAATGATCACGCCACCCGGCAAAGGAATTGTTCCGAATGTCGGGCTAGGACTTGGGTTCGTTTTGGAATAAGGTTTCGTATTGTCGAAATCCTCTCCACCCACGTTCTCTCTCAGGTATACGTTTACTATCTCCAAGAAGGTATTGATATACCCCCATTCATAATTGAAAAATCTATCGAAACGGATGTCAAGTCGATGATAAGGCTTTAATCTACGACTATTGATATATTCTCCCAGGGCAGGGTTATTGGCATATTGAGGGACCCAATAGGTTTGGCCGTTTGCAGGGTTACTAAACCTTCCCCCATCATCACCCACGATAGGTGTAAACGGCCTGCTGGTCAGGTAGGACCATCTGGCGCCGAACTGCCATTCTTGGCTCCATCTCCAACCGAATACCATATTGATCACATGGGTCCTGTCGTAGTCGTATAATGTCTCTTTAGAATTCTTATAAAACTCAGCGGCGATCTGGGTCTCCTGGGTATTCAAAGGTGCAGAGCCCGGATCAGGAGTGAATATATTATTATTTCTGAATGTTTGGGACCATGTGTAGGTAATCCAACCGAACCAATTCCTAGTTCCTGGGCGAGAGTTCTTGCGAAGTACTAATTCGTAACCTCTGGACCAACCGGTTCCGCTATTGGAGTAGTTCAACTTTTTGTTTACGATAAAAGGTTGAGCGATCCTGGAATATGGGTCCGGATTTGTTCCAACGTAGTCGGTGATATAAGGGTCGTCCACGATAAGGTCGGTATATTCTTGTTTGAATATCTCTCCTTTGATCTGGTAATCCCCTTCTAGTAATTGTTCTATCCCTCCACCGTACTTGAATACCTTTTCGAAATCCAAGTGAGGGTTCCCGCTGTCTTTGTTGAATCTAGTATCCAGAGGGAAGCGGAAAAAATTACCTCCACCAGCGAAGATGGTAGTTCCTTTTCCGATACCTTCGAATTTATAAGATGCCTGTGCTCTAGGCCCGAATGCACTGTTATTTACGTACGGAATATAGTCGTAACGTGCTCCCGGTTCAATATGCAGATTTCCTAAACGGATCTTGGTAGTAAGATAACCGTTATAGTAAGCTCCCTTTGCAGTGATATTGGTAGGAATGGTAGTAAAGTCGGGACTTTGGGTATCGTATGGGTTGGGGCTTAAATTGTTCGGATCTGTTTGGATGATACTGGAACCGGTAGAATAATAATTCAATAACCTGTATTCTGTTCCGAACTCAGCGCTGAAATACTTATTCGGATCCCAGAAGGCATCCTGACGTACGCCGTTATATGCACCGCTAGCTCTGTTCTTTCCTTGGATGGAACCGAATGCAACGTTAAAGTCGGTAAACGGATCGTAACTGATGAGTGTTACACGATTGGAGAAGGTATCGATCGGTTTCCAAGTATAGCGTAATGCTTGGGTCCGGAATCCTTGCCCGGAGGAAATGCTTGCGCCTGCAAATGCAGCAGTCGAATCATTGGCAGGGTCGTTCTGGTATTTCGCAGGAAGATTTGCCGCAAAGTCATCTTTGGAATAAAAGGAATGGAAAGAGATTTGGTGATGTTCGTTAAAATTATGGACGAACTTTACTTGAGAGTCCACAAATCTTGGAAGTCTAAGTCCTTCCGGAAAGTCAGCGCCTAAAGCGGAAGTTAAACCTTGTACAAATCTATCCAAATATCCTACACGAGCGGAAGCGATCAAATAACCTTTGCCGCCGAAAGTGGGGCTCATATAGCTGATGCTGCTGGACCAAGCCGAGATGATCAGGTTTTTCTGGGACTTGTCTACCTTGTCTACCGTATCGATATGAATAACCCCGCCTAACGCGTTATTGAAGTTTGCAGGGAAAACACCGGTATACACATCGATCGACTTGATCAGGTTTGCGTTTACTACCGCGCTCAATCCGTCGAAGTGGAACGGATAAAGAATAGGAAGATCATCCACTAAATATAAGTTCGAGTTCGGATCGGAACCCCGGATCACATAATTGTTTGCGCCACCGCCAAATGCCGCGGATGGAACCACACCTGGGATCGTTTCCAAGGCGCGTAACGGTTCTCCGAAAGTCCCAGGCATCCTTTTGATCTCTTCGTATTTGATCGTGGTCCTGGAAAGAATAGGTTTATCTCTTTCTGCAGCGACCGTGATTGTTCCCTTCGGGACCTTTGCCTTGGGGGAAGCCACGGAAGAATCCGAGCCTGAGTCAGTATAAAGAGTAACTGTTTGACCGGAAGCGTCCACGTTACCTTTGATATCCTGCATATCTTCTACTTTTAAGATACGGAAAGTATAAATACCTGGAGAAGGTACTACAGCATCAAAGTAACCTTCTGCATCGGTTTTATAGATCTTTTTTGTTTCAAAGAGTAAGACTTGGGTCTTAGCTTCTCCTTGGTTTTTTTGTCTGGAGAATAGCCTAGCTTTAAAGGTTACTTCTGCAAACACATCCAATGGAGCGATTGCCGCGAGAAAAGCGATTTTGATCAGGACTTTTTTTAACTTCATGGCAATTTAGGATCCACAAATACATCTTTAAAATTCAAATACCAAGGGATCTCTCCTGCAGGTTTATCATAATAGATCCACAGACAAACCACAGGATAAGAGTTAAACGGGCATTCCGCTTTGGTGATCGCGATGCTACAAAGATCTAAGTTCCTTCTTTGAACGTCTCCGATCGCTACGGGAAAATGTGGTGGGATAGGGTCTCCGCATTTTTTAGAAAGATATTCTGCTGCGGCATAGATTTGGCTATTCGCATCTCCTTGAGGAACCGTATCGTCCCGAACGCAATCGATCAATAAAATACAAAAGAAGCTGAATACGAATAATCGAGTTGTCATCTTTTACCAGCCTCGTTCGGAGTTATAGAAGGAGCGCCAATCACAGTACCTTTTACTTTCAGAACACTCACGGTCCCTACCGGAAAGAATAGGTGAGTCTCCTGCCAGTATTTTACCTTGATCAAACTTTTCCCTCCCGGGATCTTTTGAACAGCTTCGCTAAGTGCATAATCCATATTTAATGGATTTGTGACCGGGATCAGTCCGAACAAAAAGAAAACGGAACTTTCTCCGCTGGAAACTCCTAATTCCATATAATCTTTGGAACGAATGATCGTAGCAGAATCGATAAGTTGAGTACTTGTTACTCTGCCTCCCACATCCGCTCTTGTAAAAGTACCAGAGCATGAATACATCGTAAAAAATAAAAAACAAAACAGAATGACAGATCTAAGAAGAACCATGATCGCTCTAGAATTAACGGCCTTTCTTTTTAGGATCTGGGATCTCGTCTTCGAATTTGATCGCTTCTGCAGAGATATGAAGGCGATTCATCGTTAAGAATACGAAGATGGATTTATCCGTCCAATAGCGGACATTGATGAGAGCATCCGCTTCTTTTTCTTTCTTTAATTCCTCTAATAGTTGATCGATAGGGGGCTCTCCCAAAGGAATTCCGATAATTGCGATATCGAAGGTGAACCAGTATTTTGTTCCTTCTACCGGAGAGATCACTTTATATTTTTTATCCGCTACCGGAACAGTACTCGTTGCAAGTCCAGCACTAGAAGTTGCACAAGAGATGATGGAAGTCGTTAACAGAATAGATAAGACTAGTCCGGAAATACGAGGTTTCATGTTTTTTCCTTTTCCAATACCGACTCCGGTCTAAGTCAATTTCTTGTTAGAATGGAGACGTTTCGCGATTGAGGTTCAATCTTTAGTATCCACCATCAATCTCCCAAAAGACATATTTTCCAAGAAAAAAAATTCCATTCGGAACCGGAATCGCTATGATGTGGTCGGGACAAACGTCGTTTAGGAAGGGAAATATATTACAAAACCATGATTCTTTGGTTTCGTCGAATATTTAAATTTGATTATCTTCGTGCTTATAATGTTTTACAAGTCTGCGGGCGGTTTGGTAAGAACCTGCCAATCCTTGGGTTACAAGTTCTTCTGCCTTTTGGAAATCATCTCCTAACTTAGAAAAGAAATCATCTAATAACATGGATTGCACGGATTCATGTAACCAATGTTTAGCCTGTTCTTTTCTTTTTTTATCAAGATAACCTTTTGCTTTGATTGTTTGGATAAAATTCAAAATTTCAGTCCAGATTTCGGCGATACCTTCTCCAGTAACAGCTGAGCATGTTCTAACTTCAGTTTTGATCCCTGATTCATGAGAAGGAAGAAAATGAATCGCGGAAATTGTTTCCGCTTTTGCTCTATTTGCTCGTGTGATATTTTCACCGTCCGCTTTGGTGACTGCGATTAGGTCCGCCATCTCCATGATCCCGCGCTTGATCCCTTGCAATTCGTCTCCTGCTCCTGCTATTAAAAGAAGAAGGAAAATATCCACCATCGAATTGACTGCTGTTTCGGATTGCCCGACTCCGACTGTTTCCACAAGTACAGTATCGAATCCGGCGGCCTCGCAAAGAAAGATTGTCTCTCTAGTTTTACGTGCGACTCCTCCTAAGGAATCTCCGGAAGGAGAAGGGCGTATGAACGCATTCTTGCTGCGCGAGAGAGTCTCCATTCTGGTCTTATCTCCGAGTATGGATCCTCTAGATAATTGCGAAGTGGGATCTATTGTAAGGACTGCGATCTTTCTGCCTTGGGCTAAAAGATGATTTCCGAAGGCCTCTATAAAAGTACTTTTACCTACTCCCGGAATACCTGTGATGCCCACTCGGATACTTTTACCAGAATGAGGTAAACATTTTTCTAATATAGCTTCGGCAAGTTCTTGGTGAGAAGGTAACGTACTCTCTATAAGAGTGATCGCTCTACTTAATAGAACAATATCCCCGGCAAGGATCCCTCGGGAAAAAGTGTCCGCATCCGGAAGGCTCTTCTTTTTTACAGAGCCTCGGATATGGGTCTCTTTTTCTCCCTCGGTCTGAGGCATAAGGGATTATCCTTCTACACTCTTGATCAGAAGTTCTAGGATCTCAGCGCCTGCCTTGGAGATCTTAGTTCCAGGTCCGAAAATCCCGTTCACTCCGGCTTTATATAAGAAATCATAATCCTGCTGAGGTATGACTCCGCCTGCGATGACTAGGATATCTTCTCTTCCGAGTTTTTTAAGCTCTTGGATCACCTGGGGAACTAACGTTTTATGACCTGCTGCAAGACTAGAAACTCCTAGCACATGTACGTCGTTCTCTATCGCTTGTTTTGCCGCTTCAGCTGGGGTTTGGAATAGAGGACCTATATCAACGTCGAATCCCATATCCGCAAAGCTTGTGGAGATTACTTTTGCACCTCTATCATGTCCGTCCTGTCCCATCTTCGCGACCATGATCCTAGGCTGTCTTCCTTCCAGTTTTGCGAACTTTGCGGAGAGTTCTTTTGCCTTTTTGAAATCCGGATCATCCATGATCTCCTCCGAGTACACTCCTTTGATCATATGAGTGACGGATTTATATCTGCCGAAAATTTTCTCCATAGCGAAAGAGATCTCGCCAAGAGTAGCTCTTTTTCTAGCCGCATCTACTGCAAGAGCAAGCAAGTTTCCGTTCCCTGTTTTAGCGCATTCAGTGATTGCATCTAACGCAGCTGTAACTGCCGCGTTGTCTCGGTTTTTTTTGAGTTCGTTTAGTTTGCGGATCTGCGATTCTCTAACTGCAGTATTATCGATATCCAAGATCTCCAGAGGATTTTCCTTAGAAGGACGATAACGATTGATACCTACGATTACGTCTTTTCCGGAGTCAATCCTTGCCTGCTTACGTGCAGCGGCTTCTTCTATCCTCATTTTCGGAATTCCTGTCTCAATCGCTTTTGCGATACCGCCGAGTTGTTCCACTTCTTGGATGAGTTCCCAAGCTCTTTCTGCAAGTTCCGCAGTCAGCGATTCTACATAGAAGGAACCGCCCCAAGGATCCACAACTCTGTGGATATTAGTTTCTTCCTGCAGATAGATCTGAGTATTTCTTGCGATCCTTGCGGAGAAGTCCGTAGGGAGCGCGATCGCTTCGTCTAACGCGTTCGTATGCAAAGATTGAGTGTGGCCTAGGGCCGCGGCAAGAGCCTCAATACAGGTTCTTCCTACGTTATTAAAAGGATCTTGTTCCGTTAAACTCCAGCCGGAAGTCTGGCAGTGGGTCCTAAGAGCTAAGGACTTGTTATTTTTAGGATGGAATGTCTTAACAAGTTTCGCCCATAGAAGTCTTCCTGCTCTCATCTTTGCGATTTCCATAAAATGGTTCATACCGATCGCCCAGAAGAAGGAAAGGCGAGGTGCAAAACTATCCACATCCATTCCTGCCTTGATACCTGTGCGTAGGTATTCCAAACCATCGGCTAAAGTATAAGCAAGTTCTATATCCGCAGTGGCTCCAGCTTCTTGCATATGGTAACCAGAGATAGAGATGGAATTGAACTTAGGCATGAAGTCAGTGGTATATTTGAAAATATCTGCGATAATCCTCATGGAAGGTTCCGGCGGATAGATATAGGTGTTTCTTACCATGAACTCTTTTAAGATATCATTCTGGATGGTACCTGAAAGTTGTTCCGGTTTTACACCTTGTTCTTCAGCAGCTACAATATAAAAAGCTAATGTAGGAATGACGGCACCGTTCATCGTCATGGAAACCGACATCTGATCTAAAGGGATCTGGTCGAAGAGTATCTTCATATCCAGAACTGAATCTATCGCCACCCCTGCTTTTCCTACGTCTCCGACTACTCTTTCGTGATCGGAATCGTATCCTCTGTGAGTCGCTAAGTCGAATGCAACGGAAAGACCTTTTTGTCCCGCTGCTAAGTTCCTACGATAGAATGCGTTGGATTCTTCCGCAGTGGAAAAACCAGCGTACTGACGAATGGTCCAAGGTTGTTGGACATACATAGTGGAGTAGGGTCCTCTTAAAAAAGGAGGTATCCCTGCCGCGTAATCCAAATGTTCCAAGGCCTCCGCATCTTTAGGAACATATACAGGCTTAACCGGCACTTTTTCAGGAGTGTTCCAAATCGTTTCTTCTAATTTAGAAAGTCCTAATTCATCCAAAGCTTCTTTGGACCAGGATTCGAATTTAGTATCTACTGTTACCGGAGTTCTGTTAGGGGAAAATGTAGGTCTTTTCATTGGATTCCTAGCCTCTTTTGAAGATCGGAAAGTGTTTCTAATAAATTGGATCGGACATGGATGAATCCGTTTACGCCTGCGGACTCCAGTTCGGAAAGAATTTCTTTTGGATAACCGGCCACATATACGAGCGGTTTGGATTTCAATTTGGGCAGAATATCCTTCACATAAGAGGAAACTTCTTCGTCGGAACTACAGAAGACCACTATCTGAGGATTTTCTTTTTGGATGCCTGCGATCGCCTCGTCAGAGGTTTCGTAACTTCCCGGATCTACTATTTGGAATCCGGCGCATCCTAAGAAGTTGAGAGAGAAGATGGCTCTTGCCTTCTTCATTTTTAAGTCGCCCAAAGGAAGAAGAAGTACTTTTACGGAAGTTTTATTTTTAGCTTCATAACTTTCCGTTTTTATCCGTATCTCTTCGATTGCATCTCCTGCAAAAAATTCGGGAAGTGCGGTCACTTTCAGTTCGTTAGCGCTTGCAGGAAGATTCGGAGCCTCGACATGTTTGTTCAGATCTTTGTTTTGGATCTTATCTTTGGAATTCGGGTACTGGTTTGTTCCGAGGAAGATCTCTTTACGAGTGGAGTAATTTTCTTCCTTCTTCTTTCTGGATTCCAAAATAGAATTTTGGATCTTTCCGGATTTCAGACATTCCAAGAATCCACCGTCTTTCTCCACTTCTGTAAACAATTTCCAAGCTTGCTCGATGATCTGGTCGGTAATCGTTTCTATATAATAAGAACCGGATGAAGGATCCGCCACCTTGTCCAAATAAGATTCGTGTTTTAAAAGGAGCTGCACGTTTCTTGCGATCCTTAGAGAGAAAGAATCCGCGGGTTGTAATAGATGATCGAATGGAAGAACATTGATGACTTCAGCCCCGCCGATAGCAGCAGAGATTGCCTCTGTAGTTCCTCTTAGAATATTATTATGAAGATCGTAGATCCCGTAGTTGTATCTTGCGGTCTCCGCTTCGATAAACGGAAGAGAAGCTTCTCCCTTATCGGAAGAATAAGAGGAAAATATTTCTGCCCAAAGAGTTCTGGCCGCTCTAAACTTTGCAATCTCTAAGAAATAATCAGGACCAATCGTAAATTGGAAAATTGTCTGGGAGTTTACTACTTCAGGAGAAACTCCTAGTTCCCCCAAACGATACAAATATTCGGAACCGAGTGCGAGAGTGTATGCAAGCTCCTGAACGATCGTAGAGCCGCTGTCTCTAAATGTGGAAGAGTGGATCGTAAGAGCTCTGAAATTTTTCCACTTGCCGGCAAGTTCCGCCAGGATCGGTTTTAAAGTTTCAGGACCATGTCCGCCGGAATGGCCTTGTCTTGCTAAAATTCTGTATGGATCGTAACCTAGTCCGCCCACAAGAGTTTTGTTTTTAGGAAGCCAGGAATAAAGTTCAGGCGATTTTTCTTCCGCTACAAAATGAAGAGTGATCTCGTTCAGAGGTAGGTCCGCGAGTAAGAATTCCAGATCCTTTTCGTTTTTGATCTGTATTCCTTTTCTTCCGGAACCAACATCCGCCAGAACAAATCCCAACGCGGAAACTCCGTTGGAGATAGCTTCGACAGCTAATTCTTTTGCAGTCTTTAGATCAGGAGTATCTATATCTTGTCGTATACTCCAATCGTTAGTGAGTTTGCGGGTGGATCTAAGATAAGGAAATTTTCCGGGAAGATTGGAGAGGAGCCATTCCTTTCCTTTTAGATTTTCTCTTCTATAAAACGGTAGGATCTTAAATCCTTCTTGGGTTTCCCAAACCAGTTTTTTTTCGAAGTCCGCACCTTTAAGATCCTTTGTGATCAGGTTCGTCCATTCTTCGGTGGAAACCGGTGGAAATTCGGAGAAAAGTTTTTTTGATGCCATTCGATTTACCGTCAGGCTCCTTTTTTCGTTTTAAGATAATGCGGAATGGAAGCAAGAATAGAAAGTGTTAGAGTTCCAATGATCACAACCAAAGAGATCTCAATGGATACATGGATGACTCTTCCGAAAACGTATCCTGAAAACGCAGGAAGAAGAAGTTTTACTCCTACAAACGCGAGAAGCAGAGAGACACCTTTTTTCAAATATACGAATAGTTCCATCACTCCACCGAGTAGGAAGAAGAGAGACCTGAGTCCTAAGATCGCGAATACGTTGGAAGTATAGATAATAAAACTATCTTGGGTGATGGAGAAGATCGCAGGAATAGAATCTATCGCGAAAAGAATATCGCTGAATTCCACAACCAGAAGTATCAAAAAGGTAGAAGTAAAAAGGGTTTTTCCATGCTCTTTTACCAAAAACTTTTCCGGATGGAATGTTTTGGACATCGGAAGAAGTTTGCGAGCATACTTTAGAAGTGTCATTTCTTCCGGATCGAAATCTTCCTCTTCGTCGTGGAAGAACATTTTCCAAGCGGAGTAGAGGAGTAAGAATCCGAAGAAGTATAAGATCCAATCGAATCTCGAAACTAGTTCCGCACCGGAAAAGATCATCGCAGCTCTAAAGATGAGCGCGCCTATAATTCCCCATTTTAAGATCATTGGCTGGTACTGGGCATGTATCCTGAACTTTGCAAAGATCATAATGAATACGAAAAGATTATCCACGGAAAGTGAATATTCGAGAAGGTATCCCGCTAAGAATTCCAGGGTCTTTTGTTTCGCGAGGCCAGGATTACTCGGATCTTCGTGAAAAATATAAACTAAAAGAGAAAAACTGAAAGCAAGAGTGACCCAGAATAAAGTCCAGTAACCCGACTCTCTGAGAGAGAGTTTATGAGCCCTTTTATTCAGAACGAATAGGTCCAAATAGATCAAAAGGCCTACCACGACAGAAAAAATAAGAAAAAGTGTAGAATCTTTTTGGCTAAACGAGATCATCGCAGCTTCCGAGGCCCTATTTGGGCCTTTGAAAGACAGGTTCCTCGGTTTGATCTGGAAGACAATCCCAAATCGCCGGGTGTTTAGAGATTAGGAGCTCTTAATGATTTATATTATATTCCCGATTTTGGCCCTAGTTCATTTGGGAGTTCTATTTTTAGGTTCTGACATATTTCTACTTCGTTTGATCTCCAAAATTATTCCCATTCTGTATTTAATCGCGTTAAGTGTGGGAGAAGGAAAATGGAAAACTCGCGCCGGAATTTGGCTCGGCATCGGTTTGGTATTTTCACTCGGAGGGGACACCATTCTGGCATTCCCGGACAAATATTTTGTTTTCGGTTTGGGGAGCTTTTTGATCGCGCAGGTCGCATATTCCGTTAGCTTTTCTTGGGGAAATCCAGTACATTTTCTTAGGTTGATCCCTTACGTAATTTTCGGTGCCTCCTATTTTTATTGGCTTCTTCCTGGAATCGCACCTGCGTTAACCGTTCCGGTTGCGGTTTATGTTTCGGCGATCTGCGTTATGGGTTGGAGGTCCGCAGCTCGGGAAGTTTCTTCTAGAGACAGATGGTTGGGAATTTTAGGAGCGATCAGTTTTATAATTTCTGATTCTATCATCGCACTCGGACAATTCACTCCGAACAAACTTCCGTTCCACGGAGTTTGGGTAATGTCGACTTACTATTTGGCTCAATTTTTGATCTATCTTTCCCAAGAAGAAGAGGAATAAAATAGAAAAAATTATTATTGAACCGACTTGAAAATCCCCTAGAATTGTCGCGACCGGAGTATGCAGAATGAGTATTAAACCTTTAAAAGAAACTACATTTTTGGAAGCTGTTGCAGCTGCGATCCAGCATGAGAAGGACTACTTCGAATTTTACATGGATACGTACGAAAAACTCCCTCCGGGAAGAACTAGGGAATTATTCGAAAAACTCGCAGAGGAAGTGGATGAACATATCAAATTTATCCAAGAGATCTATAGAGTGGCGGAAGGCGCAGAACTTCCGAACTTAAAACAATTAGCCGCAATCCATAAATTCCACCAGACTACTATCCAAAAGATCATGAATAAGGTGGAACGTACAATCACAGGCTCCGGTTCTAAAGACGCTCACGAGGCGCTTGAGCTTGCGATCAGAGAAGCAGAGAATTCAGTGGCATTTTACGAAAAGCTCACCACTAAATTCGAAGATCCGAATATTAAACTATTGTTTTCGAAACTAATGGATTATAGCCATAACTACCAGTCTTTGCTGGAAGCCGAGTTGAACACATTCGATCAGACTAGCTCCGCAGGAGGAGCGTACTTCTGGGACGAACAAGCGGAAGAAGTAGCAAAGGCAGTCGGAAATTCCAAGCCTATCGGTAAGTCATCTAAAGGATTAAAACCTTCTAAACCTGTCAAAAAAGCCTCCGCTAAAAAAGCTGTGAAGAAGGCGGCTCCTAAAAAAGCAAAGGTAGTCGCCAAGAAAAAGTCCGCCCCTAAAAAAGCGGTACCTAAGAAAAAGGCAGCGGCCAAAAAGAGAAAGTAAGAACTAGAAAACCGGGAAACATTCGATTCCCGGTTTTGCCTTTAAAAGGTTTAAGAAGTTTAAACCTTTTGGAAGAAGGTCCTAAAAAAGAAGTTTTCCCTGCTAAGGACAGATCCAATCTGGCCTCGAGATGAAAACAAATCCTAGTCCGGATTGGACCAAAATTCAGCATTTATACCCGGTAAATCGGGAGATGATCTGGTTAAACAATTGTGGGACCACTCCTGCAAACACGGACACTTTACATGCAGTCAATGAATACCTGCAAGGTTACGCTGCCAGAGGCGGCCAAACGGAAGTACGTAGATATCCAACGGTTAAAAAAGCGATCCGAACCATTCTCGCCGAATTATTAGGCGTAGAGGCAGAAGAACTTTCTCTAATCCATCATACTAACGAAGGGATCGGATTTATTTCACTCGGTCTGAAACTAAAAAGCGGGGATCGTATCCTTCTTTTGGAAAACGAATATCCTTCTAATATTTATCCTTGGGAACATTGGAAAGACAAAGGAGTTTCTATATCCTTCGTTCCGATGGCTGAAACTCCGGAAGGATTTTTAGAAAACTTAAAATCTTCCATCACTCCTGATGTAAAAGTAGTGAGTCTTTCCGCAGTACATTGGTGCACCGGAATGCCTTTCCCTTTAGAAGAGATCGGAAGTTTTCTGGCGGAGAAAGGAATAGAGTTCGTTTTGGACGGAGCCCAAGGAGTGGGGCTTCTTCCTGTGCGCCCAAGAGAAATGGGAATTTCTTATATGGCATTCCCTGCTTGGAAATGGTTACTCGGACCTTTAGGACTTGGAGTTCTATACGTTGCGAAGGAAAAGTTAGAAGGTCTTAACTTCCCTTTCAAAGGTACAGGTTCCGTTGTAAACGACGAGGTCTACTTGCCTTATAGAGAGGAACTAAAAGGTACGGATCGTTACGAAATTTCCACAGTGAATTTTATAGATTGGGTCTATTTCCAATCCACATTAGAAATGCTTCATAAAGTAGGTTTCCATAATTCTATGGAAAGGATCTATGAGCTGGCGGATTATCTTTCCGACAAGCTTAGAGATGCCGGCTGGAAACTTGCGTCTGACCATTTCCCTGATTTTAAGACTGGGATAGTGGTCGCGGAAAAAGACGGACTTTCCATGGAGAATGTGGTATCCGATCTCAAAAAAAATGGCGTTATGTGCGCACTTCGTTTGGGAAGGGTTCGTTTCTCTCCTCATATTTATCTGGCCAAGGAACAATTGGACAGGGTAGTGGATCTAGTTTCGAGATAAAACCTTGGCTTCACTTTTTGAAAAGGCAGCTTTACTATTTCCACTTTGGGTCATCTGCGGTGTGACATTCAGTTGGTTTTTTCCTTCGATTCTGCATGGATTTAAGGGACCTTGGATCACTTATAGTTTGGGACTTACCATGCTCGGAATGGGGATTAGCCTAAGAGCGGAAGATTTTACCAGAGTATTCAAGGCTCCTAGGCCGATCCTGATCGGGGTCATCGGCCAGTACACGATCATGCCTTTGACAGGTTGGTTTTTAGGAAACTTCTTTCAACTTCCTGCTCCGTTGGCCGTCGGGATCATTGTAGTTTCTTGCTGCCCTGGAGGAGTCGCCTCTAACGTAGTCTCCTTCTTAGCAAGGGGTGACTTGGCTTTGTCGGTTACCATGACCGCGATTTCCACAGTTCTTTCCGTAATCATGACTCCTCTTCTCACTTTGTTTTTAGTGGGGAATAGTGTGGGTGCAAACGCTTCCGGTCTATTTTTTGATACGGTCCAAGTGGTAATCTTGCCGGTAATCCTGGGAATTTTATTAAATCGTTATACTCCTAAATTTGCGGAGAAAGTAAAAATTGTTTCTCCTTTGATCGCGGTCATACTGATTACTTTAATTGTCGCCTCCATCATAGGCTCCGGAAAAGAAGCGGTGATCCGTTCCGGATTTCATTTGATTTCTTCCGTATTTTTGCTTCATATTTCCGGGTATTTTTTCGGATATTGGGCTGCGTATTTAGGCACTAAGTCTTTTGTAGTAGCTAGGACAGTTTCCATAGAAGTGGGGATGCAAAACAGTGGATTGGGTGCAGTTTTGTCCCGGAATAATTTCTCCGACCCTTTGGTAGCGATTCCGGCAGCAATTTCCAGTTTTGTGCATTCTTTGATCGGAAGTGTTTTGGCGGGGATCTGGAGAAGGTCCATTCCGCAGGAAGAAAGGGAAAAATCGCTAATTTCGGCCGATCTTCCTTGATTTTTGGCTATCCTTTTTTTTTATAGCATAATCAGTCTGAATAGTGTAAACTAAGCGGCCATTCTTTTGGCCTAAACTTGGTGAATCCCTTTTCAGGCCAATCTTAGCTAAGAGTATCATCCGTTATGAGAGAGATCATTAAGCTTTCTTGCCAGGTTTGTAAGAAAAATTCTTACTTCCAGACTAAGAATAAAAAGGCAAAATCCGAGAAACTGGTAACGAAAAAATTTTGTAAATTTTGCCGTGCCCACGTCGAACATAAGGAATCCAAGGTATAATTCCAAATCCAGATGGTGACTAAAAAAGCTGCATACGATAAAAAGGTCCTAAGCGAAATTACGGACCTCCTAATGGAGAGAAAAAACTCTCTACTGGAGAAGTATGCGAAGTGGGAAGATAATAGCAAACCTTCCGGCCTGAAAGAAATGGGAGATATCGCAGATATCGCATCGGAAATCAACGAAGAGATGTTGAGTTCCGTTCTAACCGAGTCGGAGATCGAGACCATCCGAGAAATCGACGTGGCTCTTGAGAAAATCGAGGACGGTTCCTATGGCATTTGCGAGGGGACCGGCAAAAAAATTCCTTTAGCCAGACTAAAGGCGATCCCTTGGACTCGTTATACTGTAGAATACGCCGAAGCTGTTTCCAAACACAAGGCTTCCGGCAAAAAAGGTCCGCTTTCCGCTACCCTGACGGGGACCTATAAAATTCCATCCGATCCAGATTCTCTGGACGATTAATTCTCCGCGTCTCATCCGGCCTATTTTTTTGGATTGAAATCTACTCGTTTTCGGCGAGCATTTCCAATTCGTGCCAAATCTTTTCGCCCGATTGAGGCCTCTTAAAACTCCTACCTTTCTTACGCTGATCTTAACAGTGATCTTGTCCTACCTATTGCTTCGTTGGACACTTGTAGTAAGAGATCCGGATGGGAATCTTGGAATTGTATGGATCCAATTCCTGGCCGGACTACTTCCCAACCTCCATCATAGAAAGTCTGGTAGAATGTTCACTACGGCATTCGCGTTACTTTCCCCCGGGCTGTTGCTCTACGGAGAAGGTGGGTATTTATATTTATCCGCTTTATTTGCCGGGGCGATTTTCGGGATTTTCCTTCGCCAATATATCTCTACTTTTTACGGGCATCCTGCAAACGATGACGATCCTGTATTAAGATATTTTTATATAAACCGTCCTTACAAGAATTCTCTCGAGTTCACTAAAAACCCTAGAACTGCTTTTCTGATCTTAGCCGTATTCTTACTTTTAGATAGACTGCTTGCTTATTTCGGAACGGATCCTTTGACCTCTTGGATCTTGCAGGATACTGAATATTCTTCCGGGATCTCTTCTAAGTATGCTTTTGCGTTGAGCTTGGACAGTATAGGTTCTTGGTTATCCGCATTCTTATACTTCTTCGCAGAAGAAACAAGTTCTCATGATACGGATCCTCCTGGAAAACATTGGAGAACAGGGATCACCGCAGGATTTACCGGGAATTTAATTTTAGGCGCCATCCAAGGACTTGCACCTTCTACTGATTTTCCTTTTACCGCAGGAAACGCGGAAACATTCGGAGTCTCCGCATTCTTTCCGGATGCCGCTTCTTTCGGGATTGGTATGCCGATATTATTTGGATTTTTCTTTTACCAGATCCATAGTAGGAACTGGAGGATCTCTTCTAGAGTTTTGTTAAGTGTCGCAGTGTTTATTGCTCTCGGGCTTGCAGGAAAATACCAAAGTTCCGGATATTGGCTTCTGATTATTTTCCAATCCGCTTTAGTGATTGGACTTACTTACCAAAGAGGATTCAGAAATCCGATCTGGAAATATTCCTTTATTCCGTTCGTTGTTCTCGGGACGATTTCCGTTCTAATCGGAGTTTATTTTATCGGTGGAATGGATTGGTCCTTCACACCTTGGCAGTTGATCCGAGAAGATGCGTCTAATGCATGGACCAAGGGCAAGACTGTCTCCAAAATGTTGGAAATTTTCTGGAAGGACGGTTGGGTCCAGACATTATCTGCATGGAATTGGTTCAAAGAGGCTCCTGTATTCGGACAGGGATTCGGCGGATTTGCTCTTCATTGGATCGAGTCCGGACCCAGAGGCGCTTATCCTCCGAACGGAATCCAGGACTTTGCTTTAACTTCTTGGGTGTTCTTGCTTTTGGAAGGCGGGATCTTATTCTTCCTTTTATTCTTTGTTTGGGTGGGCTTGGAATCGTTTACTAGAACTTCGTACTGGTTCCTTCCGCTTCTATTCTTTCCTGTTACCTTTTACGAGCCTTGGACTAGCGGTGCAGGTATATTAGGTTTTCTTTTAATGTGGCTTTTAAGCGCTTCCGGACCTTCTACTCGAACATTGCCCAAATGGTGGATGGTTCCTGCATTCAATCTAGTTTGTTTGTTATTTGGTTTGGGTCTAACTGCAAAAGCGTTTATACGACAATCTTCCCAGTTGCAAGGGCCTGAATTCAGATATGAGGAAAGAAAGACTTACCAACTTTCCGCAAAGGCAAAATTCCAGGAGAAGGCAGGGGGAAGATATCATTCTTTCCGTTCCGGGACTTCTTGGATCTTGGGTGACAAAGGAAATATCAGCTTACGTATCGCCTTGGATGAAGCGCCTAAAGCTGGAAAGCCTGTATATATCCGTTGGATATTCTCGGATCAAAATGGTGTAGAATTACAATCCAGAAGTACTCCTTTAACCGCAACTGTAAACCAGGTAGGTTTGGGAGTTCCTGCAGGAGCTAAAACATTAACCGCTAAGGTGATGAGAATTTCTTGGTACCAGGCAGGGCCGTCTGAATTCTATATCGGAACGGACGATTTTGACGGTTTGAACCGGATCCGTTGACATTCGCTCAGTCCATTTTACTAGTGTTTGATATAGACGGTACCTTAACGGATACGGTCTCACTGCATAGAAAGGCATTCCACGAAGTTCTAATTCGTTTCGGATTACCCGGCTTAAATTCGGAAGTGCATCAGTACAAACATCATACCGATTCGAATATATTCAAAGAGATCTATACCTCTCATAAAAACGATTGGACCGAAGAGATTTCTGAAAAATTCGAGAAGGAATTGTATGAAGGTATCAAAGAGCAATTTCAGAATGGAATTTTAGAAATTCCGGGTGCGAAAATTTTTTTGGAAACATTACGATCCCAGGGAATTCCTTTCGCTTATGCTACGGGATCTTTTTACGAACCTGCATTTTTAAAATTAGAATCCTGCGGGCTTCCTTTGGATGTCCCTCTTGGAACTGCTTCGTCCTTTTATGAAAGAGAATCCATCGTGGAGCATGCGATCTTGGAATCTCGTAAAAAATATAATTCTAATTTTTCCAAAACGATTTGTTTCGGGGATGGAATTTGGGATTCTAAAACGGCTCAAAATTTAGGTTTAGAATTTATAGGAATAGGGGAAGATCTTAAACTAATTTCAGAATTGGAAAATTCCAGGATTGATCATATGTTTAAAGATTATTCTGATGAACTTGCCATTCTTTCTGCTATCTCAAGTTTTCATTCCTGAAAACGCATCTAATGTATTTCTATACTGTTGTTTTAGCCTGATAAACCATCTCCAGGCTAAAAGGCTCCAAGGGATCTTAGGAAATCTATACAATGCGCCGCTCTCATGTTCTGGATCTTCCGGTCTGAAATTTTTCCAAACTGGGATTACCGGAATCTTTTCGAAATTTTTTCCAGCTATATAAAAGGAAACGCTCGTTTCTTTATTTAGTTCGGGTTCTCGGATCACTGGAGAATAGAAACCTTTTCTGGAAAGTGAATAGGCGAGGCTAGGTTCCTCATCCCCTTCCGGCCCTAAGTTTACTGAAAGGAATAACGGGATTTTCAAGATCCTCTCCCGGAAGAAAGAAGGATTGATCATACCCCTAAGTAGGAATAAAAATCCGAGCCAGGCAGGATATTCCATAAATAATGTGATAAATTCTAAAGAGCTAATATTTGCTAAATAGTAAGGGATCCATTCCGGAACGAATAGATAAAAGTTTAAACAGAAGATTGGAACACCGAACAGTAAAACTGAGATAAAAGATCTAATCGTGGTAAGGTCCCTTAATAAAGGAATTTCTTTTATACTCTCTTTAGATTGCGCCGCTCTTAACCATGAATCGTATCTCGAAAATTTACGGATCATGGAATAATCGTCCACAAACAGATTTTCTGCCTGCAATAACTCGAATGGAAGAGTTACTTCTGCTTGGACTACAAGTAATTCTAAGGTCAAAAAAGAAAGTCCAAGTATTAAAGGGATATATACTGTTTCGAGTCCTCCTCTTATAAGTAGAAAATTATAAAACCCGTGAAGGATCGCTAAAAAGGAAAATGCAGAGAGTAGATCCAATCCGGAAAGATTTCCTTTTCTAGATTGCAGGAATTTTAAAATAAAAAATCCTAATATACCGCCTGAAAAAGTATGCAATGGTAAAGAAGTCCCTGCTCTTAGTAATCCCTGCCAAAAGTCTAGTTTAAAGGAATAGAATACATTTTCTATACAACCGAAGGAAGCTCCTAAGGTCAGACCGAAATATAATCCATCCGCGAGGTTGGTTGAATTTTTTATCTGTTTTAAGAATAGGAATATCAGAATGGCTTTAGAAGTTTCTTCCGGAATGGCCCCTATTAGCATCGCTTTGGAAAATGCGGAATAGTTTTCGAATTGATCGAATATTCCTACTTCCCAGGCAAGAGCGATCCCTGTTGCGATCATTCCATAAAAGAATGCAAATGTTGTGAATGTACTTCCTTGTCCGGAGTAATAGGTCCTACGGTAAAAGTCCCAATAAAACCATGCGGCGAGGATCGCAGAGATCGGTTTTCCTAAGAAGATCCAGTTTTCCATTCGATTCAATAAAAAAGGCGTCGCTCGACAATTTTAAGCGACGCCTTTCAATCCGCAACTTTTGTAAGCGGAGTTTGTGATTTCTATGTGACTATACTTTGTTTTTTTCTCAGTAGGTATACTGCAATTCCGCCTGCAATGACTAATCCCAGAGCGTAAAAAATAGCGAATTTTTTTACAGAGAGAAACAGATAGCCGAGTAAGCTACTATCACTTGGAACAGGGAATACTTTTGACTCGTTGGTCACATCGAAATACCAAGTTTTGTATTCTTTTCCACCGGAAGACACCCAAAGATTGAACTCTGAATATCCTGATTCGGAAGTCTTTCTGATATCGTATTTTTCATACGGATATTTCCAAGTTCCCGGAATTAGGATCGCCCAAGGGAATCCTGTGCTGTCCAAAAATTTGTCCGTTCCGTTATTGTTCTTATATAATCCCGGAAAGTGGATCTCTTGTTTTGTATTGATCACATAGGCATACAAGTCGTAAGGGAAGGAACCTAATTTTGCTCTTTCTACAGGAGCATTGAATATGATCTCTACCGTAGCGATAAAACCTGGTTTGAAAACATCGCCTGGATGGACGTTCTGTCCCCTGATTGTCTTGTTAGAATCATCAAAAATTTGGTAACCCGATTTTAGCTCTGCAGAGGTTACGCTTACTGTGTTTGTCGCAACTTCGACTTTTCCGTCTGCCTGCGCAAGTTTATATGTGATCGAAGCTCCTACATCCACAGGTAGCTTGATAAAGAGTTGGTGTCTATAGCCTGCACCTTTTGCAACGTGCTGGTAAGTTCCTCTTAGCCTTACTATCTTTCCGGCGGAGTTGAGATCTTCTCTATTCTTGAATTGGATCACATAGTCGTTCAAGTCAGCATCACCTGCAGACGGGTATGAATCTTCGAAAGCTAAAGTGAATACTCCCTCTGCAGGATAAGCAACTTCTGTCGAACGAGTAGCGTCGTTTGGATAGATATCGGTATCGTCCGGAACTCCGTCTCCGTCAGTATCGGCAACTTGTGCTGCAGGAAGATTGATTTCATATCGGATCGTTCTATTGATCCCAAGAACTGATTCCAAGCTGATATATTGAGTAATAGATTCTCCGCCGATCGAAATATCTATGGTGATATTTCCAACGGAAGTCGGAACAGTCAATGTTCCGGTAACTTTTCCGGAAGAATCGGAAACACCTTGGAATAGTATATTATTATTCTCATCGAATACTAAGACTGTAGCCCCGGTTACCACATTGGATTTCTTATCCAAAACAGTAAGATTCAAAGGGATATTGATCGTTGTGTTATAGTTAAAAGTAGAATCACCTTTTGGATCTTCTACCACTACCACTGCAACTGTAGGAGTTTCTGCCGGATTGCCGGATCCTGATCCACTGTTAGAGCCGTTTTCCGAATTAGAATTAGAACCTGTGCTCGTATTGTCCGAAGAGGAGTTGTTAGAACTGGAATTGTTATTGGAGGTTGTATTATCTTCCGAACCAGAGTTAGAAGATGAACTGGAACCCGAATCGGAGGATCCGGAACTACTGCTTCCGTTGGAAGAATTACCTGCCGTATCAGAAGGAGAAGTGCTAGATCCAGAGTTGGAATCATTAGAATTTCCTGAAGAAGTTCCGGAGGATTCGTTATTCGAACTTCCACTTCCCGGATTAGGATTGGAATTAGATGGAGTGGTGGCACCTCCGCTATTATCCGTGCTGTCTGCAGGCGGGGTTATAATATTTCCTGAACCGTCTCCGGGAACAAATACTACTCCGGGGCTACCGCTATTTCCCGGAACTCCTCCGGTCGCAGTATGTTGGCTTCCTAGGAAAAAGAAAGGTAATAATAGGCCATTCTTCTTATTGCCACAGTGATAAATAAACCCGGCAATGATAGCCAAGGCTAGGAACTTTTTCATGAAGGGTAACCCCACTCTAATCTCTATGCCTTAAGAGACGTGGGGAAAATTATCAGTACTACGGTCTAATTGGTTTTTTTCCTAAATGAAGTGCACTATTTCCGAATACGAAGTTGGTATATCTGACCTTCTCAAAGCCCGCTTGTTCCAATTTGGACTTTAGGTCTTCTTGGTTTGGATAATAGAGAGAAGAGACGGGTAGATAATCGAACATTTCATTTTTGCCTCCCCAAAGCAGATAACCGAAAAGAGGAACGATCCTAAAAAAATAAAAATCTGCGAATGCCTTTATAAAAGGATTTTTGACCTTTCCAACATCCAGATTGGCGAATACTCCACCAGGTTTGAGTACTCTATAAATTTCTGACAAGGCCTTGTCTAAGTCGTTCACATTTCGGAGACCGAAGCCAATGCTGACTGCATCCAGGCTCTCCGTTTTGATCTGAGAAAGGTTAGTAGCATCTCCCCATTCAACCTTTGCTCTGCCTTGGTCGATAGGTTTTTCGAGTCTTGTTTTTGCGACTTCCAACATGTTTTCGGAGAAGTCCAGGCTAAGTAAAGATTCCACTCTTGGGGATCTTTCTAAACGAACGGAAATATCTCCGGTCCCACAACATAGATCTAATACTCGGATCGGTCCCTTGGTTTCAGTTTCGATCTCTTTAACTAGTCTATTTTTCCAAGATCTATGTAAGAAGAAGCTACTACAATCGTTGAAACGATCATACTTGGAAGCGATCCTGTTGAAATTCACTCGAACGAAATCAGCCTTCGTATCCGAAGAAGGCATTTGAAAAGAGGCCATTTCCCTCAGGATTTTGACGAATCTCTCCGGTGCAAGAGGGATTTAGGTTTTTGTTCGGATGACAGAAAGTAGAAGCCCCCGTATTTTGGAGAAACGATGAAAGACCTAGGCCTTCTACAAGGATTGGATTGGGTTTCCGGCCTGATCGTTCTTCTTTCCGTTTGGAATCTCGGAACCTTTATCCATGTATGGACCATTCTTCCCAAAAGAAAAGAATCCTTAAAACAGAACTTCATAACTGAAAACAATCCTTCCATATGGGAAGAAAAACTTTCGGAAGTATTATTTCCGATTGAAACCAAACTTTCCTGGATGAAACATCTGGCAGGAATTTCAACGATGCTTGGGCTTTTGGGAACTGTACTTGGGATTTCCGAGGCATTCTCCTCTTTGCAAGCGGCAGGCACCGTTAGTTTAGATGCATTTGCAGGCGGGATAAAACTCGCACTTGTAACCACAATCTTGGGTTTGTTTGTGGCAATTCCTTCCTTATTCGGATTCCAATTTTTAAAACATAGATTATTGGATTTGGAAAGAGAAGCATTGTCTTGGTTAAAGATCCCGCCTAGATAAAGACAAATGAGAAAATCGATCTTAAAAGAAGAAGATCCAGGGATAGACCTGACCAGTTTTATAGATGTTGTATTTATACTTCTAGTTTTCGTAATGTTAGCTGTAAGTTTCAGAAAGGAGATCCGATCTATTCCGTTGGAGCTCCCCAAAGTAGGCCAGGGAGAGGATCCAAAAGGAGAAAGAGTGGAGTTTGCCCTCTTGCCCGACGGCTCCTATAGAATTGGAGATGAGAAGGTCCCAAAAGCCGTTTTGGAAGACAGGTTAAGGCAGGGACTTGTAAAGGAAAAAGAAGTCAGGTTTTTTGCGGATAAAACTGCAAATTATGAAGAGATCGTAAAAATATTGGATTTACTCAGTAGGTCAGGAGCATCTTCCTTGGAGCTTGCTGTCCAAGGGCAAAAGTAATATATTAAAGATCCTTTAACTTAGGATTGTTCTTGTGGCGATCCTTGTCTCTGGTTGTGTTCTTTTCCAATGTTGCTTTAAAAGCTTCTTCCATTGAAATTCCCATTTGGTTAGCCAAACAGGTCAGAACAAAAAGTATATCTCCTAACTCTTTGGATAGACCTTCCGGGTCTTCTCCCTTTTTGAAAGATTGGTCGCCGTATTTTCTGGCCACGAGCCGGGAGAATTCGCCTACTTCTTCCATTAAGATAGCTAGGTTCGTAAGTTCAGAAAAATATTTAACCCCGATCGTTTTGATCCAATCATCTACCGTTTTTTGGGCTTCGTCGAAGTTCATTTCTTTTTAGGAAGGTTTCCTTTTTCCTGCAAAAATTCCACTAAATATCTTGTCGGTTCCGCATAACATCCGCCGCTGAGATGGTGTGGGTCTATGAATTTTTGGCATTTCATTCTGGAACGATATTCTTCCATATCCAATACCAGAGTTTCCGGATATTCTTGGATGAGTTTATTCCTTAAATTTATCCATTCTTGGAAGAATGGCGCGGATCTCACTTTTTCCGAGAATGTGGAATACAATAAAGGAGTCCATAAGACAACTTTAATATGATTCTCTCTTGCGGTTTTTAGGAAATTCCTAAGAAAGTATTCTTGCACCTTGGAACTTTTAAAGTTTTTGTAAGACTCGTTAAAAATCCTTTCGGATTCCGAGCCTAATTTATCTTCCGGAGTATTTGCCAAGAGTCCATTCGGGATCCCGCCCTTGAACTTGTCTGATTCGTTGATTAGAATGTCGCGAACGTATACAAGTTGTAGGACTTCCAACGGGTTTCTGATCCTGGAATACGCTTCTTTAAATCTGGGAGGAAATACGGAAGTCCGGAATACTCTCGCTTTTAAAAAACTATCCCATTCATTTGTGGAGAATATATTCCAGTATCTTAAGAAGAAAGGAAAATCATAAGAATAACGTAATGGATATCTGTTTGCGAAATCGGTCCCCGAATCGGGATAATATTCTAAAATCGCATAATCTAAGGGGATATCTTTTTTAAGAAGTTTTTCTAGAGTAAAATTGTGGAAAGAATAAGGGGCAGAAGGTCCGGAAAGATTGTATACGATCAGGCCAGGACTTTCTTTTTCAAATTCTTCGAGTGAAAATTCTCCCATATGAGAAGTTCCGAAGAATGTGAGCACCTTTTGGTCTTCTTTTTTGGAATCAGTCTCCTTCTTCATGGTAGAAAGGACCTTATCTTTCATATTATAAAAATAATATTCTGCGCCTGTTTCCGTATAAGGCCTGATCTTTTCCGAAGAAAGTATCCTATCCCATACGAGTAATAGCGCCACGATCCCGAGGGGGATCCAAAGAATTTTGCGGTGTAACAAAGGAATTCTTTTCATAATCTAAAATGCAAAGTAAATGAAGTCTTGTCCCTTGCCCGCGTAATTTCCGAAGATTAGAGCTCCGATCAAAAGGAAGGCAAGTAAAAGTTTGGTCCGATTTCTTTGGAACCAAAGAGGATAACGTTTAGGGGCTTCTGCGGCATGAAAAATGATCCCACCGATAATATAAGGAATTACTAAATTGAAAGAAAGTGTATTTGCCTGTTCCGGACGGATATGATAGAACCAACTTTCAAAAAAATAAAAAGAATCCCCTATACTAAATGAACGGAAGAATACTGCAGCAAGGGCGAATAGAATATATGTCCAAAGGATCCGAATTCCGGTGAAAAGTTTTCCGACCTCAGGCAGGATACTAATACCTTTTCTTTCCATAGATCTTTCTACAAACAGGAATAGTCCGTGAGAAAGTCCCCAGGCCAAGAATGTCCAGTTGGCTCCATGCCATAAACCGCCCAATGCGAATGTGATCGTTTGGTTTATATTGGTCCTTGCTTCCGAACCTCTACTTCCCCCCAAAGGAATATAAATATAATCTTTAAGCCAGGTTCCCAAGGTAATATGCCATTTTCTCCATAGCTCGTGGATATTCTTACTGAAGAATGGGGCGTTGAAGTTTCTTGGAATATTAAATCCGAATAATAAAGCACAGCCTTTGGCTACGTCGGTGTAACCGGAAAAGTCCGAATAAACCTGCCATGTGAATCCGATCGTAGCTAAAAGTAAAGATCCGCTTCCGTATTCTTTCGGCCTTAAAAATACGGGATCGATCAAACTGCCTAAATTGTCTGCGATCAAGATTTTTTTACATGCTCCGAGCCCTATTAAAAAGAGACCAGTAAAGATCGCAGTTTTATGGATTCTTAAATGTTCCAGCCTTGGAAAAAAATCCTTTGCCCTCATGATAGGTCCTGCGACTAACTGAGGGAAGAATAATAAGAACAAGGTAAAATGAAAGAAGCTCGGAAGCTCTTCTACTTTCCCGCGATACACATCGATTACGAAGGCCATTACTTGGAATGTATAAAAGCTGATCGCTAAAGGAAGAATGATCCTAAAAGAAAATGTGCTGGTATCGAACAAAGATAAGTTTGTGAGATAGAAAAGGTTGTCCGAAACGAAATAAAAATATTTGAATATTCCCAAGTTAATCAAGTCGATCAGGACGATGATCGTAAGAAGCTTTTTACTTTTTGTCTTAGCAATCGGCTTTAGAAAAAGATAATTTAAGAATACAATCCCTAATAGATGTAAAAGGAAAGGGGGATTCCAAGAAGCGTAAAATACTAATGACGCGATTAGGAGCACCCACTCTCTATACTTGCGGCTTTCCCAAGACCAGTATAGAATATAAGCGATCAGGAAGAATACGAAAAATAAAGTGGAGGTAAAGATCATCTTTATTTTTTCCGGGTTAATCCAAGAATAGAAGGTAGATCAGCGGAGAATATCGCTGAAAATTTTTCCATTCCAGCCTTATTCAAATGGATTAGATCGTAATAATAATCCCCGTTATTCTCTCCATCCAGGCTCGCTTGGTAATCGAGAAGAGGAGTGGTTGGATCGATTTTTTGGATCTCTTCTTCCCAGATTTTGTTCCTGTCCGGGCTTCGCCAATTTTTAATGATCTCACTATAAGGTGCGATCACTCCGATTATTTTGATCTTTTGTCCATTTTCCGAACCGACTTGGCGGATATCATTATGCAGGATCTTTAATCTATGGAAGTAGTTATTTACCTGTTTGGTCCTTTCTACTTTTACCGGAGTTTTTTCTCCTAAACCGCAAGTGTCCCAGATCGCTTTTTTGTGGAATTGGTCCGAACCTATAGGTGCGGGGATCCCGTTCCCGGGATTAGTGATCTTCAGGCAGGATTTGATATCCTTCACTTCCGGGAACATGCTGATGCTAGGAAGATTCGTATTCTCATGAGGCCAAGGAGTGAGTTTGACTTCTTTCTTTCTTCTGCTGATGTCTTTCAGACGTTTAGAAGGATCTAATATAAAGTCACGAATATCTCTTCTGTATGCGATACTTTTGAAGGCCAAAAATCCAAGGTCGTCATAACGCACATTATAATTGAATTCGTAGATTAAAGGAAATGCCAACCTTCTATCCAATTCTCCGAGCATCGCAAGAGTGTGGATTTGCAGATCCTCTTGGTCTACCCAGGGAGTGGAGATCTCGAGTATATGTAAAACGGTGTGAACTTTAGGGAATTTAGGAAGAAGGTTACGTACAAGTGCGTCTTGCACTACAAGCTCGGTCCCTTCCATCGCGATAGATTGAATCTTTTCTCCGTAAGGTTCCAGAGTTTCGTTTAATGTTTTGAGAGAGAGCCCTTGGTGAGCGACCGATGTTCCAAGAAGAAGTATCGTAGGCTCGAATTCAGCCTTCTTCTCCAGGACGTAGTCAGTGTTTCGGATAACGTTTGCTGCAAAGGACCCTTTTTTAAGGTAAGGCCTATAAACTCCCGTTTGTAGGCATAGATCGAATAAGGCCAATACTAAAATCGGTATCCAAAAACTTCTCTGACGGATCAAACTGATATACGGATTCACTTTCACCTCAGAAATCGAAGTACAGGAAGTTTTGGCCTCCTGCTCCGAAGAACAGAATGATAAATAGGTTCGCTGTAACGAATACTCCGAACTTTTTCTTATTTTCTACGATTGTCTCTATCGTGTTTCGGGAGAAATAATAGGAAAGAATGAAGCAGATCACGAGTAATATTCCGTAATCATAATTTACGAATGTTTTAACTGAATAGATCCCGCCTGGTACTGCGAAAACAAGGGATTTCATCATTGCCCATGCGGCTTTCATTGTTTTTGCACGGAACATGATGAACCCGAAGGAAAGGCAGAACATTGTGAAGATCCTTGCTCCTATATCGTAGCTTAAACCTCCTCTTTCGTTCAGCCAAGCCGCGACTTTGGTTTTAGAATATTCTCTATGAATGCCTAGCATAACCCCTTGCCAGATCCCCCATCCGACAAAGTGATAAGCTGCTCCGTGCCAAACCCCTGCAAATAACCAGGTGATAAAAAGGTTTCGGTATCCTTTTAGGATCCCGACCCGCGAACCGCCGAGAGGAATGTAAATATAATCCCTGATCCAAGTGGAGAAGGAGATATGCCAACGAGACCAATGGTCCGCAATATTCCTAGCTACCATAGGAAAGTTGAAGTTCGGATCGAATTTGTATCCGAAAAGCCTTGCTGTTCCGATTGCGATATCGGTATAACCTGCAAAGTCGAAATAGATCTGCCAGCCGAAAGCCATTGCACCGACCCAGATCTCCGCAGGATTTAGAATTTTATAATTATTGAATGTAAAGTCCACTACCTTTGCTAGGTTGTCCGCGAATACGATCTTTCTGGTAAAACCCATCAGGATCTGAGCAAACGCGATCTGCACGTCTTCTGCAGTGACCTTTGGAGTATCGTCCAGATCCCTAAAGAAAGTGTGAGCGCGAACGATCGGTCCGGCTACCAATTGAGGGAAGAAGGAAACATATAACGCAAAGTCTAAGAAGGATTTACGCGCCTCCAAATTCCTGCGAAATACGTCTATGGTATAACTCATGGACTGGAACGTATAAAATGAAATACCAACAGGTAGAATGATCTTTAGATGCTCTATTTTAAGCGGTTCGCCTGTGGAGATCTGATTGAATAGATCTGCAAAAACTTCCAATAGGAAGTTTGTATATTTGAAATACGCTAAGATTCCAAGATTCGTGATGAGAGATGCGACTAAGCAAAGCCTTCTGAATTGTTCGGAAATCCCTTCCTTACTCATCAATCTACCTGCAACGTAGTCCACGATCATGGAAACGATCAGAATGATGATGTATAAGTTTATATTAAAGTTACAGAAGGAAAGATCGATCCAGTTCTCGTACCAAGTAGAGGTCCTGATATCGTCGCAAACTATGGAAGCAGGATGCCAAGCGTTATAAAAGTAGAGACTGGCAAGAAGAAGGAAAACCCTTTGGTATGTACCTTTTAGGATCTTTGCTAAGATCAAAACGATCGGCAAAAATACGAGAAAATGGGCTGAATTGAACAGCATTCGTTCGTTTGTCCTCGACTCCTGTGCAGTTTTTTGGACTGAGGGAAACTCACAAGCACTTATTTATTCGTTTCGGTATACCGGTTCAGGAGTGATATGCTCGTACTTATCTTCGATTCCTTCTATAAAACTTTTGTGTGATCTTTCTGATCTAGGTAGAGTAGAATAAGTGAAATTGACTAAAAAGAGCAAGCTTACATAAGAAAAGAAAATAATATGAGAGATGGATCTTATTCCGGATCTGAAATTCTCGAACTCCAAAGAACGGAACACTAAAGCTGCAAAGATCAGAAGCCCTATCACGGAAGAGACCCAGAACTCGAAAAAATAACCTTCCCACCATGTATAAAATACAAAAGAAGGGATCAGCCAAAAGAATAAAAGAATGAGTTCGGTTTTATAATACTTCCAAAGGCGGATCCAATTTAAGAGCGCTAAAAATACGACCGCTATCCAAAAACCTAGATTAAGATTATAAGGGAAACTTTTGAGAGAAGTAAGATCGTTCGCATTGATCCTTAGTCCGTTCTTTACACCTTCGAAATTTAGGAATGCGTCCCCGATCCCTCTATAAAAATTCATGATATAATTCTTAGGACCTGGAGAAGCGCCCCATCTTTCCTGAGAAGCGTATAGGAATAGCCAGTTGGCAAAATTCTTTTCACTTTCGATCGGTGCCGTTAGATTTCTTTCCAAAAGAACAAATCCTACATACAAATAAGAAAGTGTTAGAATCAGCACAACAGAGAATAGATATACGAAGATAAGCTTTAGTTTATAAGAATATTCGAAACTTCTTCCTCTCCATTTATCCGAAAGAAGAACGGAAACCGGCACGAATGTCAGAAAAATCGTATCTGATTGGTGGTAGTAAACGTTCCAGACCTGCAAAAATCCTGCGATGTATAGTTTTCCTGGAGACCATCCGTTCTTGGAATTCCATACGCAGAGTAAGAATAGAAAGGCAGTAAAACAGGAATGAATGAGCGGAGTATCGTTATGTTGGGCATAAAACCAAAATCCCTGAGAACAATGAACTGCAAGTCCCAAAAGAACTGCGCCAATCATATCCTTATACAATCTCCAATAAGAGAGCATGATTACAAAAATGAAAAAGGATGCGACTGTTAAAACCCTAAGCCTGAGCCCGAACATGGCGGAGTCTTGTCCATGGAACCAATACCAGAATTTTAAATATAATAAACCTGTACTTTCAAAACCGATATGATGAGGATTGAAGAATACTTTCCAGTATTTGTTGGTAACTATATTATGAGCGTATACGATTGAATCCCAATCGTAATGTCTGGATAAAAATCTAAGATCGAATAAGAATAATATCCCCGTAAAACAAACCAGGAAAAGAAAGCCGGCCCAAAGTGAAGGAGAGCGAAATATATTCTCTACTTTTTTGAGGAACTCCAGACTTTCTAGAGAACGTTTGAGCATTAAACGGATCTAAATACGGAAGATAAAAAATCCTTATTACTTTTGGAAAAGAAATAAGGAGATTCTGCAAGTACGGAGTTTTCCGTTTCCGAAAGATGGATTCTGAAAGATAGTTTTTCGAAACCTAAAAGTGAACGGAACCATCCTGATTTGTGATGGATCTGTAGACCGGTTTGGTCCGGGTTCCAACGAATAGTTTCTTTGCCTAAAAGTCCCCATTTGGTGACTGCGAGCCTATTTTCTTCCGTAACAAAACTTTGAAATAGATTCTTTCTCAAAAATCGTACTAGATCTAAAAAGAATGCAAACGCGATATAGGAGATCACAAAAAGTGCGGTATAGTCGTACAGTCTTTTGTCGGTTAATAGGGAAAGTTTCAGCACTTTTGTGATCTGTAACAACTCTACAAATTTGAAAATCCAAGTAGAGACTAAGATCCTTAAAGGGAATAAATAAAACAAAAATACTCCATAAACCAGGATCGCAAGGAAGGGAGGTATATAATTGATCCTTAATTTACTTTTTTTGATCTTGGCGGATCTGATTTCCGTTTCGGAGTTCTCCCAATTCCACCATACGGATTTAGATATATCGGATTTATTCATACTAAAGGGCCTAGGAGTTTTTCTTTCTTGATTTCCAAAGTTCTACGAGAGAATTTTCGACCAGCTTTGCAGTGGAATCCCAAGACCAATCGTTTCTACTCGGCTTTCTGCCATAGATCCCTTTTTTACCGGCCAGGGAAAGTGCGTTTTTCCAAGCCTCTAAATTCTTGGGTGAAACGAAAGAGTCCGTAAACTCATCTAAAACCTCGTGAAACACCGGAATATCCGAAACGATACAAGGTTTGTTTTCACGAATTGCTTCCAACAAAGGCAGACCAAAACCTTCATGCAGGGAAGGGAAGATGAAGTAAGAGCAATTCTTATACAACCACCCTAGTTTGGAGTCATCCGGGTTTTCTATAAAATAGATCCCATCTTTTTCCAAGCCGCCTTCTTTCAAAAGAGAAGTAAGACCTTCCGACTTCCAGCCTAATCTCCCGGCTAAGACGAGAGGGTAGGGAAAGTTCGGTTCTTCTTTTTTTAAGGAAAGATAAGCTTCCACAAGAGTACTTAGATTTTTTCTAGGTTCCAAGGTTCCTACGGAGAATAGAAAATTTTTAGGCAATGTTTTTTCCGGAGCGGATACGGATCCGAAACCTTGCACTCCCGGATAGACAACTTCTAGTTTTGGTTCTAACTCCGGTAAAAAATTTAGAATATCATTCTTCGTATTTTGGGAAAGACAAAGAACTTTATCTGCTTTTTTTAATGTGATCGGAGATAAGATCTTATGCTGCCAATAATTTGCAGTCGTCATTGTCTCAGGAGCGGACTTAAAATTTAGATCGTGATAATTCACCAAAGTAGGGATTTTTAAGCCGAATGCGGGAAGTAGCTGCAAAGTCCCCCAAAAAAGATCTATCCTATGTTTTTTTACCAAAGAAGGCATGGTGAAATTCAACCATAAAACTCCGGGTAGTTTACTCGGAATAAAAGTAGGAGTAAGTCCTATCAGATGATTGAATACCGGATGGATCGGTTTATTCGAATAAAGATAATATTCTAAAGGGGAATCAGGGCGTAAAAGTCTTTGTAAAACTTCCGCAAGGTATCTGGAATTTCCTGTGATCCCGTAAGACAATGGCCTTGCGTCGACCGCGACCCTAGGTTTGTACTTTAAGTTTTCTTTTTTTAGCATATTCTTATAGAAGGATTAAGCAGTTCTATCCGAATAGAAAATACATACGTATTGTATTAAGGAAGTATATAATAAGAAGGAGAACATAAGTATCGCCTCTTCCGCGATATTTCCTATAAAACTTCTGTTTAAAAGTAATACTAAGATGGAAACAGAGATGAAGATTGTAGCCGACCTATATTTTATAAGTTTCGACTTCCATTTTTCCCAAATGAGGAGCGGTTCTCCTTGTTCCGGCCAAAGTTTGGAAAGAACGAATGCAGTCGGAAATAACAAGAACGTAAACGCATGGATCCAAGAAATTCCGCTAAAAATTACGGAAAAGAAAAATAGTCCGGATAGAACGAATCCTTCAGAGGCTCCTTTGTAAACTCTATACAGATAAGGACCTGCAATCCCTAAACTTAAAATTCCGGAGATGGTCTTAACCTGATTTACGGTCAAAGTCGCAAACGGCATCCCGAATCTTCCTTGGTTTAATAAATCAGAATATGCTAAAAAATACTTAGATAGTGTGGAATTCAAACTTTGGTTATTTTTCCAAGCTCTTAACGCGGGAGATTTGAGATACTTATCTAAAACTAGATCGTACCAGGTCTGGTTCATCTTCCAAGTGAACTCAGGATTGTATAATGCAGGTAGAGCGATCCAGCCTAAAGCAAAGATGACAGCGTAAACGATCACCATCGGTCTCTTTTTATATAAGAAATAAAATAAGAACGCTGCAGGAGTGATCTTGATCACGATTGCGAGAGAAAGAGTAAGTCCAGACAACCAATCCTTTTGTACCAAAACGGAAACCAAGATCAGAAGTAAGAGCAAGAATCCGACTTGGTTATTATTCTGGTGATTCTCTACAAAGCGTAGAGATAAGAGTAAGACCGCGGATAGGAATAAAAAAGATCTCTCTCTCCCTACAAGTTTGCCTATCAGGAATAAGCTTAAGATCAACGCTATAAAATTGATCGTAAAGAATATTGCGGAGGCGACTTCAAACGGAAGACCTGAAATTGGGATGAGTAAGAATGCAAAAGTTGGCGGATAAATATAAGAGCCTACATTTTCCACTTTTGCTTTGATCCTAAAGAACACTTCCGGATCGAATATTTGGTCTATTTTTAATTTACCACTTTCGAATTCTTGGACCACTTCGGATAAAGCGTCCAGACTATATAGGTCTTTGCCTTGTTTGAAATTTCGGGAGGCTTCGTAATAGTCCGAAAAATCGGAGGATTGGTCCGTACGACTGAACCCGTTTGCGTAAAGAAAAGCTAAGAATAGAAAGAATACTAAAACAGGGCCGGACTTTTTGAGGTCGATCCGCATTCAGGTACTCTTTTCTGTCCGCCTGAAAAAGCCAAGAAATTAAAAATCGGTTCCCGAATTCTTCGGATCGAATTCATTGGAAGAATGGAATTCCAAGATCTATCTGATTTCGATTTTGAACTTCCCGAAGACCAGATCGCAAAATTTCCCGCTGCTAAAAGAGATAAGAGTAGGCTGCTTGTTTTAGGAAGAACTAGGGAATTTTTAAAGGAAGAAACAGAGTTTTCAAAGATACTAAACTACCTTATAGAAGGTGACGTATTAGTGGCAAATGCTACTCGGGTTTCCAAACGAAGAGTATTCCTTGTTACCGAAACGGGAAGAAGACATGAGGCAATGTTCCTGTCTGAAACGGAACCTAGGGTTTGGAAAACGCTTACTCGAAATTCTAAAAAGCTAAAGTTAGGAGATACAGTCTCGGACGAGGCCACCGGAAATTTTCTTTTTACAGTCGAACGAAAAGAGGAAGAATTCACATTCTTTCGGGCAGAGATCCAGCTCGACGAAAACTCATTCGAACTCATAGGTCGTACTCCAATCCCTCCTTACTTTAAAAGAGAAAGTACTACCGAAGACGATGTTCGTTACCAAACCGTATATTCTAAAAACCTAGGCTCGGTTGCCGCTCCTACTGCAGGTCTGCATTTTACTCCGGAACTATTAGAAGAACTGAAAAATCGGAACATAGAGTTTCTAAAACTAGAATTAAAAGTCGGATATGGGACTTTCCAATCCTTGAGCGAGGATCATTTTACGAACAAAAAATTGCATGAAGAAGAATTCGATCTTCCTTCTCAAACAGCGGAACTTCTCAACTTGGCCAAAAAGAATGGTAAAAGAATTATTTCTGTTGGCACTACGACACTCAGAGCCTTAGAATCCGCTTACGATCCGGATACTAAAACTTTCCGATCAGGAGAAGGAAAAACTAGGTTATTTCTACAACCGGAGGACTCTATCCTTAGCTGCGAAGGACTAATTACGAACTTCCATCTTCCCAAAAGTAGTTTGCTTTTATTGGTAAGCGCATTTGCAGAAAAAGAGAAAATACTCAAGGCGTACGAATTCGCAATAGCTCGAAATTTCCGTTTTTTTTCCTACGGAGATTCCATGCTGATTTTGGACCCTGAAAAGTTTCCCCCCTTACTTATTTAATTGAGCAATTCTAAGCCGAAACGGAAAATGGGAAAGGTGTTAAAAAAGGTTCTTCCTGGGCAAACTGAGATTAGATTTAAAGCGGCAAAGCCGGCCAAACTGAACGGACTGCCAGATTTTTTAGTATTTCATAAGGAAGAGGTGAGAACATTTCGCCAAGCCCTAGGAAATCCAGGACTCTTCCGACATATTCTGATTACCGGCCCTGAGATAGAAGCAAACCTTTTGCAATTCGGGCAATACCTAGAAGAGATCGTAAAAGACCAACCTGTAGTAGCGGAACCGAATCCTACCTTATTGTCCCTGGCAGGTTTTCCTTTAGATAGCAAGTATAGACCGGGAAAAATTTCAGAAGCGAACGGTGGACTTTTACTTCTTCCCATCAAACCGTTTGTAGAAGATCCGGATCTTTATTATTTTCTGAAAGGTGTACTTCTGACCGGCAAAATAGATTTTTTATCTCTTCCGGAAGGAGCAGATTCCAAAAATATCAATCGATTCCATCCTAGTATAGATTCCAGATTCAGACTTATTTTAGTGGGAGAAGAAACGGAAGTGGACTCTATCTCTCAAATAGATGCCGACTTTTACGGAAGTTTCGATTTTAAGATCCACATGCCATACGAGATCAGTTTGGAAAAATCCTGGCTTCCCATTTTTTCAGGATTGGTTAAATCTTGGGAGAAACCAGGTTATCCTCCTTTGGACCAGGCCGCACTGGACTCTCTTCTAGAACTTGCGCTTAGATGGAACGATAGTCAGACTAGACTTTCTCTTCACCTTTCGGAACTTCGTTCTTTTGTGAGGGAAGTATTAGCATTTAATAATAAAGGTAAAAAAGCAGTGGGTAGGGCGGAGATAGAAGCAGGCCCGGCTCTCATCCAGAAAAGGACAGCCATCCACAAAAGAAAATATATAGAGAATATCAAAGAAGGCCTTATTGGTGTCCCGCTCAAAGGAAAAAAGACCGGAAGGATCAACGGACTTTCCGTAATTTTATTGCAATCTTCTCTCTTGGATTTCGGTCAAGTGAACCAAGTATCCGCCAGGGTTTCCTTGGGCTCCGGAAATCTGATCAATATAGAAAGAGAAGTCAATCTTTCAGGAAGCCTTCACGACAAGGGTGTCTTTATCCTACAGTCCTATATCAAAGGAATGTTCTCTCATACTCAGTCTTTCGGTTTGGATGCCTCTATTCTTTTCGAACAGAATAGTTCTCCGATCGACGGGGACTCTGCAAGTTGTGCGGAACTTTTGGCACTTCTTTCCGCGCTTTCCGGACTAGAGATCCCTTGTAATATCGCAGTGACAGGAGCTCTTTCCCAGTATGGGGATATCCTACCGGTGGGTTCAGTGAACACTAAGATACAGGCTTGGTACGATGTGATCCGTCTGACTGGTTCTTCTAGAGAAAAATATAAAATTTATATCCCTAAGGACAATATGAGGGATCTGAATCTTCCTCGAGAGATCCGGGAAAGTATGAAAAAGGGGAATTTCCAGATATTCTCCTGTTCCCATGTAGAAGATCTGATCCCGGACATTTTCGGGATCCCGGCAGGTAGGATCTCCAAATCAGGCAAATATCCGAACGGTTCTCTTTTTAGGATCATAGAAGAAAGAATCGATCGAAAACGAGACGGGGAAGAAAGTTAAAATCCTCCGCTTCTTGGCGACCTGCGTGAGTCGTTTTTCGCTATAGAGTCCGATTTTTTCTCAGAAATCCTCTAATCAGTCTCCCCCGAAACGACCGATACTCTGAATAGAGTCATGGAACGTCGGGCAAACATCAATATTGAATCCTCCCTTCTGGTAACCTTGGTTGCGAGTATGGGATTCTTAGTCAGTTTGGGAATTGCCCCAGTCAGAACAGGCGGTTTTTTAACCGATGAACCTGTCTTAATAGAACTCATCCCCGACCAATTTACTTGGGAACCAAGCTCGGAACAGATCCGAGATCTGCCGGATAGAGTAGTAGAAACCGGCCCCAGCCTGGTTTAATTTCTTGCTCCGCTTCCCGGTCTGAAAATCCTATCAAGAAAGACCGGGAGTGTTCGATGTTCGGCAAAAGTTTAGATAATCTAAAACAAATGAACCAAATGCGGGTTCGTATGAAAAAATTGGAGAAGGAACTGGAGGCTTTGAACTTCGAGGGAAAATCCAAGAACGAATTGGTGGTCTGCATTACCGACGGTAAACAAACTGTCCAAGAGATCCGTATCGAAGATTCTTTACTCGCTAAGAACGACAAAAAACTACTTCAAAAAAGTATAAAGCAAGCCGTGAACCAATCTATGGAGGCGGCCCAAAAAGTAGCGGAAGAAAGAATGGGAGAATTCAAATCTCTTCTTTCCGGAATGCCTTGATTACGGACCTTTATATTCGCTAAAAATTTTCTGTTTCGTCCGATTCCGAGAGAGTTTAAAAAACTCATGAGGACAGATCGGGCGAGTGTCGGTTGACTCAGGGAGAACGATCCCTTCTTCTCCTTCGTCGTCATCCTCCACAATTCCTAAAGATACTGAAATATCTCCCGATCTTTTCATTTCCGTATTGATCTGTAGAGAATACAGGTTCCCATCTATATTCTTTTTTAATAATACTAGTCTTTCGATGGAACTTGAATTGGAACGGTCCGCTTTTACGAATTGGATCTGACCTGGATTCAATTCTCCTAATGGAGTGATCTCGGGAATTCTGAGTGGATCGTATAGTTTTCTGAGAACATCTCCATCCGTGCCCGCAGCAGGGAATGGGAATGATTGGATCGTTTTAGTGATATCCTGTAAAAATCCGGAGGCTCCGTTTGTGTCCGTTCCGGATTGGCCAAATTCGGGGGAAAAATCTCCTAAAGACTGCCATAAGAATGCAGGATAAATTTTCATGAAGATCGCAGAACCGTCTGTTCCCACCGCATTTTTGACTTCTTGAGTAGAATTTAGATAACTATCCGCGCTTGTTTTGAATAGATGGAATAATCCGGTCGCATCCGAAGCTCTATAACCTTTTGGGCCTTGGACTCCTGTCCTAAAGAAAGAATTCCTGGAATCAGTGTCGCTACCGGAGATCATATATAAATATTTCATAAAAGAGTAGGCGAATGCATAGTCTACAAGAGAGTTAAATTTAGAACTTCCGAATATACTATTTCCGTTCACACCTCTAGAGCATGAGTTGGAATTCCTACCTCTATAACAATTGATCCTATTGATCTGTGGGGAATAGCCAGCAATATCGGCTGCTACTTCGCTCGTTCCTTCGTTGATCCACGCCTCGTCCCTTCCTCCGCCTTGGCTCATGATCCTGGCCTCATATTGGAATCGTACCAAATGTTGGTATTCGTGGGCGAGAGTGGCTAAGAATGTGTCCGGTTTTCCCAGGGATAGATCCGAGGTGCGGACTGCAACCAATTCCACCCCGTCCATATACACTATATTTGAATAATTAGAACGGACCGCATAACTGGAATTATCCGGAAAATAGTCCACAGGATCGAAAAATCCGGCTACAAAAGAAGAACCTGCAGTGCTTCCGTCATGTATATCGGATACGATTACCGCAACTTTTCCGTCTCCGTCCAGATCGTCGGAAAAACCGAAAGCCTCGCCTAGTCTTGGATAAATTTTGGTATCGAATTCTTGAGCTATATATTGGTAATCTAAAGCGGATTCTAAACCGCTAGTTGCGTAGATGTTTACATGAGATCCTGATGCGACCTTAGAAGTTTGCGCGCAAACAGAACTATTTTTTATAAGATTACGGATCCAGAATGTATTATTCCCGCCACAGGAACTAGATACTTTGGCTAATGAAAGTAGATCGTCTATATTAGGTTCCGTTTTGTCCTGAGTACCAAGTGCATCGTTACTGACCACGCAGTGTGAAAGTAGGAATATCAAACAAACTGAAAATACAAACGTATAGAAAGATCTGCCTATTGGCATACAAAGGGACTTCCAAAAACCGTCTCCGGTCGAAACCTTCATGATCTTTCCTCGCAAAAAGGAAACTAGCTTTACGCCTTGATCCTTTTTGTTAAGGTCAATAATTATTCAGGGTCGAATGGGAGCAAGGATCATTGGCTAAAAAGGTTCCGAAGATTTGGAAATTTTTTTCCAAAAAATTTCAATATATCGTAATTATTTCGTTAGGATATAATTGCGGATTTCGTCCTTCTCCCTTACAAAAAGATCCGATCTCAGGTCCACAGATTCCCGCATTCGATTCCGTTCCGGATAGCGGAGAATATTTTTCCGAAATCAAAAAAATCCCAACCGGGTTTTATATCCGACAGGTTTATTTAAACCATTCCAACAAAAAAGAAATGTTGATCAGTCAACTAACTGTGAGCGAATCCAAAAATTGGGAAGAAACAAGATTTGAAGGAAAACTAAATTTGGACGAGTCCGGAAAATTTTTTAGATTTCGTCCTAGACTTTGTAGGATGTTCACAAGTAAAAATCCCGGAGATCGTTGGACTTTGACTAGAGCATACGAATGCGATCATTTCGAATTTTTAATATGGAAATCCGGTCCGGAGGATATTCGTTTAACTCCCGGTCCGGAAGGAGAAGAAGATGGAATCCTTCTGAAAAGATCCAAATCATCCAATATTTCACAAATTTCCGCGATCATATTAAAAACAGATCCGACTATTACGAGTATTTGGGGGATCCGCCTTTCTAGAGTTAGAAAAGGTGCTAAGGCTATATTAGAAAAACGAGATGGAACAAAGACCGAATTGAATTCTCTAAAAACCGTGGAGACGACAGGCGAGATCAAAACCGAAAAATCCAATCATGCGCAGCCTGGGGATATGATCTTATATACAAATCCGGGAGAAGCTAGACCTCTCGCTTTATGATCAGTCGAGTCCGTTCTCGGAATTTAAGATCTTACGCAAACCAGGCATAATCTTTACATAAGGTTGGATCTTTCTAAAATCCGAAATTTCTTTTGCGGAAACATCGGTGCCGTCCAATTGCAGATGGAATAGGTTGGTTAGCCCGTATAAAGGACTTAGATCCTTTACCTGGGTCCCACCCAAATATAATTCCATTAGTTTTGTACAATTTTCTAAAGGCCTTAGGTCTAGGATCTTAGTGTGCTTTAACTGTAAATGCCTCACGCTGCAACCCGGCCCCAAAAATCCCAGATTAGAAATTTTAGAATCTGTCAGTTCTATCCTAGTTAGCCTATTCCAATACAGATAATTTTTCAGATCTTGGTCCTGTATTTCTGTTTGGTTTAGGATTAAACTATCTAACTTTGCAAAACGATTTAAGGGGGAAAGGTCCCTTACGGAAGATCCGGATAAATGAACGAATCTGAGCTTAGGAAGATTAGGTAGGCCTTCTAATGATTTTATATCTTTGGAATTCAGTTCTAGGATCTCTAATCCGGAGAATGCGGAAAGATCGGTCCAACTAGGAGTATCTTCGAATCCCAGCCATCTGATCTCTTTAGGATACTTACCTAAGATCTCACCTTCTGAATTCCGTACGGAAATAAGATGATTCGATTGGGAGCAGGCGAATAAGAAGTAGAGGATTAAAAAAGTTTTCCTCATAAGATCGAATCTATTTGGATTCAAAAAAGAAGAAAACCAAAATTCGGATTTTGAAATCTAAAATTGATTCTATAACTCTGTTGGAGTTCCTACAACTTTGGATCTGCGGTTGTTGGAATTCCAACGGGAATCGGGTTGACATCTGTCTCCTTTTTGGAGCAAGATAAGATTCGAAGCCGATCCGAATGGAAGAAGATAAAAAATCCGCCTCTCGAAACACCAAACAAAAGGGCGAGATCCTGAGAGTCATCCGTGACGCAAAAGGTCCTCTTTCGGTAAAGGAAATCCACGATATCTCTAAAAAATCCATTCAGAATATCGGGATCGCAACCGTTTATCGTTCTGTGAACCACCTGCTGGAATCCGGCTCTATCCATGAGATCCAATTACCCGGAGAATCCTCCCGTTTCGAGATCAGTCATCTGGACCATCACCATCATTTCCATTGTAAGATTTGTGATCGGGTCTTTGATGTGGAGATCTGCCCTTTCCCTATGGAAAATCTTCCTAAGGGATTTACATTAGATTCTCATGAAATTATTTTATACGGCGTTTGTTCCGAATGTAATAACTCTCCAAAATGAATCAAAAAAGACTAAAACTTAAAATACTCTACCTAAGCATTCTATTTATTGCATTATTCTCCTTTATAGATCGGATCGTATTGGAGAATCTACTTTTCGGATTTCCGAACGAACTAGAGTGGGATACTTCTCCTTGGTTTAACTTCTTGGAAAAAAGAAGAAGGATCAAATTTTCCGAGAACGAGAAAGGCGCGTTGATCGTAGGAAGTAGCGTGGCGCTATATTCTTCTCTTCCGGAAAGAATGAATGAGAAACTTAAAAATACATCCATTCGCACGGAGTTCTATTCGCATCCAGCTTTGACACCTTCCGATTTTTATTTTTATAAGGAAGATATCGCTTCTAAAAAACCTAAACTTGTGTTTTTCGTTTTGAATCCTGCGGATCTACAATTGGATTTTTTGATCACGGAAAAGGAAAACGAAGCAAGACTCGCTCAATATAAACAGAATCTACTCTATCAGGAAAATTCCATCATAGACTTTCAAAATTTGGAATATTCCGAAAAAACTTTGGACGAAGTCTCCGCCACGACCAGGCATCAAAATAGGATGATCTATCCTGCTCAATACTTGAGAGAAAAATACAAAAATATTCTTAGAATCGGTAAATCCGCATTTTTATCCCTTCTTTCTAGATCCTTGTTCTTAGTGGTCCGATACAGGAGTTTTTTGTACGATCCGATGGACGCATGGATCGAAAATCATCTCAGAAGCGGTAGATCCTATCATTATTATACTGGGATAATCCCGGAAGAAGGTATCTATCTAAGAGGATGGGCTAAACCTGAATTCTCGATCGATTGCGAATTAAAGAACGGCATTTTTGAGGAGAGCGTATTTTTTCAAGAGAAGGATACTACTTTAAGAATTTGGGGAGAAGGTAAGGCAATCCTATTCGACAAAACTTTCCCCAAATCCGGTTGGCATACGATCAAATTTAATGTTCCTGAAAAGTCGGATAGAACAAAACTCAGAATTTCTTCCGATAAAAAGATCTCTTCTTTGCAAGTTGATTCCAGGATTTTCGGAACGGAAGAAATTTATGGGATCAGACTTTCTCAAAACTTTTGTAGGAACGAGATCCGAAAACATATCTCTTATATCCGGATCCCAGGTTTGGACGACGCTAGACTTTCTAAAATGGATGATACAACTTATTCCAAAGATTATACGGAAAGGATCTACGGTTATAAAGGAGAAAGTTCTAAAATGTCCAGACTTGTAACCCTCAGAATGGCTAAGATCAAATTGTCATCCTCTCCTAAATTCTTTACTTGGTCCGAATTGGAATATCTGAAAAAAGGAATAGAGTATCTAGAGGAGCAAGGTATCCAAGTGGTCCTAGTCAACTCTCCGGAAAATCCTATCGAAAGGGAAGTATACGAATTTAGTCCTTGGTACAAAGGATATATTTCTTATTTGGAAAACCTGGGAAAAACTAAGTATAAATTCAAAAACGCTATCTCCGATTTTGAAGACAAAAGATCATTTTTAGATCCTCACCATTTGACTTACGAGGCTTCCGAAAGATCCTCGGATTTGTACGCGGAATGGATCTTAGAAACATTAGCGGAAAAATAAATGTCCGGATTCTTATCTAATTTTTTACAAAATGAAAGATTAAAGATCGAATGGGCCGGCGCTTTAGGAAATCCTAAATTAGTTACCGCACTTTTTATCGCCCTGTATTCTTTTTCCTCTTTTTGTGTCTGGAAAAAATACTCCTGGAACCCGAGCTCCCAGATCAACTTCGGAAAAGAATTCGCGGACCAAAATAAAGAACAAACTCCTCCGGGCGCGATCGTATTTTTAGGAGAAGAGGGGAATCTAGGCGCAGGTTACGACGGGCAGATCTTTTATTATTATTCTAGAATGTTGTCCGGCTTTAGTTTGAATTGGCCAAACGGTTTTGAGACCAGTTTTAGGGCACCCAGAATAGGTTATCCTCTTTTGGTTTCTCCGTTCGGTTGGTTCGGAAAATATGGAACGATTTTCGGGATGTACATCCTGAATTTGGGAATATTCTATCTTTCTTATCTTGCGATCCGAGATTTATTGCCGGATCACAAAAAATACCTAAGTGCATTCTATCTGTTCTCTCCGTTTGCTTTGGGAAGTTATATCCTACTTGTTTCAGATACGGTAATGATTAGCCTAAGCGTTTTAGCTTATTGGTTCTTTATTAGAAAAAGATTCATAACCTTCTCCTTGCTAGCCGGTCTTGCAATACTTACTAAAGAGCAGGCACTCTTTTTGTTTTTCCCTTTAGGCCTAACTGCATTATTCCAAAAGGATCTTAAAAAAAGTATCTGGGTGGCTTCTTCTTTAATTCTGCCCTCTGCCTGGAGTATATACCTCAGGGCCCAATTCCCGGAATGGACCCCTGGGAATTTAGGCAATTTTTTTGATCCATTCGGAGGACTTCTAGGATATTTTGGGGAACTCCAACAAGTTATAGTTTCAGGAGATCTAAATCTTATCCTTCTGATCAAAAAATTCTCCAGGTTCCCTTTGGTACTTCTTCTTTTATCCGGGACCTATCTGTTGTTTAGGGGAGATTGGAAGAAGGGACTGGAATTTAGGGTAGGTTTTGGAATTCTTTTATTTACGGTATATGCGGGGGGTTATGTTCTATATTGGGCCACCTACGAAAATGTTTCCAGAATGTTCACATTCAGCCTTCCTTTATTAATTTTTTGGGAAAAAGAAGACGATACACTTCCGAGCGCTACTTACTGGGTTTTGGCCGGCATTATTCTAGTTTCGTTTTTAATAAAATTGGCATTCGTTTCTAAAACTTTACGTCACTTGGTCTGGTGATCCCTGCCGAATTTGTTCCCTCGTTTTTTTACAAACATGTCAGCAAAAATTTTCTTAGACTTGATTCTTCTTATAAAAGAATTAGAATGGTCTTATTGTAGGTCCGCTGTTCAGAAATCCGCACGTGTCATTGTAATCAGATCGGTGAAATCCGAGCTTTGCTTCTCTTGGAAACCCTGCTATCCGCGATTTTACCGTCATTCAAATCAATCCCGCTGTTCTTAAAGAGTGTATGGTCTTATGGAAGGCGAATTGGTCTCCCGTTTGCGAGTCGGAAGCTGCCTAAATTTTTTGTTCGAGGAAAGCATGCAGAATCGCAAACTCTTTGTAGGAAATCTTAATTACTCCGTTCGCCAGCAGGAAATCAGTGACCTGTTCTCCAACTACGGAGAAGTAGCTTACGCGAAAGTAATTGAAGGTAAAGGATTCGGATTCGTGGAAATGGCTAGCGAAGAGCAAGCCGAAAACGCGAAGAATAGTCTAAACGGAACCGAATTCAAAGGTAGAACTTTGAATATCGATATCGCAAAACCTCAGACTTTCAACAAACCAAGAAGACATTAAGATCTTTCTCGGGGGAGGATACTTCCCCGAGTATAAGAAGTAGGTGATTAAACGCCTACTTCTTCCTCTGCGTCCTCGTTTTCTTCCTCTAAATTCAGAAGTTCTTGGAGCTCTTTATAGGCTCTGTCTTTTTCAACCACACCGGTTTTCTTAATCGCTTTTTTGAGAACATCGTCCCATTTTTTCTGGGGAAGGATCACTTGCATTTCTTCCAAAACTTCCAGAATATTGATATCGTCTTTTGTGTTAAAGATCTCAGTGGCGTCGTAACGGAATAACCCGGAAAGCTGATCGATAAAATCGCCGACTCCGTTTCCGCCTCCGCGTTTATCTAGGGCCTCTTGTTTTTTTTGCGCTTTGCGGAGATCTCTTTCTCGTCTCTCCAATTCGGTCCGTTTCATAAGAACCCTCTCTTATCGGCTATACCTACCATACTTTCGAACCCAGCTCACGGGCAAAGAAAAAACCCTAAAGAATTCAGGTATAAACACTCAGATAAGCTGCCGATCTGGCGGAAGTTTGGGTTTGATTCGTAAAAACTCTCTTTCGAAAATTGGGAAAATCTGTAGAACCAGTCTAAACTTTCGTGCCTATAGAATTAGACCGGGACTAAATAGGAATTCTTTCCGAAGGATATTTGTTTTCGGTCTTTTTTGTACGAACGTTTGTAAAAAAGAAAAAAGCTTACTCTTTTAACGAGGTCCCATAGAGGACTTAGGGATCCTATATTCTTTTTGGATCCTTTGATTTGCGGAAGTTAAGCTTTCTTTATCTAAAACGACATCCGTTCCATCATCCAATAAAATCGTAATATACCTGGAGTCGGATAATTTCACTTCGTTAGATATATCTTGGATCGATCGAACAGGTTTGCCGTTTACTTTATCTACCAGCCTTCCGGAAACATCATGATAACCCTGGTTAGACTCATCCGGAATGACTTGGGAAAGTAATACGAATCTACCTTCTTTTTTGTTGCCAGTACTGAATTTATAATAATCGAAAGTGTATAAAAGTTTGCGATCTACTTTAGATCTCCAATCTTTTCCCCATTCCAAAAGGTAACCTTCCGAAAGTTCCACAAACAGGAAACCTCCGTCAAAATAGTATTCCGATTTGGATCCTAGGTTCCTATGGGGGATACGAATAGAAGAATAGGGAAACGGTTTTAGAGTAAGTTGTACTTCTTCTTCTTTGCCGGATCGGATGATCTTGACAGGTATCTGTTTGCCGATCTGGTAACCGAATTCGTCTCCTAAATGAGCTATGTAGGATAGGACTTGTTTACCATATTTAGGATGTTGGAAATATCCTTTGGAGTCAATTTTTTTGCCGCCAAACTCAAGGATCACATCGCCGATCTTTAATATTCCATCCGCTGAACTATCTGGCAGGATCTCAGCTACTAATATCCCTTGGTCTTTTGTTTTAAGGGAATAATAGTCCTTAGTGGCCTTGTCCATAATAGGCCTATAACGAAAACCTTTAAAAGGGATCTCCGTTTTACCGAAATTTCCTAAAAATTTGCCGATCAAAAAAGAAGGAATTGCTCTGCCTGAGTTTTTATCTCCTGAGAAGTCGAACAGTATTCCGCTTACTTTCCCTTTTTCTAATAGAACTTCTCCGTTTCCGTTTAATGTTTCAGTGGAGTTTACATCCAATACCGGGAGTTCTACCATTCCTTGGGGATATTGGTCCAGGTCCATGCTGATCAGTGCGCCGGATGCGGATTGTATAGAACCGGAATTGTCCAATTGGTAGATGGAAACCTGCCTAGGATAATCTATCTCTTTTTGGAATTCAAAAGGGACCAGATCCTTGAAGAAGTCCTCTTCTTCTATTTTTAATAAAGCGAGGTCGGATTCCGAATCTTGTCTTGAAACAGTCGCCTTTGTCTCAGAATAAGAAGAATGTTTTTTGACTTCTATCAATGTGGAGTGGGCGAGTAAATGTGCGGGTAATAGGATCTTTTCGCCTGGGACTACGATCCCTACGCCTCTTCTTACCTTCGGGTTTTTCTTTTTCCAAGGATTGAAATAATCAGGTTCTTGGTAGGAGATCTTTACTTGTACTATACTCTTTTTATATTCTTCTTCCGCTTTTGCTTGGGAGGCTATACCGTTCGAAACCGTTTTAGGAGAAGGTTTCGGTTTTTTGGCGGATACTCCGGAAGTAAAAACACTAATACTGATAATGACGAGAAGGATCTTGGATTTCACTTATTACTCCAAACCGTAGGTGCTTCTGATCTGGGAATCCGCTTTTTGAGCCTCGTCCCTGTCCAAGATCAATGGAAGGTCTATATTCAAAAATTTTAATTTTAGGAATTTGGACTTGGATCCTGAAATAATCCGTTTCAGGTCCGCAAGGCTATTAATGGCTTCTCCATTCACAGATTCCAAAACAAGATTTAGAAAATAGTCGGAGGAAGAATTTACCGGATGTGCGAGTTTTCTGTACAAGACCACATCTGCTTTTTTGGTCCTGCCTATTCCATCTTCTATAAAATAATCGTATCTGTATAAGAACTGGCTACCGCCGGAAGTGTTCCCGCTTCTGCTCCAGGCTCCAAGAAGATCTCTGGACATTTCTTGGAACAATAATCCACCTATCATGGAATAATCAAAAGGAGTATCATACCTGTTTCTCATAAAATCGAAATCAGGCATCCTTTTGGCTTTGAATTCCACATCGATCAATTTGCCGTTACGAAATACTTTGAATCGGATCGGTTCTCCGGAATATTTATCATCCACGGTTTCCGTGAAATCTACCCTGGCATCCTTGTCCAAGGTTATGGTCCCGTTCCTTCCGATTGTAAGACCGTCTATCTCCGTAAGATAATCTCCCTCTTTTAGATATCCGTCTGCGGAACCGTTCGGAAGGATGCGGGTAACGAATACTCCCTCCAAGCCGTCGGGGATACCTTTCGACTTTCTGAGAGAAGTATTAAAAGAATTGAATGTTCCGATCCCGAGCTCTACGTAACCGTCATATCTTCCGTCTTCTATATCCTTAAGAAAATGACGGATTACCTTTGTAGGGATGAGATAGCCAATATTCTCCCCTTTGGTAGCGACTTGGAAAGCGACTCCCACCACCTTATTATTTTGGATGGCCGGTCCTCCCGAGTTCCCAGGGTTGATAGCAGCATCTACTTGCAAAACTAAGTGGCTGTCTACGGAAGAATGTTCGTATTTGGATTGTTCTTTTCTGGAAACGATCCCTCTGGTTACGGAGACCTTATTTCCTCCGATCGGATATCCTACAACGATGAGAGAAGAGTTGAGTTCCGGGATCTCTCCCAAGTTTAGATCGGTGGAATCCTTGTAAAATTCAGGATCTTCAGCTTCTAATACCGCTAGATCGCAGTCGTGTGCCACATGTAGGACCTTAACTCTGTACCATTCCGTTTGGTTGTATCTCTGTACTTGGATGTACTTTGCGTTTGAGATCACATGAGCATTTGTTAATATTCTTTTGTTCCCGATCAAAAATCCTGTTCCGGAACTCGCTCGAACCCCGTCTGTTGCCCAAGGAGTAAAGGCGCTGAATGCTTGGGAATATACTTTGATCTGTACGACTGCTTTTCGCACATGATCGAAATCGCTTCTTTCTTCCGAAAAAAGAGGTAACTGAAGGGAAAATACTAGTACAATCAGACCGGATTTCAGGATCTGCATGAGATTCTTAATGTCCTTCGAATTCACAAATAGAGAATACGTTTACACCTAAGTCTTTGTTTAATTTAGTAGCTCCGCCCAGATCCGGAAGGTCTATGATGACTCCCACTTCGGGAACTTCTGCGCCTAGTTTTTGCAATAGTTGAACCGCTGCGATCATGGTCCCGCCTGTTGCGATCAGATCGTCCATGAGCAGGATCCTATCTCCCGGAAATACGGAATCTTTATGTATTTCGATCACATCTTTTCCATATTCTAGATCGTATTCTTGGGAAACTGTTTCGGAAGGAAGTTTTCCTTTTTTACGGATCGGAATGAATCCGACTCCTAGTTGGAATGCAAGAGGCGCACCAATGATAAAACCTCTGGCTTCGATTCCGGCAACTTTAGTGATTCCTTTGCCTGTGTACCGGTCCACAAAAGTACCTATGGTAAGAGCTAATCCTTCCGGATCTAATAATAGGGAAGTGATGTCTCTGAATAGGATTCCTTTGCGGGGATAATCCGGGATCGTGCGAATTTTACTTTTAACTATGGACATGGGCTCGAAGTCCAATTCCACTTTCGGGAAAGGAACAAACAATTCTTTTTTCAATAGGAATAGAGCGGCCTCAGGAAAAGGAGGCCGCTAATTTAGATTAGTATGCTTTTGCTCTAAGAGCAGCAATTCTTTCTTCTAGAGGAGGGTGGGTTGCAAATAAGGATGCGAGTCCCCCAGCCCTATTGGAAATTTTCAGAGCGGCGATAGTTTCTCCTCTCTGATCGATTGGATCTCTTGTGAAAGCTACTTTCAATCTTTCCAAAGCGGCAATCATGCTAGATCTTCCCGCCAATTTTGCTCCGCCTGCATCGGCGCGGAACTCTCTGGCTCTGGAAACATAGGCAACTACTATGGAACCCAAGAGTCCGAAAACTACCATAAGAAGTTGTCTGATCATGAACTCCATAAAGAATCCGCCGCTAGATCCTCTGTCATCGTTACGATTCAATTGAGAAACGATCACTTTACTTACGATCCAAGAAAAGAAGATCACGAATGAGTTGATCACTCCCTGTACCAATGTCATGGTTACCATATCTCCATTGGCTACGTGGGAAAGCTCGTGTCCTAAAACTCCATCCAACTCTTCGCTATCCATTCCGTTCAAAAGTCCGGTAGATACGGCGACTAATGCGCTATTTCTGCTAGGACCTGTTGCGAATGCGTTGATCTCAGGAGATTCGTAGTATCCGACTTCCGGCATAGGAAGTCCTGCAGCGGAAGCCAATCTTTGCACTCTAGTTAAAAGATCTCTTTGCCATCCGGAAGCGTTTCTAGGATCGACTATCTGGACTCCCATAGAGGCCTTTACCATAAACTTGGAAAGCAGCAATGAAATGAATGCGCCTCCCATACCCCAGATTGCAGCGAATAGAAGGGTAGTAGCGTAAGGTACTCCGGATTTAGCTAAATATACATCTAGCCCGGTAAGTCTGAGTATCAATCCGATCGTGAAGATTACCGCGATATTAGTAAGTGCGAATAATCCAAATCTGCGAAAAAGCGCCATAGGCGAACAGTTCTCCTTTTTAGAAGTTTTTTAGGCCTCGGTAACTCCGTGCCCGCCGGTCTTCTAAATTCCGGTACTAATTAGACCGCTCTTGGTTCCTTCTTTAAGAAAGAAGCGAGAAGAAAAAGTCCTGCAAGAAACAAATATGCCCATACGAATGGACCCAAATTTAGCTGAAAAGAGTTCAAAATTGCGTTTCCGGCCAAGGAATAAGAATGTATAAACCCTGTCCCAGCAAGAAATGCACCGATCAAACTAGCAATGATCGCCTTTTTAAAATCTCTATCGATCACAAATGTTGCGATCGCGGCCCAAACCATAGAAGAAAGTAAAAATCCCTGAGATAGACTCAAAAGTCCGCCTAAAGAATACGGGAAAATAGGCTGATCTAACGGCACGGAAGAAAGCCAGATGTTTTGGGTTTTAGAAGCAGCCTCGGTTCCTTCTATCGCTTTTGAAAGAATGGGAGCCGCATAATTGAATGCGCTTTGGATCATCAAAACTCCCCAACCGGCAAGAGCGGGAAGAAGTCCAAGTACGACCGCAGGTGCGTGTCTAGTAGGTGTAGCTTCGAATGCTTGTGCACCGATCACGATACCGATCCAAAGTACGATTGCCATGCCGGCTTCCACAGGGATGAGAGCGCATACAAAACTGACCAAACCGAAGAACGCGATCAAAGTCATAAAGATACCGTTCAAGCTGGAATAACCGGATCTAGCTCCGAGAGATTTCCAACCTGGATGCCCGATATAAATTGTGGTCGGGAAAGGGGATCCAAACAAAGAGCCTACGATTGTTCCTACACCGTTCATCATAAGAGAATTTCTGGTGTTATATTTATCTCCCGCAGCTTCCGCTGATTCTATGTTCTGCAAGGAACCGATTACGTTAAATATTCCCATCGGTAAGATCACTGACAGATATTCTCTGATCCCGATCTGGCTCCAGGCTTCGAATAGATCTCCGCCGCTCCAAACCGGGAAATTAAATCCAAAGTCGATCGAGGAGTGTAACGCAGCTCCATCCATCATTTGTTTTCCGGTGATATGGGGAAGATACCATGCGAGCAATGTCCCTACGATGACTGAGATGAGCCCACCTGGGATCTTAAATGGAAAAACCACTCTTCCGAAATATTGCAAAAGAATAATTCCGAACGGAACGAAAGCGACAAGAGGATTTAAGAATGTACGGACCAAAAAGTCCATGGAGATGAATGTAAGAGCAATCCCGGCTAACGCAGAAAGAAGCGCTGCTCTTGGAGTTGCCTTACGGATCTTCTCCGCAACGAATGCTCCGAAAAATTCGATCAAACCGGATACAAAACTTGCAAGAAGTCCGATAGACCAAGCTGCTTTATAACTATTCGTTTTTTGATACACCGGGAACATTACGAAAAAGACGAATGCGAATAAGGAAACGGTATTGATCCCATAAGGTAATGCGGTGACATCACTTCTGTTTTCGGCAAGTGCAAGTTGTCTTGCTTGCCAAGCATAGAAAAGATTTCCGACCAAAAGAGAGATCGCAGCTCCTGGGATCACTACTCTAAATACGAAATCCTGAGGCATTCCGCAAAAGCCAATACACAAAGCTACCAAAACCAAAATTTGGATCAGGTTATCGATCATCAGGCCGAAGAATCCATCCAGGTCCCCGGCAACAAACCATTTGTATTTGCTCATTTCTTTGTCTTACTCCCGAAGTCTACTTGGATTACATTATCTTTTCGTTTTGAAGATCCGGATCCTAGATCGGAAACTTCTTCCTTGGTATCCGCTGAAGAAGTTTCCTCTTTTTTAGGAGGGATGTCCGGTTTACCTAAATAAATTCTCATTTGAGTGACTGTTTGCTGGGACTTGTCGAAATATCTGAAAATTCCGTCCCAGGGTAAGAAGACTTCTTCCCAGGTATAGCCGAACTGTAGTTCTGCGTAGACCCATTCTTCTTCTATTCTGATGTCTCTTGCGGCGCGGGGCCCAATGACTAGGATGATACCTGACTCTGGCTCATCTCCTACGAGTCCTCTTTTTCCGATCTTTAGATCGGGGTGAGGCATGACGTGCACGTAGAAGGTGCCGAACCTTTCCCAGTAAACTGAGAAGAGTTGTTTTTTGAATTCTCGAAGTGCCTGTATGTCTTCTAAATTCGGACTATCCATCGTTTTTCAACTTACGCGAGGTCTCCTCGCTGATATATTCTTTGTGCATTTTGTATTCAGGCACGAGCGCCTTAAAAGAAGAGAAAATCTCTTCTTCTCGATCCGATTTTGCCGCTTCTAATAACGCGTTAAATCTAGCCTGGAAGCTGCTAGGATCTCCTTCCTCTAAGGGGGCTGCAATCCTGATTTTAGGATGGTGCGTTTTTTTGATCCCTTCTAGATCTAACAGCAGTTCTTCGAAAAGTTTTTCTCCGGGTCTTAAACCTGTGAATACGATTGGAATATCAGTGTAAGGCCTGAAACCGGAAAGTCGGATCATATCTTCCGCAAGATTTAAGATCCGGATCGGTTCTCCCATATCTAAGAGAAAAATTTCTTCCTTCTCTCCCATAGCAGCCGCTTGCAAAACCAATTGTGTCGCCTCTGGGATTGTCATAAAATAGCGGATAATATCCGGATGGGTAACGGTTACAGGACCACCATTGCTGATCTGCTCTCTGAATCTAGGAATGACCGAACCGCTGGAACCTAACACATTACCGAATCTTACAGTGATAAACTTTGTTTTGGTGCCTTGAGAGATCGCCTGCAGATACAACTCTGCAACTCTCTTAGAAGCTCCCATAATGTTTACAGGATTGACTGCCTTATCTGTGGAAATTAAAACAAAACGTTCTGTTCCGTAATGTCTAGAAATATCAGCTAAGTTCTTAGTCCCGAGTACATTATTTAAGACCGCTTCGGATGGATTGATCTCCATCATAGGTACGTGTTTGTAAGCAGCAGAATGGAATACTACTTGCGGACGATCCGTTTCAAAAACTGAGCTTATCCTCAACGGATTTTTAATATCTGCGATCACCGCTCTGAATTGGATCCCGCTGTCTTTGAAAACTTTCCTGAGTTCGTAATCTATCTCATAAAGAGGAGTTTCTGCAGAATCAAGTAGGATCATTTTTGCAGGATTAAATACCGCGACCTGCCTGCATAATTCACTACCGATAGAACCGCCGGCTCCGGTGATGAGCACAGTTTTACCTGCAATATAAGAACGAATGGATTCTATTTCTAAGTCTACAACCGGACGACCAAGTACGTCTTCTACCCGGATTTCTCTTAATTGTTGTACTTTGGGCGGATCAAAAAATAAAGAACCTAAGGAGGGAAGGATCTTAAAATCCACATTCTCCGATTCAAAACTTTTGATGAGTTTGCCGATCTGCTTTCCGTCCGGATTGCTAAACGCAATCAATACTTTTTTGATCTCTAAAGAGCGGATCAGCGATTCTGCCTGGTCAATTTTTCCGAGGACCGGCACACCCTGGATATGAGCGCCTAGTTTGGATTCGTCATCGTCCAGAAGGCCTAAAGGAAGAAGGTTCAGATCATTATGCCTTCGCAACTCTGTGAGAAGAGTTGCACCCGTTTTTCCGGCGCCTAGAATGAGTGTTGGAATTCCATCCCCTTGTTTTTTGCGTAGAATGTACTGGTCTCTCACTAATCTCCAGGATAGACTACGTATGCACAAAAATCCCAAAAGAAGAAGTGTATCTATCACAGGGATCATTCTGGAAAGATGTTCGAATCCGTTATAGAATAGTAGTGCGGTATTCGAGATCAGCGACGAAAGAATAGTGGTTTTAATAATTTCCACCAGATCGTGTATGGAAGCGTAGGCCCAAATCGATCTGTAAATATTCGAAAATAGAAATACAAAAGAACGACAAGCTACTACGATGAGTAGAGGAATAAAAAAGTCGTTAGGCTCCTGCAGAAATGCAGTGGATTCGAAACGGATCAGGTGGGCTAAAAAATAGGAGAGGATCATGAAGCTTAAATCCAAAGGGAAAAGAAGGCTTCGACGATTCCATTGACCCATTAAGTAAAAAAAATGTCGCAGGTGAGGAAAAGTCCAATCTTTTTGAGTTTTTTAGGTTGCTTAAAAACCCGATCTGATTCGAAACTTTAAAGGGCTTTTATTCTAGTGAAAGAATTGATCGTCAATTTACAAGGCAAACTGGATTCGATACTCGGGAACACTTTCCGAGAAAAAACGGATCCTTTACTTCGAAGCGAGCCCCACAGAATTCTACTGGATGCCAGAGACCTCCAAGTCTGGGAAGAGAGCGGTTTGCTTTCTCTCAAAAATTCTTCTCTCACTCATTTGAATTCCAAATATGCAGCCTGCGGATTGTCGGAAAGTCTGATGGGAGATTGGAATCGCCTGGGGCTCCGAGAAAAAATCCCATATTTCAAAACCAGAGAAGAAGCGAAATATTATCTAGTCTCCGGGCAAAATGCAGATCCGAGCTTCGAACCTAACGAAAGTACTACGACTTGTCCGGCTTGTCTTCAGATATTGAGAGTGCAGGGGAAAGGAAACTATCGATGTCCGTCTTGTTCCCATACCTTCTACCTGACCGCAGACTATAGAACAGCAAGTTACGAAAAATTATTCTAACCCATTCCGAAATAAATTTCCAAATTTTATAGGCTTGCCAGAAAAAATTCCGACTGGCGCTGTTACTATTATATGGGTACACAGACTTCGCACAATCAGAGTTTCGGGCAAAAAATCTTAGATCTTACTCTAGTTCTTCCGAGACTATTTTATTCAGGAATTCGAGCAAAACTCGCCTGGTTTACCGGAAGTCTGATCGTTCTCACTATTTTAATCCTTTCCTTCATTTATGTAAGGCAACAAACCGAGATCCTTACCGACAGTTACGACAGAGAAGCCGCGATTTCTAGAAAATATATCTCTTCTCTCGTTCTAGAATTGGACAATATCTCCCAAAGTTTGATCCGGATCGAGGAATTTCGGGACCGGGTAAGTAAGCAGACAGAAGCATTAAAAAAATATAAAACGACTAAGACGGTAGTTCAGGAAAAGAAAGTTTCCTTTTTCGGGATCAAGACCAGCTTGTTCGGAGCCTTGGGAAAGAATACGGTCCGAAAAACTTTGGATACGTATTATTCCGCTTATCTTTCCAAAGATGATATACAGGTTCTAGAAAAAAACATCCGAACCCAGCTCCAACACGGTGGTGATGGGGTAGTTAGCGACAAAGAATTTGCGCGCCTCCAGGCAATGGCTAAAAAATTCGTATTTGCGGATAGAGAAGCGAACCAAATCAGAAAACGTCTAGGCGAATTAAAAGAAAATCAGGAAAAACCGGACCAAACCGAGATTTCCGCAGCAGAAGAAGAACTTCGCAAAAAATCTCTTTTAGCTAGAAAACTCAGATCCGATCTGGATGAGAGTATAGTCGCTATTCTTGCGGATTCCAAAAAGAGAAAGATCAAAGAATTAGGATTAGATACAGGCAGATTCAGGATCCAAACATTTCCTGTTTCAGGGATCATTCCGGGAGAAGCTTCCGAGCCGACATTAGATACTAAAATTTTCGATTCCGAATCTTCTCTCAACCAGGCTCCTATGGAGGAGAACTTGGAAGAAGGTTTAAAATCCGCACTCAGTTCCCTTTTAGAAGGAGCAGGAGTTTTAGGAGAGATCCGTCCTACTTCTTTCCAACAAAACGGTTTAGAATTACAGGCTTTGTATTCTCCCCATTTTAGAAATCCTGCATCTACCGAAAGAGCTAAACTTTTGGAATCTAGGAGAAACACTCTAGGTCCTTGGACCAATTATTTAAGAGAAGAACAGGAAATCTTATCGGAACTTTCTAAAATCACTCCTATTTTAGAAGCAAGGTTGAAAGCTCTAAAAGAGAAAAAGCCTCCCGTTCCTCCTTTTAAGGACAAAGATTTTAAAACCCAATATACACAATACGCCGCTCTTGTTCGTAAGAGAAATTTATTATACGCTACATATTTAAGGAACAATCCTCCTAAAGAAGAGGAAGAACTAGAAGTAGAATCTTTCGGTTCTATCAGGGATTCCGCATTGGAAGATCAAATCTTACTTAGGTTCAGACCGGACGGTTCAGACTACGGTAGATCGGTGCAATCGGAAGAAGGAAAGGAAATTTTCCAAAAGCGTTGGAATGCAATCAGAGAATGGATCTATTCAGGGGAAAGTGAAACCCCTACTGCAAAATTAAAGGCTCTCTTTCCGGATGGGATTATCGGGAACAGTAGAACGGAAGCAGAACAGATCCTTTGGAAATTAGATGCGACACCTTTAATTTCAGAAACGTCGGATGATCTTCCTACAGTTGTATTAGCTTCTAATTTTTCCGGAGTGATCCGAACCGTAGTGGATAGAACGGAAGGTTTGGAATCCATTCGCCGCAACAGGGACAGAGCGGTACTTTCCGCATTGGGTATCTGCGGATTTTCCATTTTCTTAGCTGTGTTCATCTCGGGCTTTGTGGTCCAAAAGATCAAACGTCTCATTCGAAATGCGGAACAAGTAGGAAAGGGAAATCTGAACGTAGAATTCGAGCAAGGTGGAAGCGACGAATTCGGGAATCTTTCCGTCGCTCTCAACCAAATGGTGACAGGGCTTCGAGAAAGGGAAAAGATCAAAGGTATCCTAGGAAGTATGATCGACCCTGTCGTGATCGGCGAGGCTATGAAGGATCTTGCAGCTCTCAAAAGAGGTACCGAAAAAAGAGTAACTGCATTTTTCTCAGATGTAGCAGGGTTTTCTAATATTAGTGAAAAGTTAAGTTCCGTAGAATTGTCCGAACTTCTGAACGAGTATCTTTCCGCAATGACTCTGATCTTAAAAGAACACGATGGAGTTTTGGATAAGTACATCGGGGATGCAATCGTGGGAATTTTTAACGCGCCTGTAGATGTGGAAGGTCATTGTTTGAAAGCGACTCGTGCCTCCATCAAAATGTTGGAGAAACTAGAAGAGTTACGATCCGGTTGGAAGAAGGGTCAAAAATATATTCCGGATGCAAGGGACATGCAGATCCGGATCGGTCTGAATACCGGACTTGCAAAAGTCGGATTTATGGGGACCGACGCACTCGCGTCATATACTATGATGGGGGACACGGTAAATCTTGCGGCTCGTTTGGAAGCTGCGGGTAAAGATTATGGAGTTTCCATTTTAGTTTCGGATTCGGTCCATTCCGAGATTAAGGATTCTATTTTTACAAGAAAATTGGATTTAGTCCGAGTGAAAGGTAAGAATGAGCCTGTAATCTTATATGAGGCTATCTCAGAATTGAAAGGTGTCGCTTCCGCCAAAAAAGAGATCGTCGGTCTATATGAAGAAGGTTTAGCGTTGTATTTGGACCGCAAATGGGACGCCGCCGTTAAAAAATTCAAAGAATCCGAGAAAGCGAAAGGTAAGGAAGATAAGGCGGTGCATTTACTTGTAGAAAGATGCAATGAATATAAAAAAACACCGCCTCCGACATCTTGGGACGGAGTATATACCAGAGATCATAAGTAGATTAGCCTAGTTTAAAACCGGTCAATCGTTCAAAACGGTTTCGGAGAGAATATTCTAAAAGTTTTTCTTCCGAAACCAAAAACGCAGATCGTTTTGCTCTAGTGATCGCAGTATATAAAATTTCCTTTTTGAACAATTCCAAGGAGACTTCTGCAGTGTCCGGTTCGACCGGATCCGGAGGATATATTATAAAAACAGAATCATATTCCGAGCCTTGGGACTTATGCACCGTGATCGCAAATGCAGGTTCATGAGGAGGAAGAGTATCCAACGCAAAGTCTCGGATCTCTCCTTCTATAAAGAATAATGCTCTTAATTCACTTCCGCCGTTCGGAGTTTGGACTTCTAAAACGAGACCTGTATCTCCGTTATAAACACCTCTCACTCTATCGTTTTTTGTGATAAGTATAGGTAATCCTGAAAAATACGTTTTAGTCCCGATCTGTACTAGATTTCCTTTTTTATGATGAAGGATCAATTCAGTCAGTTCTTTGTTGATGAACTCGCTTCCGAAAATCCCATTTCGTAAAATTGTAAGTATTTTAAATCGATTTAGATCTTTGTTTAGGTATTCTTTTAATTCTTTGGGAGAATTTGGATTGGGAAGTTTGGAAAATATGGGCAGGATCTTTTCTTCCGCGGTCCTTTTTAAGAATTCTTTCCATTCTTTTTTGTAATCCAATCTAATCTGATAAAAACCTTTTAGATCTTCTTTTGATGGACCTAGGAAAACGGAGTCTATGTGCAGGGATTTCGGGAGATTTTTCTGGAATTCCGACAAAGAGATATTATCTTTTACACAAATTTCAGCCGCTTTGGAGATAGAAGAAAATTCTTCCTCTTGTCTATGACTTGTTTTTAATTCTATTAGGTTTTCAGAATTTAGTTTTTTTAAGGATATGACTAGATCCGAAAGGATCGCTCCAGCTTCCACACTAGGCAACTGGTTCGGATCTCCTAAAAGTATAAATCTGAAATTTTCCAAGCCCAATGGTAATGCTTCCATCAATCTATACATCATGTGCAGATCCACCATAGACACCTCGTCCAAGATGATCACTCTATAGGGGAGAGGGAAATTTTTACCGTATTTATACTTTCTCTTTCTAGGATTGTATTCCAAAAGCCTATGCAATGTGGAAGTCGGGATCTCTGAAATGGAATCATCCAATTTGTTTTTTGTACGGAGGTTCGAGATCGTATTCTCTAGAGATTCTTTTAATCTTTGCGCCGCTCTTCCTGTGGGGGCCGCAAGTCCGATCTGTTTTAGATCGTAACCTAAACGCAAAAGTCCCCGGATCACATTTGCAACTACAGTCGTTTTTCCGGTCCCCGGTCCGCCAGTAAGAACAAAGAACGGATGACTTAGAGCTTTTTCTAAGGCATCTTTTTGTTCTCCTTCTCCGCAAAGTACGTATTCTTTACCTCCTTTTTTAATAGAAAGGGGATTGGTGGAGATGAGTTCTTTTAGGACTTCCTGTATTTTTTCAGGTTTAGTTGCCGTGCCGGTTTTAAGTAAATTCCCGAAACCATTTTCCACTGTGGTTAGCTGAGAGAAAACTTTAGAAAAATATAATAGATTGTCCCTTCTTTTGAATAAAATATCCGAGATCGGGCCTTTTTCGGAGAATGGAATTGCAAGATTTCCTGTTTTAGACGCTTGGATCAAAGAAAGATTCCAGGAAAATAGAACTTCGTACTGAGTTCCTTTTGCGTACGTTAAAAATTCCTTAGTCAAAAAACTAGCGTATTCTTGGTCTAAAATGTTTTCGAGGGATTCTTCTTTCATTCTTTTTCCGCCGAAATTCTGTTTTTTAGATCCAAGGTTTCCTGTATTTTTTCTTTAGAAACTTTTACGAATTCTGTATCTATGTTTTGGTAAAAAATACCTCTTCCCGGTCGATTTGGATCCGTTCCTCGGAGGAATACGAAATACATTCCGCCTAAAAGTATAGGATCATATTCTTTTCCGTATTTGAATTTGAGCCAATCGTCCAAAACCACGGAATAAATTGCTAACTGCAAAGAATAGGATTCCCGTATTTTTTCTTTCAGATGAGTTTCCGAATAAGGATCTTCTCCGAAATTAGAAGAGAGAAGGTTGGACTTCCAATCTAAGATCCAATATTTTCCCTCCGAAAGGAATATTAGATCCAAAGTTCCCTTTAATAAATCTGAAACTCCGGTTTGTTCAGGGATTTTCAGAAAGAAATCTACCTCATGTTTTCTCTCCGAAGAAGAAATTTCCGAAAGAGAAATATTTTTTTCCGAATGTGATAGGGGAGTTTTAAGAGTGTTCCAAAATAGTTCTGAAATTCTATTTGCGAATGATCCCAATTGTTCCGAGGTATTTCCGTATCCGTAAGACTTTAGAATATTCTTATACGATCTTAAGACGATCTCCGGGATTTGTTTCGCAGATTTTGCATTTTTATAAACGTTAAAATCTTCGGTTTCTAAAAGCTGATGAAGTAGATTCCCCATTTTATTGGAAGATGGGAGTTCTTCCTCTTTGGATTCCTCGGATGTCTCATCCGTTTTGAACGATTTTGTTTCGGAAACTTGAAATCCGAAACCTTCCGAAGTAAAAAACGAGTCCAAAGAAGAATAACTTTCTAGGATGATCTTTCGTTTTTCCGCTTTGTCCGGCCAAATTTCAACGGAACGTAAAATTTCAGGACCTTCTTCTTTTATCGGATTGGTAGTTAGTCCGGAGATTGTTTTATGATCTCTGATCCATTCCTGTTCGTATTTTCCTTCTTCATTTTCCCAAAATCTGGCCACCGAAGATAAGGTCGGGAATTCGGACATCGACGCATGAAAAGATTTTCTGAATAATTCCAAAGGACGTTTAGGGTCCGGCTCCGCAAGTAATGGAAAATAAAATTTGTACATTGCCCTAGTCAAAGCAACGTAGTATAATCTTTTGTCTTCGTTGATCGTATTAACGACTGCGTCCTCTTCCTTATTATTTTCCAGATCTATAATACGTTTTTCGCCTTCTCTATATTCGGAGAATTTTTTTCTTTGTGTTCCCCAGCCTGAAAATCCGCCGAATAAAAACACGATCGGAAATTCTAAACCTTTACAGGAATGGATCGTAAAAATTTTGACTCGATCTTCTTCCGAATCTTTTTCCAGATAGTCTTTTTCATCCTCTTTGGATATCATCTTAGATTCCAGATAAGTAATTAGTTCTCCTAAGGTCTGATCCGATTTTGAAGCCTTTTCGGTTAAGAAGAAGAATATCTGTTTGAAATTTGTGATCTTTCTTTCCCAATCCTGTCTGGTCTCCTGCGGAAGCGGAGAAGCTAATCTGCTTTCCGTCAGAATCGATCCGAATAGTCCCGGATAATCTTTTTTGCGGGAAAATTTCCGCCAAGTCTCTAAAAGTCTCTTTTCTCCGGACTCTATCGGATATTCTTCATAGTTTTTCAGATCTTCCGGGCGAACACAGAATAGATCGGATATTAATAATTTGTAAAATGAGTCCCTACTTCCTTCCTCATTTAAACATTGTAGGATCTCTCTAACTCGGATCGTTTCGGGTGAACCGAATAATCCGGATTGTTTGGGATAAGTATAAGGGATACCTCTTGCCTTAAATTGCCTTTTTAGGAATTCCGAATCGTTTTCTCCTCGGACTAAAACCGCAATATCCGACCAGCTCAGTTTTTCAGGAGATGAGTATCCTTCTTTTTTAATATAGATTTCCGACTTTTCGGAAACTAAATGGATGATCTCTTCCGCTAAAAATCTTGAATATTGGTCTTTTAATCGATCCGCATTACTTTCTTTGGAAAGAGAAAAGGCATTTAGAGAGGCACGATTACTTTTATCCGAATATAAAATCGCCTTTCCCGGAATATCCGGAGATTTTACGTTCACGTATTCTATCGGTAAAAATCCTGTTTCTCCTATGGGGAACCATTCGCCCTTTTCACTCCCGAAAATTGCGTTGTAGGAAGAAATTAGCTCCGGCAAAGATCTACGATTTGTGTCCAATTCCGGATAAACGATAGAGGAATCCGCAAATTTTCCCCCCGTATCGAATTCTCTTTTGGCGGTCAGGTAAGTGCCTAAGTCCGCTCCCCTGAAACCGTAAATGGATTGTTTTGCATCTCCGATCAGAAAAAGTCTACCTTCAGTTTGGATAGCGGAAGATTTTTCTAGGAATAATATTCTAAAAATATTATATTGATCGGGGTCGGTATCCTGGAATTCGTCTATGATCCCGAAACGAAAACGTTTTTTTAATTCCGAAACCAGCTCGGGGTTTTTCTCCAAGGAATTGGAAAGCCCTAAGATCATATCTCCGTAAGTGATCGAATTCTCTTCCTCCTTGATCTTGATCGAGTCTTCTGCGATATCTTCCGCAAGAGAAACTAAAAAAGAAGAAAGAGAGGACCCCAAAGCATGTAAGCTTAAAGAAAGTTTGCGGATCTTCTCCCTTTCTAACGCATAAGAAAGATATCCAGATTCGGAAGTCGCAGTTTTTAGTTCCTCATCCGAAAGGAGAATGGATTCTATACCGGAACTTTCTCCTCTTTTTAGCTCCAGGATCTTTTTGAGAGCAAGCGTGAACGGAAAGGGAGAGAACGGTTCTGAAGAATCGATGAGCTTTTTCAAAGAATCTTGAAACTCGACCTGTCGAGCTAAAAGAGCCTTGTACTTATTCGCGTTGATCTTCTTCTTAAATGAATCCTGAAATTCTAAAAATTTAGGGAGAATGGATTGGATTTCTAAAAATACATTTCGGATAGAAACGATCTCAGGAAATTTTTGAGGGCGGGGAAGAAGTTGAATAGAATCAGGAGAAGAAACCTTCTTTACTGCAAGGCCGGACACGAAGTTCTCCCAAGTTGTTCCTTGGAATCCGTCATTATAAAAACGATTTGCTTGAGAAAGTATGAAAGGTAAAAGTTCTTTCGGGTATTTTCCGCCGAACTCATTACGCATTCTTCTATATAAAGCCTTGGATACTGCGGAAAACTCTTCGATAAGTTCAGAATTTTCGGAGCTACCTGATTCCAACGAATATTCTTTTAAGATTTTATGAGCAAATCCATGAATGGTGGAAATATAAGCTTGGTCTAAGCGAGACGCTTGGTTCAAAAAATATTCCAGTTCTTTGGATTCTTCTTCGCTAGGGGATCCTATTTTTTCCAGTCTGAGAATCGTATTTTTTAATTCCGCACGTATTCTACCTTTTAATTCGGACGCCGCCTTATCCGTATAAGTAAGTACTAATATAGATTCCACGCCGAACGGAGTTTTATCCGAAACCAAAGAATTTTTAAATGAATCCTTCAATATTTTCAGGACCAAAAATACGATCGTATGTGTTTTTCCTGTACCTGCAGAAGCGCCGATAAAACCGTTTTTAGTAATATCGATCTGGTCCGCGAAAGAATTTGTCCCTTGTTCAGTTTTACTTTTCTGCATAAAAAACTTTCTCCAATGGATGGTATAGTTTTAAGCAGAGATAAAAATCATTTTCACTTATATAATTTTGAGGATAGGGCAGAAGCCGGATGATATCATCCAAATATATTTCCGGATCGTACTGAACGGATTCTTGGGCCCAGATTTTATACTCTTGTGAGAGTAAAGTTAGACTTTTGGGATCGTTTAGATCAATATCCGATCTATCCGGAAAATCTTCCCAGATGCCGGGAGAGACTAATGAGATAGTCTGTTTTAAAAATTCATGCACAAGATCTGAGAGGAATTTTTTACGGTATACTTCTCCTCCTTCTCGATTCATACCGATGATGGTAGGCTTGTCTCCATACCCAAAAATTGCAACTACCGATCTAGGAGTATCTTTAGAAGGGATCGAATCCAACAAGGATTGGATCAAAAACGGTTCGATTAAGTTCTTAAACTTTTTCTTGGAGTTCGGATATACTAGGACAAGCGTAGAAGATCCGTCGATCTCATTTTTTAGGAAGACATCTTCTTTTAAACCGTTAATTTTGATCTTAATCCCATTCGAAATTTCTAATGGAATCGTAGGCAGGGACAACAAATTCCCTTTTTTAGTAGATTCTCCGAAAGTTAGTCCCGACAAAATTTGCGCTTCTGAAAGTATTTCGGAAACTACCTCTGAAATTTTACCCACCTTTTCCGATTTGGTTAAAAACTCGGCGTCTCCGTAAATTCCTCTCGGGATATTTCCTCTTTTCTCCCAAATTGAGAATAATCCACTCAAGGAATTTTGGAGTTCTTTTTCGGTCTTCTTCATAGAATAAGACCATAACTCTTTTATAAATTTAAAATTATCCGAAATGCGGAAAGGCTCCTGGGTTGCATTTTCCGATTCTGAAATTTCTTCCGAGTACAATCCGAACCTTCTCTGTAAATGATAAGAAAGCGGAGATTTTGCAAACCGGACGAGATCGTTCCAGTCTATAGTCTCCGGATTCGGAACTTCTTTTTTTACGGATGAACCGGACTGGAAATTTTTGAGCACTGTTTTACGGTAATTTTCTTTATCTTCTTCTTTTCCATAAAGTAGAGAAGAGGAAAGATCGAAACTTTTACGAAACTTATCCGCAAATTTTGCAGAAGGGGTTTCTTTTTGTATAAAGTATTCTTTGCTGTGTTTATTTAAAGGGATCTTGATCCGAACGGAGGTATCAGGAAGGAGCACGTTTTCCTTTAAGGCTTGTTCAAGTAAAAGTAAGGATGAAGAAGGAGCAATACTTTCATCTTTCGTAATATCTTCCGCTACGAACGATAATACCAAACTTTGTTTTGCGGAGAGGATCGTTTCATATAATAAGGACTGGTTCAGACCTCTTACGTTTATATCTCCTTCTCTGGGAGCTAAATGCCTTAAATTAAACGCGGAGGTATCATCCGTTCCGGGGAATAAACCTTCTCCCAACCCTAAAATGTATACATGTAGGAAAGGAATGGGGCGCATCGGTTGCAGAGAAGACACCGTAATTCCTCCGGTTAGGTATTGTCCTTTTCGAACTTGGATCTCTCCTCCTGTCTGTTTAAAGAACGCCTCTAAAAATTTAAGTCTATCCTTGGGACTTTTTGGATCCCAATCCACGGATCTTAATTCATATAATGAATCTATAATATTTTTCTCTAATTCCGCCTCGATCGGACTGGAAGAAGAGGAGGAAAATAGCTCAATTAGTAGATCCGAAAGTGAATCTAAAATTTTTTCTCCTGAGATTTTAGGATCTGAAATCAGAACCGAAAATTCTTCCAATAAAAAAGATACACGTCTCCATATTCCTATCCATGTAGATACGGTAGAACCTGATCCTGGATCAAAAGGGGAGACAGGAAGATTTTCCTCTTCTTCTGCGGATAATATATTCCCCGCTGCTAAACGTACGAAACCTTTTTGGAAAGAGAATGCAAGAGGTTGGCCTTCTGTCAAAGAATCGTCTTGGTATAATTCCAGATCTTCGGAAATTTCCGCCCATTCTTCTACCCATGACGGTTCTATTTCCCATTTAGATTGAAAACATGTGTTTCTAAGTAGTTTAAAAATATCCGCTCTGGATCTTTCTTTTGAGAGTAGTGGGAATAAGGAAAGTATCCCGCCGATATAAGCGCTTGTTTCCGAAGCGAGAACATCTCTTATGCTATAAGGTAATGTTTTTACAGAACCGCCTGACTTCTCCGTAAGTTTTGCCTGTATTCCACCTTCGAATACAAATTCTAAGGCAGCTCTATATTCTGAAAGGTCGGAACAGAATATCCCAAAATCGGTTAATTTAGTTTCTTTAGATTCGGATAAGATGGAAAGAATATGATGAAATACAGCTTCTACTTCTCTGACTTTTCCGGGGGCTTCTAAAATTTGTAAGCTCTCGTCCGGCATAAGTCTAGAGGAGGCTTTATATTCCGATCGCCCAAGATATTCTTTGAACTCGGATAAAACCGTCTTTGTACGTTTTTCTTTTTTAACTGAATGCGAAAATTCCGCTCCAGAGATCTCCCAGGATTTTTTTAAGGAGCGAAATGAGTTCGCCCAGTTTCTGCAGATCTGATCTCTTTCCGTCCCGGTGACTTGCTCTCCGTCAGGTACTCCGAATTGAAAAACTTCTAAACGGATCTCGGGAAGAAGATTTTGAAAAATGGAAATATATGTACTCGATAGTTGGGACAATGCGAATAGATACACATTCTTCGCGGAATGTTTTTTTGCCTTTGGCTCCGAACCAAGATTTCGCATAGAATATTGGATCAAAGTTTCTTTGGATGGATCGGAATTTGTAAGATACGAATAGAGTTCCTTCTGAAAGAAAAAAATTTCAGACTGGGTGGCGACTTCTTCCCAGATATCTTCTCCAGGTAATCGCAGAAGTGAGTATTTTTCTCCTAACCAGTTTCGAATCCAGTCTTGTCTATGCAGCTCATAGTCTTTGAAATATTTCGCTAAACGTCCCGAAAGATCCAAAAGCCTAACCGGATCCGGAGTCTTTCTTCCGGAAGGCAAAAGATAATTTTTGAGGATAGGATACTTTTGCAAAAATTCCTGATCTCTGAGCAAGGTTTCGTAGATCTGGAATTTTCGAGACTCTCCCTGCAGAAACGGCCTGGATTTTGGATCGATTTCTGGTGAAAACTTTTCGAGAAGCAGTTCTTCCAAAAACTTCTCCAAGAACAAAAATCTGATATTGAACACTACGCCGAATCTTTGGACCAGATCCAGGTTCAACCAGGTCTCCATACTCTTATTCGGAATGATTACCGTCGGAGAATACAGTCCTTCCTGCCTAGAGATCTCTTCTCTCAAGGATGTTGATAATGCTTCGGACAAATCCGCAAGGTCGTCGGAACTATGGACTCGTATGCTCATCTTAGATCGGTTCTACCAGAAATTCTGAAATTACGGACCGGTAAAACAAAGTTTTGGTCCGAGAGGGGAGCTCTTAGAGGCTATTAAATCGCCAATCTAAAGGATTTTATCTAATGCGACATAATGCTGATTATCGGAAGTTAGGGAAGTGTGGATAAGTTTTGAGTTTTCAGTAAATTTGCTCCCAAGAAGCATTTCTCTTTTGTATACAGGACTTATCTATCTGTGTATACAAAGGAAATTGAAAGGTTCGTAGAAGTTACTACAGTTGTATACAATACGATCTCGCAGTATACAAAGAACTCTCTTTACTAGACTTGTCGAAGTGCCTACATAAAAAGTCCGTATACTTAATTCCCTTTGTATACAAACTCAGAAAAGTGAGCCGAGATTTCGAACTTCCTACTTAGAATTGGAGAATAATGCTGATTTACATTTTTCTCCCAAAAGATTTCTGTTCTCCTGGAGACAACGGATAACAGCTGTTCCTCGATTGGAACAGAATTTCTCCTTATCCTCTTTGCAGGCTTCCTGTCTTTGTTTTGCTTTTTCCCTGACTTCTTGTAACAATTCTTTACAGTCCTCGGAAAGATTTTCCTCGTACTTCTTCAGGCAAGAGAGAATATTTCCTTTGGGACTTTCCTTACAGTATTTTTCTTTGTCTGCACTACATTGATCTGCATGTGAGTGATTCGGTCCTTCTTCATGAGCGCTAACGGAAAAATTGAATAAGAAAAAAAGGCACAAATAAGCCGTAACTACTCTAATTCTGCCTTTATTTGAAGTTCTGAATAACATGCTGACTAACCTTGAGTAAGACCCTAAGTCATTTTTGCTGGTTTCTTTTTTTCGAAAAGTTAGAATTACTTCTGAAGCGAAAAACCAAAGTCTAATAATTGTTAGAAAGAAGAAGAACGGTAGACGTTGTTATTCGCCGGAACTGAGACAGAAAAATGGAATTGTTCCATACTTCGATTAATAATAATGAATCGTACACAAACTTTCTATCATGTGATATTTTCGTATGAGAACGAGGTCATGCTAACTGCTTCCTGTAGTCCTTAGAGGGACAAACTTTGGAAGAGCATCTGAGTCTCGAAGTTGCTTAGTATACTTTAAAGGAGGTTTTGCGAATCTCTTTTGCATAGCCTAGACCGGACGAAGGAGTTTTTTGTTTTTTCCTGCCATAATTTGAAAAAGAGTTTCGGTAATGGTCCAGGTAAGGAACACTATCCATCGACTAAAAAAATAAAATAACACCTAACGGTGCATTAGAAATCGCAAGGCAAGGATATGGATTACGAAAAGGAAAAAAAGAAACTTCTCTCTGCGAAAACACCAGAGCAGTACATTGAATTTTCCATAAAATCAAAACTAGAAGGACCCAAGAAGTCAAGTATTACCACAGAATGGTTAAATAAATCCGGTTATACAATAGATGACATAAAATATGCAAGGAATAGGCATCCTTTTTGGAGAGAGAAAAGAAACAAAGGCTCTTACGAAAGAAACAGTCGTCGTTTAGAATACCATAATTACTATAAGACAGACGAGAAAATCGTTTGGGACGATGCCAAACTTTCCAAGTTTTACGACCTAAACCAGGAAGGAAATGCGGATCACGAGTTGGCTAGACTTTTCAAAACCTCCATTCCGGCTGTGAACCATATTCGCAGAAAGTTCCGTTTTTCTACTATCCTGTTAGAACTGGAAAAAAAGAAACCTAACAAGGCTGCAATTATCAAACTCAGCAATCATTCAGAGTCCGTTCTGAAACGATTGATCAAGGAAAAAGGCAAAAAATAATATTTCGCCCGTCGATCCCCTCCGAAAGACGGGCTTTGTCAATAAATTTCAGAAGAGAATCTCCTAAAAGTCCTTCCTCAAGACAAATTCTCTCTCATTTTTATAACCTTTTGCTCTACTTCTATGTTAGTAAAAAGTTGCGCGTCATCTGCCAGAGAGAATCTTGGAACTGATCAATTCCATGTACAAACTAATCAGCCGCTTTTCCATTCTACTCTTTCTAAGTATTCTCACTTCTTCCGCACTTTCCGCGGGACCGGTTCGCGAATTTTTAAGTTCCGACGGTAAATCTAAAACGAATGAACAGGAAGAAGATCCTAAACCTTCTACTCCTAAAAAAGAAACTCATAGATCGGAAAAGACTTCTTCACCTTCTCCTAAGATAGAAGCTAAGGTGATAAAGGAAAAAGAAGAATCCGTGGCTTCTGCGGAAGCCTCTTCTCATAAATCAAAACGAGTACAACGTAGAAAAAAGGGGAAAACCAAGGTTTCCAAAAAGGAAAAGCAGGAAATTAAAGAGAAAGAGACTGCTTCTAAAAAATATGAAAATTCTCTTCCTGGAGTTTCGGAACTTCCCCCTAAGACCGAATACGATACAAAAAACCAAAACGGAAATGCTGAATTAGGTCATGGAAAGGGTATCCCTGTTTTATGTTATCATCATTTGGTTGGGAACCAAGACCCGATGGGAGGATATAATTTAGACCCTAGCCTCTTGGAAGAACAGTTCAAGTATCTTAAATCCATTGGGTATCAAACAATCAGTCTGGATCAATTCTATCAATACCAGCAAGGAAAGGCAGGTTCCGATTTCCCTGCTCGTCCAGTTCTTTTAACATTTGATGATGGATCTATAACTCATAAAGATGTTCTAGTTCCTTTGCTAAAAAAATACGGAATGAGAGCTTCCGTTTTTATTTATCCGACTGTAATCTCTAACCCTAGATACAAATTTTACTTAAGTTGGGCGCAACTGAAAGAAGCTTTGGACAGCGGAGTTTTGGATATAGGATCGCATACTGTGTATCATCCTAAATTGCCTGCAATGTCTAGAGCGGAGATCAGAAGCCAGCTCAGAGATTCAAAAGCTACATTGGAAGCTAAGACGGGCAGAAAGATCCAAGATCTCGCTTATCCATTCGGATTATTCGACGTACGTGTAATAGAAGAAGCCAAGGCAGCGGGTTATAGAATGGCCTTTACGGTAAATCCTGGAAAAAACGTTCCAGGTACTTATGCTTATACGATCCATAGATCCTTAGTGACTTGGGGAATGTCTCAATCCAGGTTCAATTCCATTCTAAGCGCTTCTCCACCTGTAAAGATCCAACTAGGTGTCCTGGATGGTTCTTGGGTAAAACCGGGAGATAGTTTTCCTGTTATAGTAGAAGGTCTAGACCCTAAGTCGGTGGTAATCAAGATCAGCGGCAAAGAAGGTATCGTTCAAAGGAAGTCCAACACAGAATATATCATTAGAATTCCTGAATTCAAAAAGACTACTTATCCTGCGATGGTGGTGATGGGCAAAACTCCTTCCGGCAAGAGAAGTGAAACTCAATTTTTATTCGTAAATAGAAAAGAGTTTAAAAAAGATCCCGATTAAAAGTTTATTTCAGATAAATTTTTAGGTTTCCGAAGTTCTAAAGTTATATTTTATCTAGAAGAATCGTCAAAATCTTATCGTTTCTGCGAAAGTTTTTTGACATCTCTAGGTAGGTAAGAATATTTTCGGTATGCCAAAAGATTCCGAGACATTCGAAAGAATTAAAACATCCAGGATCCGGAATCGCCTTCCTCTTGTTTTATGGGCGGTATTGATCACTCTCGCCCTCCCCTGTTCTTTATTTGCAGATGCAATTGCAGGACAGAGTCCGGTACTTCGTTTAGATTCCCATTCTGCAGGAAAAATCCCGCTTAGAGAAGAGATCTCCTACTTTAAAGACACAGAAGGAACTCTCACCTGGGAAGATATATCCGCTGCAGATTCCGAAGTTGAATTCAAAAAGAATACGGATAGAATGCCGAATTTCGGTTATGATCCTTCTCCTTATTGGCTTAAGTTCTCCGTAGAAGCGGAAGAATCCCTTTCGGAAGAACGGTTTCTTACCTTAGAATATCCTCATATAGATTATGTAGATGTATACTGGAAAGACTCGAAAGGTAGAGAGGGAGAATTCCATACCGGAGACATGCTTCCCTTTAAGGAAAGACCGATCGCAGAGAGATATTTTGTATTTCCTTTAACATTAGAAGACAAAGGAAAAATAGAAGTATTCATCCGAGTTAAATCGGAAGGTTCCCTTACACTCCCTCTTCATTTGGTAACTAAGTCCAATCTGGAACGTTCCTCCAGGATCTCTTTACTCATAGACGGGATCTATTTCGGCGCCCTAGGAGTAATGGTATTCTATAACTTCTTCCTGTTTTTAGGGATCCGAGAAAAAACTTACATATATTATGTAATTTTAATTTTTGCAGTGACCTACTTTTTGGTCATGAGTTCCGGATACGGTTTCTGGTTCCTGGTGCCTAATTCTCCTAATTTTGTGAATTCTTCCTTTATCATAGCTACCTGCATCGCAATGATATTTTTGGGACTATTCGCCGAAGAATATCTGCAGACCAGGGACACCTACCCGATCCTACATATATTTATCAGAGGATTAACAATTGTTTGGTCCATTCTAACCATTCTACCCGTATTTGTATCTTTAAGATATCTGATGCCTTTTACTGCGATCCTTCCTATTTTGGAGATCTTAATATTGATGATCGTCTCTCTAATCCAGAGTGTCCGAAAAGATAGAAAGGCTAGGATTTTTTTAAGCGCCTGGATTTTCAGTTTGGCTGGAGTATTCATATTCTCCCTGAATAGATTAGGACTTTTTGACTCTGAAGAGTTCGCTTCCGGAATGTTAAAAATCGGCGTTTTAAGTAACGTTATTCTTCTTTCCTTAGGGCTTGTGGATCGGATCAATACATTCCAAAAGGAAAAAGAGGAATATAAGGAAAGAGCGGATAAACTATTTGAACTTTCTCTAATGGACCCTTTGACCGGAGTGGCTAACAGGAGATTTTTCGATCAGGAATTGGAGAGAGAATGGAACAGATCCGTAAGGACGGAAAGACCACTTTCTCTTTTAATGATAGATGTGGACTTCTTCAAGGCGTATAACGATACCTATGGTCATTTAAAAGGCGACCAAGTGCTTTGCCAGGTGGCCCAAGCATTAAAAGAATGTTTAAATCGTTCTTCCGATATGATCGCAAGATACGGAGGAGAAGAATTCTCCGTTATTCTTCCCGATACCCCTGTAGAAGGCGCCATAGTAGTTGCCTTGAACATGTTACAAACGGTCGAAGATATGGGGATACCTCATGAAGAGAGCACCTTTACAAGAGTCACTGTTTCAATAGGTGTTTCCAGTAATACAGATCGTGATATCCATTCTTACCAAGAATTGTTAGGATTAGCGGATAAAAACCTATATGATTCCAAGGCATTCGGTCGAAATCATATACGTCATTGATCCTTTCCGAAACAATCGTTCGAGAAAGACATTCGGGAAAATCATGAAAATTTAATTTTTCCTGGACCCTCGGCCTAGTCGGGATTAAAATCGGTCCCCGCATGGAACCTCTTAAACTCCCTTTTCTAAATTCTCAAACTTTATATTGGACCTTAAAGTCTTCTATGGATGCTTTTAAGGAGCACCCTGCTCAATTCTTTAAACCGGATGGCAAAACGTATAAATCCGTAAGCTTTAAAGAACTCGGAGATATAGTGACCAGGATCGGCTTAGGCTTGGTCTCAATCGGAGTAAAAAAAGGAGAGAATGTAGGATTAATCGCCGATTCGGGACATCGTTGGATCTGGGCGAGTATGGGAATTACGAATATAGGAAGTGTAGATGTGCCTAGAGGAACCGATTCCACACTAGAAGATTTGATCTATATTCTAAACCATTCAAAGGCAGAAGTTTGTTTTGCGGGAAATTCGGAAGTGGTCCGTAAACTTAGTTCTTCTTCCGCGTCATTCCCTCATTTAAAAACAGTCATATTGTTCGAATCCTCTCATCATTCCGAACAAAGACATCCGTTCAAACTTTTGCATTTAGACGAACTAATCTCTCTAGGGGACAGATGGATCCAAGAAAAAGGAGAATTAGAATTTCATTCTAGAGGAGAATCCATCCAAGAATCCGATCTTGCTACTATCGTTTATACTTCCGGGACCACCGGACGCCCTAAGGGAGTTATGCTTTCTCATCGCAACATAGTGTTTAACGTGAATATGTCTTTGTCTTTGGACGATGTTCGTATCACTCCGGAAGATAGGACCATGGCCTATCTTCCTCCTTGGCATATTGCGGAAAGATTGATCGAGACTGCCTGCGTTCGAGCAGGAGCTTCGGAAGCATTTACTTCTATTTCTAGTTTAGGACAGGATCTGCAGGATATAAAACCCACTTTCCTTCTTTCCGTACCAAGGGTTTGGGAAAGTTTTTATAATAAGGTCCAAGATAAACTGAAGGACGCTTCTCCGGTCGCTAAATTTATTTTCAAAAGTTTTCAATCAGCCGCAAATTCTTATTACAAATATAAAAGTAGGCTTTTAGGTTTGGAGTTCTCATTAAAACCAAGATCTTTCTTTGGCGAATTTTTCCATAGAATGAGCGGGCTATTCGGAACATTCTTCTGGTTCGTACCTAATATCCTGGCTCAATTACTATTTTCTAAAATACGAAAAAGTTTGGGCGGAAGACTGAAATTTGCCATCTCCGGAGCGGGGGCGCTTCCGGAATACATCGATAGATTTTTCAACTCTATCGGAATTCCTATCTTAGAAGGATACGGAATGACAGAGACTAGCGGCGCTTCCACCAGAAGAAGGCTTGATAGGATCACTGTAGGAACCCTAGGAAAATGTATCCCAGGTGTGGAGATCAAGATCTTAGACGAAAAGGGAGAAGAGATACACGAACCTGGAGTCAAAGGGATCGCCTGGCATAAAGGCGGTCATATCATGCAGGGTTATTATTTAGATCCTGAAAAGACCGCCGAGACCATGAAGGACGGATGGTTAAATTCAGGGGACCTTCTCCTTTGGACCGCCCAAGGAGAACTAAAATACGCAGGAAGGGCAAAGGATACGATCGTACTTTTAGGCGGAGAAAATTTGGAACCGGAACCGATCGAATTCGCTCTTACTCAAAGCGAGTTGATCTTACAGGCAATGATAGTCGGACACGACCAAAAAACGTTAAGCGCCCTTTTAGTTCCCGATTGGGAGGCGTTAGACAAACAATTACGCGACTGGAAGTCTAAATTATTACAAGAGATCGCCGATCCGAATTCCGATCCGGACGTTAGAGAATTGTTCAAAAAAGAAATTAAAGAGAGAGTCTCCTCTAAAAACGGTTTTAAAAATTTCGAAAAAGTATCTAATTTTTACCTTCTTCCTAAAAAATTCGAACCTGGGGACGAGTTGACCATGACTATGAAGGTAAAAAGGAACGTTGTCTCGGATAAATACAAGAACCAAATAGATGAATTATTCAGATAAATCCGAATTCGGCGTAACGAATCTGAGAAAAGATCGAATCCAAGATAAAGGAGATTTTATGCCGGTTTTGACCCAAACAGTAAAGAATCGATTGTCCACGATACTTTCCGTTTTTTCGGCTCTTGTGTTTTTGCAGACCTTATTTTTTAAATTCACCGGACAGGACGAATCCGTAAAAATTTTTTCCACCTTGGGAATAGAACCTTGGGGAAGGATCGGAACGGGTTCGGTCGAGTTTATTGTAGCGGCACTTTTGATTTTCCCAGCTTCTAGATTTGTAGGAGCCTTAGTAGGTTTCGGACTGATGATAGGAGCGGTACTATCTCATCTTTTATTTTTAGGAATAGTGGTGGATGACGATGGAGGTTTATTATTCGCATTAGCGGTTAGCGTACTTGTCGCTTGTATCATTATACTAAATCTAGAATGGGACCATCGACCTCCCACCTAGTTCCGGAATTTCCGAAAATTCTTTCGAATTCTTATCTTTAAAAAAGGAACGACACCCTAAACCTAGGTTCCAATTTTGAAGATAAGAAAAGTATGAAAGTCCATTATCCTCTCTTTACGCTTATCTTCTTTCTATTTTCCCAATCCGTAAATTCGGAATCTATCAAATCGGTCAAAAAGAAGAAGGTCCGTCAACGCCAAACGGAAAGTTCCGAAACGAATCCGAACCCGCAACAAGAATTACAAGAACATATATTGACTAGTATGGGATTCGGGAAAGGGCTCTCTTTCGAAACTTCCGATAAACAAAATTTCCTGAACATGAGAGTTCGTTTCCAGGAAAGAGCCGTGGAAACCATCGAGCAAGAAGAAGGAGAAAAACAAACCGAAGGTTTAGAATTCCAAGCGAGAAGAGCAAGACTTGTTTTCTCGGGGAATTTTTTAGGAAAAAACTGGCAATATTACGTTCAATTATCTTTTTCTAATTTAGATATGGAAGAAGATAGACCCGTTCCTTTAAGAGATGTTTCTCTATCTTATACAAGTCTTAAGAATGCAAATATAAAACTGGGGCAAATGAAAGTGCCCTATAATCGCCAAAGATTTATCTCCGATGGTCTCCAAGAATTCGTGGACAGGACTGTTTCCAACGAGGAATTGAATCTTGACAGAGACGTGGGGATTCTAGTCTCTTCTGCCAATCTATTCGGCTGGAATTGTTTAGGATATTCCGCAGGTGTATTCGGCGGAGAAGGAAGAAATAGGAGCTCCAATTCGAGCGGAGTGTTGACTAGCGGAAAACTTACTTATTATCCTTTGGGAGTTTTTTCGGATAATGGTGAACCGGATCTGGAACATTCTGAAAAACCTAAACTTGCAATCTCCGTAGCAGGTGCAAATAATCAAAATACGAATCGTGATCTTTCTACTCATGGGAACACTTATCAATTTGCAAGATTCGATTACACAAATACTGGCGCAGAGTTTTTATTCCAATGGAAAGGTTTCTCAGCTTCCGGAGAATATCTGACTAGAAAAGCAAACTCCCCTTTTATGGAAAAAGAGATCGGAAACCGAACCCTAACCGAGTATTCCAGATCTGTAAAGGGAGGATTTTTCCAATTAGGTTATCTTTTCAAAAATAACCTGGGAGTTGCGCTTAGATATTCGGAATACAGACCATGGGGGAAAACGGACCCGAAACTAACTTATTCCAGAGAAAGAGGCCTCGCAGTTTCCTATTATCTCAAGGATCATAATTTAAAAATACAGGCAGATTACGCTTATTTAGAAGGAGGATATGTCGACAGTTTGGGTTCTCATAGGATCCGGGCCCAGATCCAAGTATTTTTATAAAAGTTCTAGGCAAGGCCCTTCTAAAAAATGTAATCGTTTTTTCATCCCGGAAAGTTTTTAGAAAGGCGATCCGAGCCTCGAATCCGTTGACAATCTTACAGGATTTCGTCTTATGGAAGTAAGGTATCGTTCTACTAAATGAAATTTCGAAAAGGAAGACTTTACGACGCGTTTTTCATTTCGGACATCCATTATCTTCTGAACAAGAAGATAAAATCCCATAAACACAAAGAACTTTTCCAATTACTGGACCATCTGAACAAAAAAGAGGTCAGATTCGATAATCTGTACTTGGTCGGAGATATTATCGAAAATTGGTTTTTTAGCGCGGATAGAAGGTTACAAAGAGTAAAAGGCAAAAAAAGATTTAACAAACTTTTTGAGCGCCTGGACAGACTTTCTTCCGGGAACGGTAAAAAATATTATATCGTCGGGAATCACGACACCACGTCCTATCTGATGAGGTTAACCCCTAAAGTAGAATTATATTTGATCGAAAGAGGTTGGATTATCTGCGAGAAGGCGGAAAATGAAACCCTGATCGCAATCCATGGCCACCAAGGCCAATACAATAAATTTACCTGGATGGGCTCCATCCTAGTCTTAAGAATTCTTCATGTATTTGCGTCTGCATTTCCGGCTTTGTTCAAATTTTCCGAAAACTTCTATCATAAACATCTGAACAGACAAGACCCGAGTACTGTCGAAGAAACATTACATTATTACCAGAAACTTTCCAAGCTCACCCACCAAGACAGGAAGGTCTTGATCTCAGGTCATACTCATGATTTTTTATGCATCCCTAAAATGAATATCATCAATACCGGGGACTGGGTGAAGAGTAATAGTTTCGTAATCCAAGACGGCAAAAAATTCTCCGGAATTCGTATGACTGCAAGAAAAGAATTCAAAAAAGAATTCGTCTTACATGTTTGATTGTTTTCCGATATTGTCGCAACAATCAAAGCTTCCGATTTAAATTCTTAAAAACTAATTTGCAATTTCTTGCCTGTGGGCTATACTTCGGCGCATGTTTGAAGAACTATTTATAGAATATCTAAACTTGATAGATGAACACGCTTGGCTTTTTTGGTCCGGAGTCGCTTTTCTTTTTTTATTATGCGTTTTTATTCACGATATATTCCAGAAAAAACATACGATCAAACATAACTTTCCTATCGTCGGTCATATCAGATATCTATTCGAAATGATAGGCCCGGAACTCAGGCAATACTGGGTGGCTAACGATAAGGAGGAAATGCCTTTTAATAGAGCGGAAAGATCCTGGGTTTATGCCACGGCAAAGATGCAAAATAATAATTTCGGTTTTGGTACCACGGAGTTATTATACGACGCAGGTTATCCTATCATCAAACACGCAGCCTTCCCCTTCTCCGATAGCAAAGCAAAGTTTATAGAAGGAGATAGTTCTATGATCCCTTCTCTCAAGGTAATGGGAGAATTCAGGAACAGGAAAAAATTATACAGACCGGCCTCTGTAGTAAATATCTCCGCTATGTCTTACGGCTCTTTGGGGGAAAGAGCGGTATCTTCTCTGAACAAAGGTGCAAAGATAGCACGTTGTTATCATAATACAGGGGAAGGCGGACTTTCTCCTTATCATAACTTCGGCGCCGACGTTGTGTGGCAATTAGGCACGGGATATTTCGGTGCGAGGGATGAAAAGGGTAAATTCTCCTTAGATCAATTCCTAAAACGTCTGGACGCGAATCCAAATGTAAGGGCTATAGAGATCAAACTTTCGCAGGGCGCAAAACCTGGAAAGGGAGGGATCTTACCCGGAGCAAAAGTGACCAAAGAGATCGCGGAGATCAGAGGGATCAAACCCGGACAGGATTGTATTTCACCTAACGCTCATACCGAATTCGACGATGTAAAAAGTCTGATCGAATTTATAGAAAAATTGGCTTCCGTTTCGGGACTTCCGGTGGGCATCAAAAGTGCTGTGGGAGAATCTAAATTTTGGGAGGAACTTGCAGGTCGAATGAAAGAAACAGGTCAAGGACCTGATTTCATTACTATAGACGGGGGAGAAGGTGGAACTGGAGCGGCGCCTTTAACTTTCACCGATCATGTTTCCCTTCCTTTTAAGGTGGGATTTGCTAGGGTATATAAGATCTTTCAAAAATACGAAATTGCGGACAGAGTGGTTTGGATCGGAAGCGGAAAATTAGGTTTTCCTGATAGGGCCATAGTTGCATTCGCCATGGGTTGCGATCTGATCCATGTGGCCAGGGAAACTATGATGTCTATAGGTTGTATCCAAGCACAAAAATGTCATACCGGACATTGTCCGGCCGGTGTAGCCACACAAAACAAATGGCTGCAAGGAGGCTTGGACGTGGAGCTAAAAGCAAAACGCGCCGCAAATTACATCAAAGGGTTTAGAAAAGAATTATTATCCGTGGCTCACGCATGCGGATACGAGCATCCTTTGCAATTCACAGGGAACGATATAGAGATCGGAGCGGGTCAAAATAAATTCAGGACCCTGACCGAAGTTTTGGAATACGAAAGAGTTCCCGTAAAATTCAGTACTATGATGGATTATACGAGTAATATCACTGCACTCGGTTAATCGTTAAATCGCTTGCATTAGGTCGGGTCCCTGTAAATATTTGCGGGACCCGAATGAAATTGATCTCATCCTTTTTCCGTAGTCTATGGGACTTTATCCGTTCTCCTAAGGAAGAACTTCAAAAAAAAGCGCCTTTCCCAGGATACTCTACCGTCTTTGTTAAAACTTCTATCCCGATCCTGATCGGATATTTTTTCGCACATCTTTCTTTTAAGACGTTAGGATTGCAGTATGTTTTCTTAGGCGGATCTATTCCGAATATGCTTACCAGAGCGATCCTGCCGGACTTATTTTTAGGGACCTTGTATGCACTACTCTTTAACACAATCTATCTATCTGTCGGAATAGGAGTCCTTTGGGGAATTTCCAAAATTTTCTCTTATCCTTTTAATACAAATAGAGGCTTAGAACTAAGTTCCAAACTTTCCTATTCGTTTTTGATCTTAGGAATTTTGATCTTTTTCGGATTTACCGGAATTTTTGGGTCAATCGTATATTTGATATTCTTTATATACTTTTCCTTCTTAGTCACTCTGACCCTGTTTTACGGGTTAGGAGCAGGGCAAAGGATCAGTATTATTTTCGGTCTGATTATCGGACTGATCTCATATGGGATCTTTTTCTTAAAAGATGATACTCAAATGGACAATCTTACACTCCCTTCCCAGCCTGAGACAATGACGCCGGAAGAGGAAAGAGAGAAAATTCAGGAAGCGGAAGACGTGATCCGAAAATTGGAAGAGGCCCGGAAAGAAAAGGGCTATAACGATTAGTATATTCAAAAAGGATAAATAATGGCAAGAGTTCAACTGGATCTGCCCGAAAAATTGGCTTGGTCCACCAGTCTAAATATCAGGATTTATGATACGAATTTTGCGGCACACTTAGCTCACGATAAAGTGGTCTCCCTTTTACATGAGTCTAGAGCGAGATTATTCAAAGAGAAAGGATATTCCGAATTAGACGTAAACGGATACGGGATCATTCTCACCGACCTTGTAGTAGAATACAAAGCTGAAGCGTTTTTTGGGGACCAGGTCAGAGTAGAGATCGGTGCAGGAGATTTTAGCGCAAAAGGTTGCGATCTATATTATAGAATGATCCATACAGATGGACCTATTAACGGCAAGATCGTATGTAATGCAAAAACAGGCTTAGTATTCATGGACTATTCCACTCGAACAGTCGGTAATATTCCGGAAGTTTTTAGATCCTGGTTCTGAAGAACGATCTACAACGAAGTATTACTCTAAACGTTGGCCGCGCAGGCTTGCGCACATCTTATACCATCCATAGCTGCGGATACAATCCCTCCGGCGTACCCGGCTCCTTCTCCGCAAGGATACAGACCTTTGATACGAATATGTTCCAAAGTTTCAGGGTCTCTTGGAATACTAACTGGAGAAGAGGTTCTAGTCTCAGGGGCATGAACCACAGCTTCGTTGGTCAGGTATCCTTTCATGGATTTATTAAATTCTTTGAATCCGTTTTGTAGAGACTTCATCACAAATTTAGGAAGAACGGAAGAAAGATCCGCAGATATAATACCGGGCGGATAGGAAGTTTTAGGAAGATCCGAGGAAATTTTTCCTTCTACAAAATCCACAAGTCGAGTAGCCGGAACAGTTTGGGTTTTTCCTCCGGCAATCCAGGCCTTTCGTTCTATATCTTTTTGGAATTCCATCGCAGCCAAGGGTCCGAATTTTTGGAATGGAAAAAAATCCTCGTGTCGAAGTTCCACCACGATCCCTGAATTTGCGGTAGGCCTAGCTCTTCTGGACGAAGACCAACCGTTAGTCACAACTTCTCCAGGTTTTGTTGCACAGGCAGCGATCACCCCTCCCGGACACATACAAAAAGAATAAACTCCCCTACCCTCGATCTGTTTTACGATACTATAAGGAGAAGGAGGAAGAAAAGGACCTCTGTCCTCACAACTATATTGGATAGAGTCTATTAAGGATTGTTTATGTTCTACTCTAACACCCACTGCCAGAGGCTTTAACTGGATCTCTATTCCTTTCTGATGCAATAATTCGAATATATCTCTAGCGGAATGACCGGTAGCGAGGATCACTTTGTCGGAGAGAAAACGGTCCCCATTCTTAGTAATAACGCCTTTGATGGAATTTCCATCCAAGATCAGATCGTTCACTCTTTGGTTGAAATGAACTTCTCCGCCTCTTTCTTGGATAGTCTCTCTCATTCTACGAACAATACTCGGAAGTTTATTAGTTCCTATATGAGGATGAGCCTCTATTAGAATATTAGGATTTGCTCCAAAACCTACGAGCAACTCCAGAATACGACGGACATTTCCTCTCTTTTTAGATCTTGTATAAAGTTTACCGTCGGAATAAGTACCTGCCCCGCCTTCTCCAAAACAATAATTGGAGTCCTCGTCCACTATATGATGAGCATTAATATTTTGTAGATCTTTCGGTCTGGATTTAACGTCCTTTCCTCGTTCCAGGACGATCGGTCTCAAACCGGATTGGATCAATTCCAATGCGGAAAATAAGCCCGCAGGCCCCGCACCAATCACGATCACTTCCTTAGAATTTTTGACATCAGGATAATCAGGTAAATTGATCTTTTCTGCGATGAATTCTTCTTTGATATAGACCCGGACTTTGAGATTAACGAATACAGTTTTTTGTCTGGCATCAATGGAATGATTTAAGACCTCGATATGCGTTATATCCGACATAGAGATCTTTTTAGATTTGGAAATATATTCTGTAAGCCGATCCGGTTGTTCGGCGATCTCAGGCAAAAGCCTAAGTTCTAATTCTTGGGTCATAGTTCTGGACCAAAAGTTTTAGGATTTGTATGGAATGGAGTTAAAAAAGAAAGGAGGATTGAGGCAAGGAATTTTAAATAAGGTAGGGAATAAATCGGAAGGCAGTTGAACGAAAATGAAGATTCCGGGGGAAGATCAAAATTAGAATCGCAAGAATCCTAGAATTATCGCTATGTTGGTAAACCAGGCAGATCTTTGAAAGTAACAGACCGACAAAAGAAAAATTTCTTAAAGTCCCTGAAACAGGCAAGGATCGAAGCAGGATTCACACAAATCCAAGTGGCCGAACAAATCGGCACCAGCCAAAGTTTTATTTCTAAAGTAGAATCCGGAAGAATATCTTTGGAAGTGGAAATATTCTTAAAGTTGTACCAATTATACGATAAACCTGCAGTGTATTTTTTCTCTCCATTCTCCAAAAAATGAAAACTATTTTTGGACTTCCCCTCGATTCTTTATAAACTTTTGGATAATTTCCAATTGGGAATCGGAAACGAATAGGTCGATTGCGTCATTCGCGCTATAAAATCTATACTGTAGTAATTTCGCAGAAAGAATATCATTCTCCATTTCCTTTGTAAAAGTCACTTTACCTGAAAGAATATTAGAAGTTAATGTAGAAGTCCGTGTAGTAGTCGCAGGCACAGCGCTGTAGCCGTATCCAAAACCGATTCCTGGTCCCATATTAGCGGGAACTTGAGTGCGAACAGTTACTTGATTTGCAGAATAATTGGAATCGGATACAAGTAATTTTGTGGATTTACGATCGATTTTTATATAAGCTTCCGGGCCAAGAGCGGCGAGAGTTTCGGAGCCCTGGAGCCGGATGATAAGAGTAATTTGGGAAACCACTCCATTCTTAATTTCCTTTGCATATTGGCCACCGTAAGAATAAACACTTTTGTTCGGGTTGTCTACCTTAGCCTCATGGTCCATATCCATTTTGACTACAGTAATATCCCTAAAAGGATCTTGGACAACTTGGATCGTAGTACCGCAACCGACAAATAAGAAAGTAAGATAAAATATTAAGGATTTATACTTCAACTTTCCTCGGTCTTCTTTCTCCGCTATTTCACAATTTAGAAGAAGAATAGAACTAATCAATATATCATAAATATCGGAAGAACAGTCACGATGCAAATTTTTCCTTAGCCTAAGATCATCTGCATCGCGACCAACTACTTTATTTCTGCAACGGAGTAATCTCTCTTAGTTTAGGAAATCTGAGATATAAGCCTGCCCATAGAATAATTCCCAAATATATGGGAAATAAAATATGAGAACCAAGCGGGTTTAAAACACGAACATGAGTGGCAACGGCTCCTCCCAAATAACCAGTGAGTAAGGTTGCTCCTAACACTGCGGTCTTAGGAAAAGCATATAACAAGGTACTGACGATCAAGACGGTTCCCAAGTAAGGCATTACTTCGGGCGGATAACCGAGCTTAGCTCCTTCCGCCTGAGCTTCCGGTGGCATTTTATCTAAGAAAAATTTTAATATTCCGTCAAAAAGTAGAAATAGTGTAACTAATCCGCTGAGCACTCGACCGGTCCAAAGCTGGCCTTTCGAAACGTTTTCAGATCCCATTTTTATATTTCCTCCAAATAGAGGGCAATTTTTGGATCTTCCACCGAAAAGTTCAAGAACTATTAAAGGAATTTTAAATTCAATCCTGCAACAATCATATGTTTGTCGCAAAGACGACCACTCACAGATGAAACTTTGGCAATTATTTCTTTTTTGTCTTTTTAGGAGTCTTCTTCTCAAATTCTCCGACTCTGAATTTTACGATCTTACGGACCAGATCGAAAGGTAAAGGTTGATCGATCGGGAATTGAACGGAACCTTTTGCGTTTTTATAGTTATCAATTTCTTTCTTAAATTTAGCGATACCACTCGCTCCCGGATAAAAGCCGATATGATTTTTATACGCGGCGAAATGTACTAGATTCCCATTCAGATAGAATGTGGGAATTTGGTAGCTGATCTTCTCACTTGCTTCCGGAGCGGTCTCTCGGATTACTTTTCGGAGTTCCTGAAGAATGGACTGGACCTCTTTGGGAAAAGTTTTAATATACTCATCAATCGATTGGAATGTGTTTTTTGTTTTGTCCATGGTTGTATCCAAAGGGTTTATTATTGCAAAATCCCCAACGTATTTAAAGTTATTTTAGAAACCGAATTATCTATTAGATCCTTCATACATTTGCTGTCGTTATTAATATTCAATAACCAGGAACAATTTCCCCTATCCTTTCTAGAGACAATACGTTTACAAAGAGGGCAAGCCTCTAAATTTTCGTTCTCAAGAATCTCAAAAATGATCGCCTTTTCGTAAAGTTCTCGTTTGGCGATGGAAGTGACTTCATAAACCTCTTTTATCTGATTGTTCTCATTGAATTCTATCGTAATGATCCCTATTTCATTCTCATGACAGAGCTGTTTGAAAGTCTCAAATCTATCCTTATCATGGAACAATTCATAATCGAACATCGGGATAACGATATAAGCGTAATTCGAAAACGCCTTATAGTTGATCGCTTGGCTTATCGCTTTCGTAATCGAATCGATAGTATTAGAAGCTTTTAATTCGAATGTATATATTTCTAAGTTATCGAAATTAATGTCCGACAGGATCTTATATCCGACAAAATCATAATTTTGGAGTTTACCTCCTCCTCTCTCGAATTGTGAATGTCTGATCTGGATAGAAAGGCATTTTTCCAATTTTTCGAGGATCAGATTGCCGAGACCTAATTCATCTTGCTTGCCATCCGGGCCATAATAAACGAATTCATTCTTGGTTTTATAAAAATAATTCCCCTTTCCTCTTTTAAATTTATAAGTACTATTATTGTAGACAAAATCCTTAAATCCATCGCGTACACCGGATAAATTCAATATAGAAGGATCGTTCTTTAGATATTGGACCATATTCGGCAATATCGTCGATAACGCCTCCGTAAGTTCTCCTTCGCTTATTGTATCGAATATTCTCTTTGCTAATAGAGTCCCAATCGCACTCGGCAAATAAACCTTAGTGAGTCTCATGGGGCCTCCTTGACCCTGAGAAGGTTTCCATTCAAAACCCAATTTGGAAAGATAAGACACTAAATCCGATTTGAAGGACTGCCAACTTTCACTCTTCTTGCCGATCAAGGTATACATTAACTGCTCTTTATCGGAACAAGCCATATATTCTTTCATCGAAAGATGATAATCTTGCTTATCGGAATCCAGTTCCATCAAAGCTAAAAATATATCATCTATGTCTTTTAATGAGATTTTCATAAAATATCCGGTGTATTAGTATATTGTTAATTTACTTGTTCTTAACGACCAATATACCCGCAAGATAACTTGTAGGAATATAAGCTCCGACCAAATCCAACACCTTAAACCATGCAGTAGAAGGAATAATGTTCCCGCTACTTGCGATAATTCCCATATTCACTATGCTGCCGAGAAGAAGTCCTGCGATCACGGATAAGGTATTTTTAAAGTAAGGATTCATGCTTATTGCCCCCGTTCATTCAAGAAATGAATGATTTAAGGAACTTTTCTGAACAATGCAAGTTTAAAATTAGATCTCAGGCCGTTCCTAAACCTTTGAAAATTTATTCAACTAATAAGTTTAATATTTGACATTTCGAACCAGTTCGCAAATTTATTCAACTAAATGGTTGGATTTCAGAAAAATGAACAAAGGTTGGATCGGGTATTCGCCGCGCTTGCGGATAGCTCAAGAAGGCAAATGCTCGCAAAATTACGGAAAAGACCTCTCACTATTTCGGAATTGGCGGAACCTTTTTCCATGTCCTTTGCAGGAGTTGCGAAACATATAGATGTGCTTACATCGGCTGGCTTAGTTCGTAAAGTGCGGGATCAGGAAGATGGTCGTAGCTTTCGACTTGAGTTACAAAACGAATCGATTTTGGAAGCGTCCGCTTGGCTTGCATATCATCAGGAATTCTGGACCAACAAACTTGATAGACTCGAATCCTTTATAGAGGAGCAAGACCATGATAGATCAGGTCGTAAAAATAGAAAAAAGAATTAACGCGGAACCAATTAGATTGTTTCGAGCCTGGTTAAAAGCTGAAGAATTTTCCAGCTGGTTTTTGCCTGGGAATTCGATCGGGATCGAATCGGCCGTATTAGATCCACGCCCTGGCGGTAAATTTAAGATCAATATGTTACATGAAGGCAAAGTGTTACCTCATGAAGGGGAATACCAGATCATAGAAGAGCCAAAAAAGTTAGTATTCACTTGGAGATCGCATGCAACCGGCGGTTTGGATACATTAGTCACCGTTACTTTCGACCTATTGGAAGAGGGGTCTTCAAATTCAAACAAGAAGCCCCAAACGCTCATAACGTTAACTCACGAACGTTTAATAGGAGAAGAAGGCGCCACATCGCATAAAGCAGGATGGACCCATATCCTTGATAGCCTCGAAAAATGGCAGATCGAAAAAGAATAATACAGTACTTTTATCGGCGATAAGCCGGAAAGAAAAAGAAACAAACAACGTAAGGAGAATAAGATGAATGGAATCTATCATAAGATAGGCGTTCGTGCAGGAGCTGCAGACGTTATCAAGTCACTGACAACTAAGGCGGGACTTTCAGGATGGTGGACTAGACAAGTAAGCGGACCGTTTACCGGTGGAACTTCTGGTGTAGGAGAACCTATCCATTTTGATTTCGGAATAGCAGGGATCGACATGAAAGTCCAAGAACTTTCATCACAGCATGTTCTTTGGGAATGTACATCGGGACCTGAAGATTGGATCGGTTCTCATATCGATTTTAAATTGGATCCAGGAACTGCACCTGACGGAGCAGGATTGACTCTTATTTATTTTAGGCATCAGGATTGGAAAACAGAAAGCGATTTTACTGCACATTGCAGTATGAAATGGGCGGTTTTCTTACTCAGCTTAAAAGATTTGCTTGAAACCGGCATTGGAAAACCTGCACCGGATGATATGAAGATCGATGACTTTAATTAAAAGTGGGCTAAGTTATATGTAAAAAATTCCCAAGTACTTTGTTTTGCCCCTATCTTATTGTATAAGGCCTGAGCAGTTAAATTTTCTGGAGTGGTCACCCATTGGAATCTTGAAGCTCCTTGAGATCTTACATATTTCGTGCGATGATCAATAAGTGCGCGGGCAATCCCCTTCTTCCTAAATTCAACCAAAGTGAAAAGCTTGGTATTTCCGAATCAATGGAAGGACTTCGTCCAGATTTTTCTTTGAAATAACTTCTATACTCGTATAATTCTTAGAAGTTGAGTTCATAGTTTCTTACGAGATTTTGGATTTTGTTGGACTTCGGCTACAAGTCGTTTCGGAGCAACTCCGCAATATGAAACTACTAACATATCTTTGAATAAAGCAGGATCGGTAGATTTCATTTCGACACAAGTCCAACCTTGCTGACCCCACTTATTGTCTATAGGATAAACGGACCCCTTAGAGGCAGCGGAAAAAAAGTCCTGGTCGTTCTGATCGAATTTTAGAACGATCTTTTTATTTTCCTGATCGACAGTCGCAAAAATCTTTTTACTCACTCTGAATGAAATTTTTTCAAAATGAGGTTCTTCTTTTGCTTCCGGAAGAGCTAATGCAAGTTTTCTTACTTTGTCTAAGGATATCATTAGGATGGTCCACTTATAAATCTATATTCGATTTTCATTCTATTTTTCGACAAAACGATATTAAATGATACCGAAAATGCTTTCCTATATAGAATAAAATCTGTTAGATTCCCTAACATGGACTCCAAACAAATCACTATTCAATCAACTATTGCGGCGGATACAAAGAAAGTCTGGGACTACTACACCAATCCACAGCATATTATCAAATGGAATTTCGCAACCGACGATTGGCAATGTCCTTGGGCAAAGAACGATATGAGGCCTGGCGGTAAGTACAGCGCGAGAATGGAAGCTAAGGATGGAAGTTTCGGCTTCGAGTTTGAAGCGATTTACGACACAGTAGTCGATCTGAAAAACTTTAGTTATACGATGGGAGATGGCAGAAAGGCTACAGTAAATTTTGAGAATAAAGACAACAAAACACTTGTAACGGTAAGTTTTGATCCCGAATCGGAAAACCCGATTGAAATGCAAAGAGGTGGTTGGCAGGCGATACTTGATAACTTCAAAAAATATACAGAGGCCAATTAACTCGAAGAGTTTGGGCCTATCCAAATAGCTCTAAACTCTTATAAGGCAGCAATCAGATCGGATGTTTGCTGCCACTTTAAAGTATATCTATTGACCTGCCGGTGGCTGCCAAAGTTCGACTTTGTTTCCCTCCGGATCCATAACCCAACCAAATATTCCATACTCCGATTCTTCTACTTTATCCAATACCTGACAGCCTTCTTCTCTAAGAATTTTCAAGAGTCCATGAAGATCCTCTACTCGATAGTTAACCATGAATGTAGAATTACTCGGCGAAAAATAGGAGCCGTCTCCGACCGACCATGCAGTAGTACCGTTTGTAGGATTACCGGAAGCATCAACCCAGCGAAAGGCTGCCCCACCCCAAGACTGAACATCAATACCCAAATGAGTTTTGTACCAAGAACCTAGTTTAGCAGGATCTTTGGCACTGAAGAAGATCCCGCCAATACCTGTGACTCGTTTCATAGACGACCTCCGACGCTAAGCTTTGCCGATCCTACATATACTAGGTCCATACGCATAACAAAATTTTTGTTACGATCGGTAAGATATTTATGACGAAGACGCCGAAGGAAGATCCGTAATTATCAATTAAATACTATTGACGTGTAAGAATTTTTCTCTAAAATTGCTTCGCACTTTATATATAAGGAACTCGATCATGAGAAAAATTATCGTACTCGAATTTCTAACTCTAGATGGAGTCATACAAGGTCCGGGCGGTCCGGAAGAAGACACTAGTGACGGCTTTATATATGGCGGATGGCAAGCTCCGATTTTTGACGATCTTATGGGAACAGTTATGCAGAAGCAAATGAACTTACCATTCGATCTGTTATTAGGACGCAAAACCTTTGATATTTGGGCACCATATTGGCCCAAACATTCCGACTTCTGGCCTGCTGTGATGAAAGTAACCAAATATGTCGCTTCGAACACCTTAACATCTAGCGAATGGCAACCTTCCGTATTCTTAAGCGGAGACATCGTAGAAAGGATCCTTAAACTCAAACAAGAAGAAGGACCAAATCTACACGTTTACGGAAGTGCGAATCTAGTTCAAACTCTTATGAAACATGATTTGGTAGATGAGTTTTGGTTAAAGATCTATCCTGTAACGTTAGGCAGCGGAAAACGATTATTTGTAGATGGCACAATTCCGGCAATGTTCCAGGTAACTGAAAGCCAAATCTCCCCAAATGGAGTTATAATCGCAAACTATAAGCGTGCAGGAAAAGTTCAAACTGGAAGTTTCTGAAGAAATATTAAGTCATTTTAAAGTAATAACAAGATACTGGATGATTACTTACTTTTTTAATTGAGCCAATAATGAGATAAGATTTTTTCTATCGACGGCTGACATACCTCGATACAAACGTGCATTCATTTTTCTACCTGCCCGTATTATCTTTAAACGTGTATTTTTTCCGGAAGTCGTTAATCGGACTTGGGATTCTCTCGCATCAAGAGATGAGCGCTCCTGGATCGCAAGATTTAAATCGACCAACTTTTGCACTAGTGGAGTAACACTAGATTGATCCCTAAAAATCTGCTTTGCTATCTCTTTCATAGATTGAGGACGATCGTTTTTGAGAGCACAAAGAACAGCCCCCATCGCGGGAGTAATATTCGTCAGTCCGAAACGTAAATAATCCTTCTTTACTTCATCCAAAATTTGATCTCGTAAAACCGTAATTAAGACTAAGAGTCTGTCCTGCTTCATACTTTCCTATCCTCCTTCCCCTCCCTTGCTGAACAGTTTTATATATCAAAAATTACTTTGAATACCAAGCAATATTCCTAACCAAAGAGAGAATTTTTATGATTTATTATTTACAACAACGATTGTCCGTCCTCTAGCTGAGTTGAGATTTTTTAGAATGCTTTGAATGCCAAGTATTCGGGAGCTGAATTTGCCTACATACAATACTCTTACTCGGATCAGTTATTTAATTTTCGCTTTGATTTCTTATATGATCTACCTTTTTTCTACGATACTCTTTGTTCTCCGATTACTCGATGCCACACAATTCCTCAAACCGATCGCACCCGAATTTCATATCGGATTAATAGGGTCAATTTGTTTGGATATTACGTTAGTAGTTATTTTTGGGCTTCCCCATAGTTTCATGGCCAGGCCCAATTTCAAAAAGTATTGTCGCAAAATAATACCATTACCGATCGAGAGGAGCTTTTACGTTTTTATAGCCAGTCTTACGTTGATCACACTTTCATGTCTATGGCAACCGATCCATTTTGAGATCTGGAACATCAAAAATAGTCTTTGGGTTTATATAACATATTCGTTTTTTTTAATGGGGCTTCTCTTAGCCGTCGTCTCTAGCTTCTTAATAGACCACTTTGAACTTTTCGGGCTAAGCCAAGCTTGGAATTTTCTAATGAAAAACGATTCGAGAACTTCAGAATTCGCTACACCTTCACTTTATAAATTAGTACGTCATCCAATGATGCTTGGAATGCTCTTAGCGTTATGGAGCATTCCATTAATGAGCGCAGACCATCTCATTCTATCCGTAGGAATGACCATTTACATCATCATAGGAACGTTATATGAAGAAAGAGATTTAGTACGAGTTTTTGGCGAAAAGTATCAGCAATACAAACTTACAATTCCTATGCTTCTACCTTTCTTTAAGCTGGAGCAAAAAATCAAATCGGAGAAAAAAGTATGAAAATTGATAATACGATATTATCACAGAGATTTTGTGGTCCACCCAAAACAGGCAATGGTGGTTTTACGGCGGGTATTTTAGCAGAGGCAGTGGGAGCCAGTGCAGCCGAAATACGTTTACTAAGTCCGACTCCCGTCGAAACATCCATTGTTATAGAATCGGAAAAGGGACAGAAGGGAAGCATTTATGACGACTCAAAAAAAGTTCTCGCGACATTACAATCGATCTCAGACGAAGATTTTCCAGAATATAAATTACCTATAGTTCCTGATTTGGATGAAACAAAAAAGATCTCAGCCTTTTATCCAGGATTTACGACTCATCCTTTTCCTACATGTTTTGTTTGTGGACCGAAGCGAGAGCTAAACGACGGGATGAGAATATTCGTCGGCGCAGCTCCCAAACAAATTGGATTTGAGAATCTTATGGTCGGACATTGGTTACCGGATGAAACAGTCGTATCAAACGATGATACCGTTAGAGATGCGGCAATTTGGGGAGCTCTGGATTGTCCCGGCGGATTTTCGGCTGTTTTAGATAAGCCTCAGCTTATCGTATTAAGCAAAATACGCGGCAAGATCATAAAGCCTGCAAAAATCGGAGATGACTACACAGTAATGAGTTGGCGATTGCAGAAGATGTCGAGAGCTTTCAAAGTTATGACGGCCATTTTCAGATCGGACACAAAAGAATTGTTCGCGATCGCAGAATCACTTTGGTTAGCACCTCGGAATTGGGATATCACAAATCAAGAGTGGTAGTCGATTGCAAATCAAGCTTTGGAAGTGGAGAATATACGAAAGTCCGGAGAATAAGAGATAGGAAGCGAAAAGGTAGACGCGCCTAATTCATATGTCTTTCTACAAAAGAAAGAACCCGATTTTCGTATTCCATTTTGGCAAATGAGTATAAATCGATATGAGCTGCTTTATCTATTATCCAAAGTTCTTTAGGAGTCGGCGCCTTCTGATACATATTTAGTGATTCATATTCAAATGTATATAAGTCTTCTTTTCCGGAAATTACAAAGATGGGACATTTTATTTCGTGTATATGATCTATCGGATTTAATCCAGATTCCGGAATATTGATCTCGTATTTAAGAATATAATATGCAATAGGCGTTAAAAATGCTATAGGTTTTGCCATACTAACAGCCACTCGATTCCGAATAGCTAAATCAATTGTAGAGAAAACCGATTCAATAATTATGATATCGATCGTCTTCGAAATATCAGCTAAAAGTGCGGAAGCGCCGCCTAACGAGCTGCCGATTATGCCTATTTTCGATTGGCCACGCTTTTCTTTAACAAAATGAATAGCGCCTTTTACATCCTCACTTTCTTTTACTCCTACTGTAATCAAATCACCGTCGCTTTCACCGTGAGCTTGAAAATCGATCAAAAGTGTCGAATATCCATGCTCTACAAAGAAGTTCGATCTTTCTAACATTGCTGAACGATTTGCTCTGATACCGTGTAAAAGAATTATAGTTCCTTTTTTGCCTGACGAATTATTGAACCAACCTCTGATAATCCCTCCAGATTTAGATTTAAATTCGATTTTTTCATATCCAGGTGGTGGATTACCTATAGTTACGCGAGCAGGAGCAAGAGTGATTACAACTAATAGATGGGCGACTATAAAGAAGCTGATTAGACCAAACAACAATGTTAAGATAAGAAATTTATTTTTATTAGGCTTATTTATCATATTTATAACGATTCCAAATATCTTTCGCCTAAAGACCAAGCTTTGCCGACGTTTGCGTCGGCGCCAGTGGGCCCGGAAAACGAAATCCCCCGCATTGACGTGGAAACATTTGGCCACTATTCCATCATTTTGAAAATACCTCTTTATCGACTACATAGATTTTAGTGAAGCATAACGCAAATTATCGAGCCTCTCCTTGAATCCGCTTAGTTTATATGCCGATCCACTTTGGACAAATTTTTTCCGCCGTAGAACAGAAGAACCCCGATGGCAAATAAAACTATCAAGAAGCCGGTAATATTCATAATGCTTGCATCGACAATGTCAGAAGTGAAAACAATGTCTATAGTACCGTGGAAGATGGCAACAATGAGTATACTTCCCCGCGTAGAATTAAAAAGCCATGTCAAAAGAATTGCACCTGTAAACAAAGACATTACCCAGCCAACGATACCAAAGAATCCCATTTCAACATAACCAGGTCGATAGAAAAAAAGAGGAATATGCCAAGCAGCCCAACCTAAGGTCAAAATCATAGTTGAAGTAATTGCTTGAAAATGTTTCTGTAATTTCGGTAACGCAAATCCTCTCCAACCGATTTCTTCTCCGAAACCAAAGGTAAAAATATTATAAAAAAAGAATAAAGCGAAGCTAAAATTCGGGAACTCTTTGCTTACACCGATGCCTATTAGACTTATCTCGGATGAGATAAAATACTTTGCAAGAACAGACAATGCGAGAAGAATAAATGGGCTGAAGAGAGCAATAATATACCAGATAAAATTGAAGTTCCATCGGAACATCTTTGCGAATAGACTTTTTACACCTGGAGTTCCTTGATCAATTCTACTAACAATCAGTGCGGCAGAGGCCGGTCCAATTGCACCAAATGCATGATGAAATGGCAAGACGGGTAAAGAATTGATCCCAAATTTTGGCAAATATAGCGGAAGCCAGATCACCCAGGAGATTAAATAACTTAGGGAAAAGTACAAAAATAACGATTTAATATAATCTTTCATACGAGGATTTAAATATAAATGGTGGAGAATGAGGTCGAATAGAATTTCGCATAACGGTCAAGCCTTGCAAGACGGGCGATAAAGTGGAATGTACCAAAGGCCAAGCAAGGGTTGCAAAGCGCTGCAAGAAGCACAGATAATTAGACGTAGTAGGAATAGAAAATAGATCGGTGATTCAAAGACTGAAAAAAGTCCTTGAAGTTACTGGTTTAGCGGCTGGAAGGATAAAGAAAGAACTTAGTGAATCTTAGGCTTATTGTTCTTTTTCCGGTGGAGCTTCCTCTTTATGACTTTTTTTTTCTTCATTGCGTATCTTTCGCTTTTCCAGTTTTTCCTGCCTAATTTCCTTCTTTTTTATTTCACGTTGCCTTTTTACAAAGGACAAGTTACCTTTTTTGGCCATATAGCTCTCCTATTGAATACGTATTCAAATTTTGCTTTAGGATTTTGTATAGGGCTTTAAAGAAGAAAATATAAAGGTTATGAAAACTTACTTAGAAAAGTAATCGCCTTAGCAGAAAAAGAAGCCAGACTTTTTCGGACGAATAATCCTCTTGCCGCTTTACTTCAAGTATATTGAATCGTATGCGAAATACGATAGGGCAAGAAGACTATCTATTTAAATTACGAATGTAGATTGCTTACCAGCGATCGCGCTGAAACTTTCTATTTGTATTCCTGTTACGGTCAGATCTTGATTTATCTTCGGCAACGGAGACAACGATATTACGTCCGTCTAAATCCTTACCGTTGAGCTCCGAAACTGCTGCATTCGCAGAAGATTGATCAACAAAGGTAACGAAACCGAATCCTCTCGATCTTCCGGTTTCACGATCTACTACTATGTTTGCCTCTTGAATAGCGCCATGAGTTTCAAACACTTGACGTAAAGTTAGGTCGGTGGTTGACCAGCTAAGGCCACCTACAAATAATTTGGATGACATGGATTTTATCCTCGTTCCATACAGATGTTATAAATAGTCCGTATGATAATTTAATTTAGATCAGTACGGGCTATGCAATAAAAACAGAACGAGTAAAGAACCTGAATGCCATTAAATTCTTAGAATCAATATCCTACAAGAACATTTAGTTTAAACGCAAAAAAAAATAGATCTCTATCTCGAAACACTATGTACGAGTTTGCGTAACTCGCTACACTTTCGAGAAAAGACTCATGGCCTAGGGTGCGCTAACTTCGAGCACAAACTCCAATTCAAGGGCTAATACCTATTAGTGGTTCGTTCCTCTTTCGTTTGTCGGTTCATAATAGAGAATGACTGCACCACTACTAAACGTTTTGGTCTTTATAAGTTTAAACGTTATTTTTTCGCTGATATTTTTAAATAACGGCAAGCCACTTCCTGCGATAACAGGGTGAACACAAAGTTGATATTCGTCTATTAAATTGAGTTTCGTCAAAGCTACAATCAAGCTCGGACTGCACACAAAAACGTCTTTACCTGATTGTTGCTTGAGTTCCAAAACTTCTTTCTCAAGATCTTGGCTTGCTAATTTCGCACTTTTCCAATCTACATCTTTCAGTGTGCGGGAAAAAACAATCTTCCGGGTGTTGTCAATTGCGACTGCAAAGTCGTCCATTGCTTTATCGCCTGTAGGATTTTCCAGTACGGTTCGCCAAAATTCCATTAGCTGGTAGGTTATCCTACCATATAAAGCTACATCAGCACTTCTCAACAGGTCAGCGTAATGCTGATGTATTTCTTCGTCAGGGATACCTGAGGTATGGTCACAAAACCCATCAATCGTCATATTGATTGCTGCAATTAACTTTCTCATATGGTTCCTTATATTATCGTCTATAGCTTTCTCTTCGTTTTTTACAATCTTTCCCAAAGCGTTGCACAAGCGAGGGTTGCGAAAGCAAGCTCGAAGCGAAGTGGCAAGCTGTTAGTTATACGCAGTTTTTAGCTGTCGAATATTCTTTTATTTTACTTTAACTCTGAAATTATTAGTTTCTTTTGTTTGAAGGTATTCATTAATGCTTTTCTACTTATTGCTGGATCGCTATTATGAATGAGGTCAAAATACTCAGTCGGAACCACTTGCCAAGATAACCCATACTTGTCTTTACACCAGCCACACGGTCCCTCCTCGCCGCCATTAGCAGTTAATGCATCCCAATAGTAATCAACTTCTGTTTGGTCTTTACAATTAATGACAAGAGATATTGCTTCATTAAATTTAAATAATGGCCCTGCTGCTAATATACTAAATTCAACACCTGCTAATTCCATTACAGCTGTTTCAAGTTCGCCGGATAGATCATCAGTATCAGGGTTGCCATCTTTCGGCATTTTTGTAAATAAGCGATAGTCCTTTAATTTACCATCCTTAAAGATTGATAGGTAATATTCAGCTACTGCTTTTGCGTCTCTTTCTACCCACAAACAAGGGGTGATTTTTTGTTCTATCATGTCTTTGCCATGCCTTATTTCATTCGTTCTTTGATTTAAAACGAAGATCAAAAAACAAGAAATCAATTTTTCATTGTTTTCTTGATTATTGTGTTTGATTCCCCAGCAGGTAAATTACGCCTAACAACCCAGGTGTTCCGACGTTTTGCGCGTGCGAAGCACTTGGCGCGAGGCTTGCAACTGCAAGACGAGTGACAAAGCAAAATGTGGCGTAGCCCGAGCGAGTGGTCGCGTAAGCGATCCGCGAGCGGAGCGGAAGCACCGACAGTTAGGCGCAGTGAAGCGCTTAATACAAGGAGGATTATAATTTTTTCTTATGCGAGGTAAGATCGCCATTTCCTAGCAAGAGGCCAGGAACACTAATATCTTCATCTAGATCATCCCAATGAAGACCTATCCCACCTCCACTAATTTCATATCTTTCAAGTTGATCTTTGTTCGCTCTTCTTAATCGAGGAAAATAAGCGAGCGGAACCGATAAAGTTCTACCATCATACAAAGATAACCAAAGATTATCATCATCGAACCAAATTCTTTGAGCTTTTGCTTCAGATACCGAAGAAATCATTCCATTTACCTTCTATGAGATTTAAATTATTCTCAATCTCTTCTTCAATCCAATTTAACTCTTTAGAGTTAAATCCATAATTATCTTCCAACTTTACACTTGGCTTTAGCCAGAATTTTGCTAATTTTTCTCCTCTTCTCACATGAATGTGAACTGGTTCTCGAGGATTTCCTTCGTTCGCAAAGAAAAAGAACTTATAGCCGTTTCTTTCAAAAATTTTTGGCATTCAACCAATGATGAAATTATATACTATTTCTATCAATAAATAAACTATTTATACGTATAGTATCGATGTCGTCCGATAGCAGAAACATAGTGGGTTAATGATATGAGCAGCTTTTTTAGAATTTCGTTTATAAGAAAATTTTAGCGCTTCATTGCGCCTAAACGACCAAGGTGTTCCGACGTTTCGCAACGGCACGAGTTTGCTCATGCAAACGAAGTGACGGACGCGAATGTGGCGTAGCCCGAGCGAGAGGTGCGAAGCAGCCTTGAGCAAAGCGGAGGCACCGATAGTTGTGCGCCGTAAACTTACAATGATCAGTGCTTTACATTTTTCTTTGCATGTTCAAGTCGGTTGCTCCATGCTTCACTAAGTGGTAAACTAACATTCTGCAGTTGTCTTACAATTTCTGAATAGTCTCTTTTGCGCCAAACCTTTTCGGCATTCGGGAAAGGTCTGTACGGTATTAAGCAAGTGAAATTACCTTCTAATATTTCTCGGCATTCAAACTTTAATCTATATGCATATTCTTTCAAATCGTCCAATTGATTTTTTCCTGTCGTAGGTGTCAGTTTTTTGCTAAATGAAGTTATATATTCGTGATATGGAAGCTCCTCTTCCCCAAAAAATATTGTTACATACGCATATTCCCCATAACTCCAACCTCTAATATGGATCTTTAAATAAGAATTTGAATAAGTTACATGAAATGCATCCACAGAATCCCATTCTTTTCTAAAACTATATTCTACTTCTAAGAATAGAAATTCTGTCTCCGCAAGATCTACAAATTCTTTGTGAGATGGTCGTACTATAGGTTTTTTCATTTAATATGTTTATGGCGCACAACGACCAACGCTTGGCGACGTTCCGCGAGTCCGAAAGACTTGGCACGAGACTTGCGTATGCAAGACGAGTGACAAAGCGGAATGTGGCGAAGCCCAAGCGAGGGTTGCGAAAGCAATCTCGAAGCGCTGCGCCAGAGCTGTTAGTTAGCCGCCGTAGGCAATTCAATCGTTGTTGGTTTTTATACTCTTTTCAAATATTTTATAATAAACCACTGCAATCAGAATATTTGAAAGCGTAATTCCAAACACTAACCCATCAAAAAAAATATCCAATCCAAAGGAACCACGCGAAACGATTTTCTGCAGTAAATAGGTAACAGCAATAAATGAATTATAACCGATTAGAATAGTAATAGCCCATTTACGAAATCTGAAAATAGAAACAATCGCAACATGAGCATAGGCAACATAGCCAATATATATAACCAAAGTTATAATAAGCTCAAATAGTGGTTTATCACCTGAGGAACCAGAATTGCTAAAATCGACCCAAAATATCGAAGTAATCAGAGACGGTATTATTACTAACAAGAAAGATAGCAAAGAAAAAAGTTTAAATAAATTCCTAAATACAGCTTTTGAATCTAATACAAACTGTATCCATTCCGGATGCCTCAGAAATTGGTCCCAATGATACTTAAAATTCGCCACTAATTTTGCCTAATCTTCACAGACCAATTTCAATATATTTCATTAGATTTATTGCATATGGCGGCTAACGACCAAGGTGCTCCGACGTTCGCAACGGCGCGAGTTTGCTCTGCAAACGAAGTGACGGAAGCGAATGTGGCGAAGCCCGAGTGAGTGGTCGCGTTAGCGATCCACGAACGTAGCGGAGGCACCGATAGTTAGCCGACGTGCTTGCCCCTACTTGAATAGATTTCTTTTTTATCTAAAACTTTAAGGATCTTTTTATCTAATGTCCAAAGTTGAAGCTTCTTACTTCTAACTTCATTAATAAGAACTGAATCAATCAATCCAATTCCTTTATCAATATGCTTATTCTCAAAAGAAAGTTTACCTGCTAATAAGAAACTTCCATCTGAAGTTAGAGTATTTAAATTCTCCCAGTATTCTAGGATAAAAGATACTTCGGTCTTATTCTTACATCCTTGGAGTAATTCTCCAAAGACAACTTCATGAACTATTACTTCCGATGATTCAATTAATTCTTTTAGCTCACCGAAATGAGGATCATTTCCTCTGAAAAACTCTATCCAAACAGATGTATCTACAAGAATCATCTGTTCCGATTCAAGTTGCGGATATTTTCCCCAGAGAAGCCTTCCTGGAACGAAAGTGGGGATTTATGTAGCTTCGCGTTTAAATTCCTTATTTTGGCCTGTTTTAGCCACTCTGAGAGAGCTTTCTGGAGAGAATCAGTTATGTTTTTACCTCCAGAATACTTTTGAACCTCTGCAATGAGATCATCTGGTAGTATCGCGGTCACTTTCATACGATACAACATACGATATAAATTCGTATTTTCAAGCTTTTAATATAAAATTTTCAAAATAATGAATCCGCACTTCCCTATTACTTAATTCCTCATAATAAAGCAATTCTCGGGCAAGCATGTTCGGCTAACGACCAAGGCTTGACGACGTTGGCGAGCAGAACGAAGTGAAGACAGGCACGAGAATTGCTCTGCAATTCGAGTGACTGAGCCAATGTGCCGGAGGCCGAGCGAGGGTTGCGTAAGCAAGCCCGAAGCGAAGCGTCAGAGCCGACAGTTATACGCAGTCGTGTATCTGATTAGATTAAATTATTTTTCAACCAGCTTACCAGTAACAAACTTATGGATTAAACTAGATATTAACGTCTGATAAGGAAGGCCTTCTTCAAACGCCTTTCTTTGAATAGAATCTAAATCAATTTGATTTAATCTTATATTAATTCTTTTATTCTTGCTCAAAGTCTTGGAAGAAGCTTTACGATATAAATCCAATTTCTTCTTTTTATCTGAAGATGAGATAGGGACCCACTCACCTGCTTCGAAAGAATTAAGTATGTCCTGCTCTTCTTTGGACATAGAGGGAGATTTAGTAATAGTATTGGTCATCCTTTTTTTCATTCTTCACCTACTCTATCTTTAATATAATCTCTCGTGGCTTTTCTACTTGGGATTATTGTTTTAAGAAATATTTCACTCTTTGATTCAACAAATGGAACCAAATACGCGTAACCATCAAGTTCAATTACAAAGATTTTCTGTTCTGGATATTTCTTTGAATTTGGATGATCATAGATGTCCAAGAGAAATCCTTTTTCAATTTGAAATAAGATGTCCTCGAAAGAGATACCTCTTTCCTCTCTAAGCCATTCATTCTTATCTGAATCCCAAGCATATTCTTTCACTCAGATCAATTCTGATGACAATGTATGCCTTGTGTCAACTAGTTAAATTCACCAAATTCTATGCTTTTAATCAAATTTCTATGAGATATAAAAAGAACTCCATTTCTATTAAAGTATGATCCTTAACACGATTGCGTATAACGTCCAACGCTTGGCGACGTTCCGCGAGTCCGTAAGGACTTGGCGCGAGACTTGCCAATGCAAGACGAGTGACAAAGCGGAATGTGGCGAAGCCCAAGCGAGAGTTGCGAAAGCAATCCCGAAGCGCTGCGCCAGAGTTGTTAGTTAAGCGAAGTGTGGGGTTCGGCCTAGTCTACCGTTCTATTAATTTACCAGTTACATATTGATGTAATATACTTGAAACCAAAGTCTGATAAGGTATTCCAATCTCCAATGCTTTAGTTTTTAGCAATTGAATATCTTTCCCAGCAATTCTAATATTCATTCTCTTATCTTTTAATAGGGTGTTCTTGGCAGCAGATTTGAATTTCTTCAAATACTGAGCTTTATTATCAACCGGATTCCATTCATTTCGTTCGATAGAAGATTCTAAATCTTTCTCTTCTTGGCTAAGTTTATATTTCATAAATTTGCCTCCGGCAGATAAGCACTAGTGTATTTCCTTGATGGATAAGCTGTCTTAAAGAAGAAAGTATTCTTATTCTCAATTGTTGGAACTACCCAAACATAATTATCGATTTCCACAAGTATCAAAATTTGATTCGGATATTTTCTCATATTCGGATGCTTTAAAATATCTAAAACTGATCCAGATTCAATTTCAACAACTATCCTTTCAAAGCTAATATTTCGCTCAGCCTTTAAAGTTTCGTTCTTATCATTATCCCAATCGAAGATCACACATCTACAATATTAGACGTGTGCCTAATGTCAATACAAAGATTTTGATCAAAATATTCTACAGTTTTGCCAAAATAGTTCTAAAATTAAAGCCAACGTTGCAAATAGAAATTCCTGAAAAGAGGATAATTTTACCCCCGCATTTCGCTTAACGACCAATGATTGTCGACGTTCCGCGAGTCCGAAGGACTTGGCACGAGGCTTGCTCTGCAAGGCGAGTGACAAAGCGGAATGTGGCGGAGCCCAAGCAAGGGTTGCGAAGCAATCCCGCGGCGCAGCGACAATTTTTTAGTTAGGCGCAGTATGGGCTACTTGATCAGAAATATCCTAACTTATTTCTTGGGGAAATATTTAACCCCATCTAAACCAATAAAATCATCGTCTTGAGTCCATAGTATTGCATTATATTTACGAGCCGTTGCTAAAATAATACTATCTGCCATTGGTATTTTATGATCCTTGCTTAGTTTCGCTGCAAATATTGAAATGGAAGCATCCAAGTCTATTACAGTTCCTTGTTGCATATGAGCAATCGCTCTCAAGGCACTGTCTTCATCTCTTTCTAGGTAGATTTTTTTAAATACTTCATACAGCGATATAGTAGGAACAAAGAGTTTGTCCGTCTTTTCAATTGCTTCTGAAAATAAAGCAGAACGTTTTGTGCCAGCAAAATACTCAAGCCAACCTGAAGAATCGACAATATTCAAAGTCGGTCCTTCTCTCTTTCAATTTTAGTATCCATACCGCTGAGAAAGCCTTTAAGCTTCTTAATTGGCTCAATTGGAATTAATTCTATTCTATTACCATAAGAAATTACCTCTAAATGGCTACCGATCTTAATCCCTGTTTTCTCACGTATTTCCTTAGGAATAACTACTTGAAATTTAGGTGAAATAATAACTCTGCTCATACATCGATATTAATGTCGTAAGACAAATTGTCGATCGATATTTCCCTGCTTTTTAGCATTTTTTATTAAAGCGAAATTTTAGCCCATATTGCGCCTAACGACCAAGGTGTTCCGACGTTTCGCGAGTGTGCAAGCACTTGGCGCGAGACTTGCCCTGCAAGACGAGTGACAAAGCGAAATGTGCCGAAGGCCAAGCAAGGGTTGCGTTAGCAATCCCGAAGCGTAGCGGAAGCACCGAAAGTTATACGCTGGACGCCCCACTACTATCCAAACTTAAATATTGTTCAGGAGAAATAATCTTGAGAGATTTCAAATTCTTTAAAACCAGTAAATCTTGATCGCCAGTAATTAAATAATCGACCTTTGCTGAAATCGCACTCTCAAGTATGTGATAATCATCTCTGTCTCGAAGACCCGCATAGTCTTTTAGAGATATATTTACTATTTTCTCTGTGAGTGATTCAATTTCAGATAAAACTATTGAGATAAATTCTTCACTTAACTTAAATTTTGGCTTTTTTAATGTCTCTTCAATTTCTTTTAAGATGGAATCAGAAATGTAGCCAATTATCTTTCCCGATATTAGCTCTTCTAAAATAACTTTAGGTTTGCCACCAAATAGAATTGCTGATATGTAAACATTGGTATCTATAAGAACTTTAAGCATCAGGGAGTTTTCTTCTGCTTCCTAATTAGTTTTATCTCATCTATAATGGATTCCTCAGTAATATTTGCTGTCTTAGAAATTGCTGAGCCAATTTCGAAAATTTTTTCCCATTTAAATTTCTTTTCTATATAGGCTCTCGCCGCTTCACGAATCAATTCTGACCTTGATCTATGTTCTCTTTTGGCAATTTTATCTATTTCTTTTAAAAGCCCCTTTTCAAAGGAAATATTAACAGTCTGGTTCATTTCTTTAGTATATACAATCTTTGTATATAAGTCAAATGAATTCTTCTATAAAATGCAATATTTGGGCGTCTTGCGTATAACGACCAAGGTGTTCCGACGTTTTGCGCGTGCGAAGCACTTGGCGCGAGGCTTGCAACTGCAAGACGAGTGACAAAGCAAAATGTGGCGTAGCCCGAGCGAGTGGTCGCGTAAGCGATCCGCGAGCGGAGCGGAAGCACCGACAGTTATACGCTGGGCTGGCTTAATTCTTATATAAATTTGTAAGATATTTACCTTTAAGAGTCTTATAGATCGAAAAGTCTGAATCTATACTAATAATATTATAAATGCCTTCCCGTTCAGCAATACACATTAAAGATGCATCTGCCAAATCCATTGGTAAGTCTGAATACTTTTGCATTCTACTCTTTATATATTTTAAATCATCTAAGGTTATATCTAAAATCTGCAAACTTCCCCGCTCTATCCATTCTAAAAAATCAGATTGAGCATCAATAGAAAAGGAAAGTAAATAGATTACCTCAGTAACTACAGGCCAAGTAGTAAACAATGAGCCTTTAAAACTTTTTAAGAACTTAAATACTGATTTATGATAATTATCTGAAGAGTTGAATAAAGCAATAATGGGACCAGAATCAACGAGAGCGACGTTTTTCATTCTTGTCCTTTAAGATCTCTTTTAATACACTTTTTCGATCTTGAGACAACTGCTTATTATCTGCAGAATATTTACCAAATAGATCTTCACCCAATTCAAAAGGTGTTTTACTCAAGCTATGATTCTTGATATATTCAAGAATTGACTCTTTTACAATCTCGGAACGGCTTTTTCCTTTAGATTTCGCAAACGAATCTAGTTTTCTCTCTAACTCAGGCGGTATTCTTAAACTTATCACAAATTTAATGTATCACGTTTTGGTATTACATCAAGAATTTTTATATAAATATTCCTTAAAAAATCAATTTTTGCCAGCCTTGCGTATAACGTTCAATGCTTGCCGACGTTGGCGACTCTGAGCCTCCGAAGGAGGCGTTAGAGACTGGCACGAGACTTGCCCTGCAAGACGAGTGACAGAAGCCAATGTGCCGAAGGCCAAGCGAGGGTTGCGAAGCAAGCCCGAAGCGTAGTGGCAAGCTGTTAGTTATACGCAGTGCCCGTTAATTTAGGCCAATAATTAACCGCAACCCTTCTTCAACATCAGCCATCTTGCCTGCTTTCAATTTACCAACTTTATCAAGAAATCGTTCCTTATCTAAAGTTACTAATTGAGAAACATTTACAACTGAGTCTTTTGAAAGATTAGAATCTTTTTTAGATAGAATTACATTCCCAGGAGCTTCTGCTAAATTCAAATTTGATGTAATTGAAACTACAATTACTGTATTAATGTT